>CABXTC010000004.1 GCA_902515095.1 uncultured Pelagibacteraceae bacterium
GAAATGTGTCTGTACTATCTTTAAACATATTTGGTTGCGGGGGACGGATTTGAACCGCCGACCTTCAGGTTATGAGCCTGACGAGCTACCAGACTGCTCCACCCCGCGGCATTTAAATTCTATTTTTAAGTTTATTTAATTTTTTTACTCTTTTAATATTTTCTTGAAGAATTCTTTTTTTCTTTTCTGATGGTTTTTCATAATTATTTTTAAGTTTTATTATTTTAAAAAAACCATCTCTTTGGAGTTTTCTTTTTAAAACCCTCAAAGCTTGTTCGATATTATTATCTTTAACTTCTATTTTAATAACTACCTCCAAAAAAACGATTTGTTATCATCTTTGAAATTCTATGTCTATCTATTTTATTCATTAGTTCGAATTTAGTTTTTGTTGCTTTTCTTTTTCTTTTTTTTCTCTTTTAATTCTTCTTTCTGCTTTCTGAATAGCATCAAGTAAATCTTTTTGTGTAAATAAATTTAGTGCTATTGGATCTTTAGGATTAAGATTATTAAAATTCCAATAACTTTTATTTCTAATAGATGTAACAGAATTTTTTGTAATACCAACTAACTTTGCTATTTGTGAGTCTTTTAAAATATTGTGTTGTTTTATTAACCATAAAGCTGAATCTGGTTTATCCTGTCTTTTGGAAAGTGGAATATATTTTTTTATTTTTTTTTCATCATTAGAAATTTCCACATCTGTATTATTTATTTGAAGAGGCCTACTCTCATCATTTGAGGAAAGCTCTATCTCCTCTCTTGAAAGTTGACCTGCTATAATAGGATTATAAGCTTTAATTCCTTTAGCAACCTCACCATCTGCTATACCTTGTATTTCAACTTCATGCATATTGCAGAAATTTGCAATTTGTTTAAAAGTAAGTGTTGTGTTTTCCACAAGCCATACGGCTGTTGCCATTGGCATCAAAGGACTATTTGACATCTAATTTTTTTTTTCCGATTTAAAGTTTTGAAATTTCTTATTAAATTTACTTATTCTACCTTTATCCATTAATTTTTGTTTTCCACCTGTCCAAGCAGAATGAGATTTTGGATCGATTTCTAACTTAAGTAAATCACCTTCAGAACCCCAAGTAGATCTTGTTTCAAATTGAGTACCATCTGTCATTTCAACTTTTATTTTGTGGTACTTAGGATGTATATTTTTTTTCATGTCGAGATTTATAGCAAAAGATTTTTTTAAAACAATTAAAAGTTCATGATTTTTTCATGAAATTTTACATTAATATTTGGATTTGACGTTATAACATTTATATTTTTTATATTGTCCAAGTTTAAATCTTTAAATATGCCACCAGCCTCTTGCACCAAAACTATTCCTGCCGCGATATCCCATAAATTTAGATTTTTTTGAAAATAACCATCATATCTACCAGCAGCAACATATGCTAAATCAAGCGCTGCACTTCCAGATTTCCTATTTGTAAAATCGGGCTCATTCATCATTTTTCCACCAACAGCAAACAAACAATCATCAAGATTATTTTTATTAGAAACTCTAATTCTTTGGTTATTTAAGAAAGCTCCATTATTTTTCTCAGCATAAAACATCTCATCTTTTATAGGGTCGTAAATTAAACCTGAAACGATTTCATTATCTGATTTTAATGCAATTGAAATTGCAAAATGCGGAATTCCATGTAAGAAATTAATGGTCCCATCTATTGGATCAATTATCCAAGTATTATTACTATCTTTATTTTTTTTTATTCCCTTTTCTTCACTAATAAATGAAAAATTTGGTCTTGCTTTCTCTAATTCTTCAATAAGAATTTTTTCAACTTTAAGATCTGAATTAGTCACAAAATCTGAAGGACTTTTTTTTGAAACCTGTAATTTTTCAATTTCTCCGAAATCTCTAATTAAAATTTTTGAAGCTTTCTCACTTGCTTTTATCATTATATTTAAATTTGAAGAAATTGAGTTCATATGACTAAATTTTTTTTACATATTCTAAATTTCGAGTGTCTATAACTATCTCATCACCAGACTCTATAAATGGAGGCACCTGAATGTTTAGCCCATTAATTAATTTTGCAGGTTTATAAGACGATGAAACTGTTTGACCTTTTAAAGCTACATCCGTAGTTTCTATTTTAGAAATAATTTGATTTGGCAATTCGACTGAAATTGGATTGTCATTGTAAAAACTTATAAATACTTCTAAATTTTCAGTCAATAATTTACCTTTATCACCTACTAAACTTTTCCTTATCTCTATTTGCTCAAAAGATTTTGGTTCCATGAAAAAAAAATTTTCCTCATCTTCATATAAATAATTATATACTGTTTCCTCTAAAGATGCCTTTTCTACTGTTTCACTTGATCTAAATCTTTCATTTAATTTTGTATTTTTATTTAAGCTTTTCATTTCAACTTGAGCAAATGCTCCTCCTTTGCCAGGTTTTACATGTTGTGTTTTTAAAACTTGCCATAAATCATTTTTATATTCTAACAACATCCCAACTCTTATTTCGCCAGCATTTATTTTCATTTTAATTTTTCAATTGCTTCTATTGGTTTTAGTTTTTTATTTTTCCAAATGTAGCCTGAGATAGCTAAAAAGTTTGCCTTATTCAATAAGAGTTTTTTAAAATTATTTGAATTAATACCTCCTATGGCAACTGTAGGAGTTTTTGTTATCTTTTTAATCTTTTTTAGCAAACTCAAGTTTGCTTTATATTTAGTTTTTTTTGTTTTTGAGGCAAAGAACGCACCAAAAGCTAAATAGTCAGCTTTGTTTTTAATTGCTATTTTTGCAAGTCCAATTGAATTATGGCACGTAACACCAATTATTTTTTTTTTAAGAATTTTCCTGGCAGAAGTTAATTCCATATCTTTTTGACCCAAATGGCATCCATCTGTATTCAATTTTTTTGCTAGAAACACATCATCATTCATTAAAAATTTTACTTTATATCTTTTGCATATTTTTTTAATTTTTCTTCCAATAACAATCTTATTTTTAAAGGATACTTTCTTTAGTCTTAGTTGAAAAAAACTAACTTTTTTGGTTTTGAAAATATTAGTAAGATCCTTGTAGAAAGATTTTTTAATTTTATTTGGAGAAATTAAATAAATAAATTTTTTTTTATTGATTTTCAATTTCTATTGACCATTTTCCTTTTGCAGCCAAAGAGTTCATTTTAGCTCGGTGATTAAATATCTTTTGCGTACCCTCTATATCATGAATATTTTTTGACCAAAATTGAAGTGCGCTTTGCTGAAGTGCTCTTCCATAAGAATAACTCATTATAAAATTAGTATTATTATTTTTATTAATTAAATTTAAATTTTCTGTCGCCTCTATCTCAGATTGACCTCCAGATAAAAATGCAATCCCTGGTACCTCTGAGGGAACAGAATTTTTTAAGCACTTTAAGGTTAGACTTGCTACCTCCTCATTTGATATTTTGTCTTTAGACTTATTACCAGCTAGGATCATGTTAGGTTTTAATATAATTCCTTTTAAATCTACCTTATGTAAAATCAGCTCTTCAAAACATTTCTTAATCACTTCCGAAGTTTTAAGAAAACACTCTTTTGCTGAATGCTCGCCTTCCATTAATACTTCAGGTTCAACTATTGGAACCATATTACATTCTTGAACTAATGCTGAGTATCTAGCTAAAGCATGTGCATTAGATTGTATTGAAAGTTTGCTAGGATAATCTTTAGATATATTATAAACACCTCTCCATTTTGTAAATTTAGCCCCAAGCTTAAAATATTCTTTAAGCCTCTCTCTTAATCCATCTAAGCCCTCAGTAATTTTTTCCTCAGGTGAACCAGCTAAAACTTTAGCACCTGTGTCAACTTTTATACCAGCGGCACTACCCATTTTTGAAATTAATTCTGGAATTTTGTTTTTTTTTGAAGTTTCTTGTTTGATTGTTTCGTCATATAAAATTACTCCCCCAATACAATCAGTCATACTTGAGGCGCTAAATAAAGTTTCTCTAAATAATAATCTATTCTCTTTTGTAGATGTAACTTTAACTGTTTCTAATCTTTTAGTCATTGTTCCAGTGCTCTCATCGGCAGCAAGGATACCTTTGCCGTCATTTAGTATTTTAAGCGCTATATTATTTAATTCAGACATTTTAATTTAATGCTTTTATACCAGGAAGCTCTTTTCCTTCAAGGTATTCTAAAAATGCTCCACCAGCAGTTGAAACAAAATTAAAATTTTCTTTAACTTTAATTTCATTTATAGCTGCCACAGTATCTCCACCCCCAACAACTGAGTAAATTGATTTATTTCTATTTTTTTTAATAATAGCTTTTGCTATTCCGTAAGTTCCATTGGCGAAATTTGGATTTTCAAAATAACCTGCTGGCCCGTTCCAAAGAACTGTTTCACTGTTTTCAATAATGTCTTGAATTTTATTTAATGTTTTCGGACCAATATCTAGTATGAAATCATCATCTTCAATATCATTTATTTTTTTTACCCATGATTTGTCATCCATATTTTTTCCTGTCAGAACGTCCTCGGGAAAGGTAATTGTGCAGGGGTAATTTTTTAAAGTGTCAAAAATTTCTTTGATCATTAAATCACAATTTACCTCGTTGATTGATTTACCTATTTGATTACCTTCGTATTTGATAATGTTATTAGCCATCCCACCAACGATAATAATATTATTAAATTTAGAAATTAAATTTTTGATTAAACCAATCTTTGTTGAAATTTTAGATCCTCCAATAATACAGGTTATTGGTTTTTTAATTTCAGTTGTAACTTTTTTTAAAGCATTAATTTCCGTTACCAATTGTAGTCCAGCAAAAGATGGAAGAAATTCAGTTATTTTACATACAGATGCATGAGATCTATGTGAACAAGAAAAGGCATCATTTACGTACAAATCTGCTAGCCCAGCTAGATGTTTTGCCAGAGATACATCATTTTTTTCCTCTCCTTCATAAAATCTTATATTTTCTAAAAATACTATTTGGTCATTTGAATATTTAAATAAATCATCTCTTTTTAATTTAAAGATATTATCCTTAATCAATTTAATTCTTTGATTTATTTTTTTTTCAATATTTTCACAAATTGGTTTTAATGAAAGCTCTTCTTTTTTCTTACCATTTGGTCTTCCCACATGAGAAATAATAATAATTTTAGATTTTTTTCCTAATAAATAATTGATAACAGGTATAATTTTATTAATTCTTGTTTCATCTGTAATTAACCCATTTCTTAATGGAACATTTAAATCTAATCTTAATAAAATTTTTTTTTGATTAAGATTATCTTGATCTTTTATACTTTTCATTAAGAAATCTTGTGAAGATGTTCTGCTATATCACACATTCTATTTGAAAAACCCCATTCATTATCGTACCAGGCAGAAATTTTACCCATATTTTTACCAATCACACTTGTTAAATTTGTATCGATGATTGAAGAGGCAGGGTTGTGATTAAAGTCTATAGACACAAGTTTTTCTTTAGTGATTTCAAGAACCTTATTTTTTTTACTGAATCTGTGAAAAGCTGTATTAATTTTTTCGACACTTAGTTCTTTTTTTGTGCAAAAAACAAGTTCAATTAATGAGACATTTGGAGTGGGCACTCTCATCGCCACACCTTCTAATTTTCCTTTTAGTGAAGGGATGATTTCACCAATTGCTTTAGATGCGCCCGTTGAAGTTGGCACAATAGATTGGCTTGCAGAGCGTGCTCTTCTTGGATCTTTGTGGGAATTATCTAGAATCCTTTGATCACTAGTAAAGGCGTGTATTGTTGTCATAAAACCTTTTTCAATTTCAAAATTTTCATTTAAAACATGAGCCACAGGAGCCAAACAATTTGTTGTACATGATGCAGCAGAAATAATTTTATCACTTTTTTTCAACACTAATTCATTTACTCCATAAACGATTGTTTTGTCAGCATTTTTACAAGGAGCTGAAACAATAACTTTTTTTGCACCATTATTAAGATGAGGTTCTAGTTTATCTTTAGAATTAAATTTTCCGGTACATTCGAAAACATAATCTACATCATATTTTTTCCAATTAATGTTATTCAAATTTGTCTCTTGACTAAATGTAATTTTATTTTTGTTGATAATTAGATGTTTGTCATCAAAATCTATATTTGCGTTAAATTTTCCATGAATTGAGTCATACTGTAAAAGTGTAGAGCAAGTTTCAGAATTTGTTCTATTATTAATATGATTAATTTTTATATTTTTATTATTGTTTTCAATTATAGATCGAATAATCATTCTTCCTATTCTACCCATTCCATTTATTCCAACTTTTATCTTCATAATTTCTCTTTAATTTTTTTAACTATTTTTTCTACACTTAATCCAAAATGATTATAAATTTCATTATACGGAGCGCTTTTTCCAAAATCATTTATTCCAAAGCTCAATCCTTTTGATCCTGTGTATTTTTTCCAATAGTTTGTCTCAGAGGCCTCTATCGAAACAATTAATTCAGTTTCAGTTAAAATCTTATTTTTATAATTTTTGCTTTGTAGGTCAAATAATTCTTGACATGGCATTGATACCACTTTTGAATAGATGTTCTCTGTGGCCAATTTGTGACAAACATCATTTGCTAAACTTGCTTCAGACCCAGATGCTATCAATGTTACTTTTATATCATCACCGGACCTAAAAATTTCATATGCACCAAATGAAGATTTATTCTCTGAAGAATTTTTAACTCTTATAGGATTAATAGCTTGTCTTGTTAGAGCTATAACACTTGGAGAATTTTCACTTTCTAGAGCTTTCTGCCAACATTCAAATGTTTCTATCAAATCAGCAGGCCTAAAAACATTTAAATTTGGAATTGATCTTAAGCTAGTTAATTGTTCAATCGGTTGATGAGTAGGGCCATCCTCTCCTAAACCAATTGAGTCATGAGTAAAAACGTAGATGACCTTTTGTTTCATCATGGCAGCCAATCTTATTGAAGGTTTGCAATAATCGCTAAAAATCAAAAAAGTTCCTCCATATGGGATTAAACCGCTATGAAGTGAAATACCATTCATCACCCCACACATTGCATGCTCTCGTACTCCATAATGAATATAGTTTCCTGAAAAATTATTTGGTTTAATTACTTTATGATTTTTGGTTTTGGTGTTGTTCGATCCAGCCAAGTCTGCCGAACCACCAATTAAGTTTGGAAGTTTTGAAACAATTTCTAAAAATTTTTCAGAACATTTTCTTGTCGCCATTGGCTTCAAAGTTTTTAGATAATCTACTTTTGTTTTTTCTATGGCTTCAAAAATAGTTTCTCTACTAATACCATATCCTGGAGAAAAATTTTTTCTAAATTTATTAGCAAACGACGATTCTAACCAACTTAATTTTTTAAGTTCTTTGCTATAAATTTTTTGATGCTTATCAGCTTTTCTGGATGCTCTAATTCCAATTGATTTCCACTCTTTAATTAAGTTATTTGGAATTTCAAAAGTATCATGATTCCAATTTAATTTTTTTCTAACTAATTTTATCTCTTCGTTACCCAATGGACTTCCGTGAGACGAAGCCTTGCCCCCTTTATTAGGAGATCCATAACCTATTGTTGTTTTACATGAAATCGCTATAGGTTTTTTTGATTTTTGTGCTTTTTTAAGAGCTTTTTTTATCTCTTTAAAATTATGACCATTAATTTTTAAATAATCCCAACCATAGCTTTTAAATCTTTTTTCATGATCATCTGAAACTGCTAAGTTAGTTGGACCATCTATTGAGATTGAATTATTATCAAAAAGTAAAATAAGATTTTTTAGTTTGAGATGTCCGGCAAGGCTTAGTGCCTCGTGACTTATCCCTTCCATTAAACATCCATCACCAGCTAAAACATAAGTTTTGTGATTAACAATTTTTTTTCCAACCTTTTTTTTTAAAATTTCCTCTGAAATTGCAAAACCAACTGCATTGGATATTCCTTGCCCTAGTGGACCTGTTGTAGTTTCAATACCAGTATTAGGATGATATTCGGGATGCCCTGCACATATTGAGTCAAGTTTTCTAAAATTTTTAATATCTTTAATCGAAATACTTTTATAACCAGTTAGATGAAGAAGAGAGTAAAGTAACATCGACCCATGACCCGCAGAAAGAATAAATCTATCTCTATTTATCCAACTAGGATTTTTTGGATTAAAATTCAAAAAATCTTTGAATAAAACAGTAGCTACATCGGCCATTCCCATTGGCATTCCTGGATGTCCGGAATTTGCCTTTTGAACTGCATCAATCGACAAAAATCTAATACAATTAGCTAATTCTTTATATTGTTTACTCAAAATTATCCTGTCTAGACTAAGAAGATTCTATTTAATAATATAAACATATATATATGAATTCTATACTTGAAAAAGAAAAAAAGCTTAATTTAGCTTTAACAAAATTAAAAAACTTAAACCTAGAGAATCCAGATATAAAAAAAAATGTTGAAATTCTTAATGGTCAAAAAAATCAATTAGAAATTGAAAAAGCGGAAATTGAGAAAAAATATAAAACTTTAGTTGATGAACATGATAATTTATCTAAAAAAATTGATGAATTGCAAAATAAAGAAAAAATTGAAGAAAAAAAAAGAATAGAATTTTCAGAAAAAATAGATGAATTAAATCAGGAGACTAACACATTAATGGATGAAATCGATAAATGGCAAACGTAACTATAAAATTTAACGGTAAAGAATTTTTACTTTCATGTGATGATGGCCAAGAAGAGCATCTAGAGGAATTATTGATTCAAATTAATCAAAAATTTAATGATCTTAAAAATAATTTAGGGAATATTGGAGAAAATAAACTTTTATTAATTACAGCCGTTAAAGTGATGGATGAATATTATGAAACTAAAAAAAAGGTTGATCAAAAAAAAAAAGAATTAAATGATTTATCTAATAAATTTAGAGAATTAAAATCACTAGTTTATGAATATAAGGATCAAAAAGAAGAAGAAATAAAAAAATTGAATGAGAATCATGAGGATTTAAAAAATGAGATTGAAATTAATCAAAAACATTATGAAAAATTAATAGATAAAGCAGCAGATGAAATCTCAAATTTTGTTGAAAAAACTAGTTCAGATAAATTATCTTGATTAAACCTTGTGAATAAAGTTCAAATTAGAAATAAAATTTTAGGAGTCAGAAAAAAAAATAAAATTAAAAACCTTAATTTTAACTTTAATCAAATTACACAAATTCTAAAAAAAAAAAGGATGTTAGGTAAAAATGTAGGTGGATATTATCCATATAATTATGAATTTGATATAATGCAAATCTTAGAAAATTTTGAGAAAAAAAAATTCTCAATTTCACTTCCAAAAATAAGAAAAAAATTTCAGATGGACTTCTTTAAATGGTCAACAATAGATCCCTTAGCTATTAACAAATTTGGAATACCTGAGCCAACTTCAAAAAAAATAATTTACCCAGATATTTTATTAGTCCCCCTTGTGGCCTTTGATAAACATTTAAATAGAGTTGGTTATGGTGGTGGGTTTTACGATAGATATATTAAAAAGATTAGAAAAATTAAAAAAGTTGTTACAATTGGCTTTGCTTTTTCATTCCAGAAAGTAAAAAAAATCCCAACTAGTAATTATGATGTGAAACTAGATTTTATATTGTTAAATAGGAAAGTTTAAATGAAAATTTTATTTTTAGGTGATGTTGTTGGATTATCTGGTTGTTCTAAAATTATAGACAATTTATCGGCTCAAATAAAAAAAAATAATATTGATTTTGTAATTATCAACGGTGAAAATGCAGACATGTCTGGTGTAGGTTTGACAAAAGAAATTTGTGAGGAATTTTTTCAAAGTGGAGTAAACGTTATTACAACTGGAAATCATATTTGGGATCAAAAAGACATAATGAATTTTATTGATAAAGAAAAAAGGTTGTTGAGACCAAAGAATTTATTTGAACCTGCACCAGGAAGAGGATTTGAAATTTACGAGACTAAAAAAAATTTAAGAATAGGAGTACTAAACTTGATGGGAAATGTTTTTATGAAAAAATGTGACAATGTTTTTGATATTTCAAGAGAGTTCTTAGCAAAATTTAAATTAAAAAAAGACTATGATTTTTTAATAGTTGATTTTCATGGAGAAATAACAAGTGAAAAAAATGCTATTGGACATTATTTTGATGGAAAAGCTACACTTGTAATTGGGACACATACTCACATACCGACCAATGATGCAAGAGTTTTAAAAAATGGAACTGCTTATCAAACTGATGCGGGAATGTGTGGGGATTATGATTCAGTGATAGGTATGAATAAAGAGAATTCATTGAATAAATTTATGAAAAAAGATTCAACTAAACATTTTCCAGCAAAAGGTGAAGCTACTTTATGTGGGGTGATAGTTGATTGTAATTTAGAAAACGGACTAGCTAAAGATATAAAAAGTTTTATCTTAGGAGGTCAACTAGCTATTAATAAATAAATTTATGGCAGGACATTCTCATTGGGCAGGTATAAAACATAAAAAGGGCAAAGCAGATAAGCAAAGATCTAAAATTTTTTCAAAGTTATCAAAAGAAATTACTGTTGCTGCAAAATTAGGTGACAAGGATCCTGCTATGAATTCACGATTACGTTCTGCTATTCAAGCAGCAAGATCCGCCAACATGCCAAAAGATAACATTGAAAGAGCAATAGATAAGTCTACGACTAATAATGATTTAAATTTTGAAAATTTGAGATATGAGGGTTTTGGACCTGAAAAAGTAGCTGTTATTGTAGAAACCTTGACTGATAATAAAAATAGAACCGCATCAAATATAAGAACAATTTTTCAAAAAGCAGGTGGAACTTTGGGTACACAAGGTTCTGCTTCGCATAATTTTAGTCAATTAGGAGTTATCAAAATAGAGAAAAATGAAATATCTGATGAAGATATTTTTGAATTAGCTATTGACGCTGGAGCAAATGAATGTAAATCAAATATTGAATTTCATGAAATACAATGTTCTTCAAATGATATTTATACTGTTAAAAGAGAGCTTGAAAAAAAGATTAAAAATTTTATTTCCACCAGTATTGAGTGGATACCCTTAAATAGTATTGAAATTTCTAAAGATAAAAAAGATGAATTAATTAATTTTTTTGAAGCCCTAGAAGAAAATGATGATGTACAAAATGTTTTTTCAAATGAACAATTTTCAACATAAAAAAAGATTGTGTTAATTGTTGGCATAGACCCAGGAATATCAGGCTCAATTTGCTTTTTTGAGGAGGGTAAAATTTTGGATGTTATCGAAATGCCAGTTATGACCGATGGAAAAAAGAACAAAAAACAAGTAAATGGTGCGCAAATTTATAACGAAATTTTTAAAAGAATTGATACCAGCCACAAAGATATAAGAGTTGTAATTGAACAAGTTTCTGCAATGCCAGGTCAAGGTGTAACGAGTATGTTTAACTTTGGACAGTCATTTGGAATATTGAAAGGAATATGTTCAGCGATGCAGTTACCAATGTTTTTTGTTAGACCTGCTAAATGGAAAAAATATTTTAACTTAATAAACTCCCAAAAAGATGCTAGCAGGACAAGAGCTATTGAAATATTTCCTTATTTTTCGGCACAACTATCAAAAAAAAAGGACTCCAACAAAGCTGATGCTATTTTAATAGCTAGTTTTTACTACGAAACGTACAAAAAGGACGAGTAATTTCAATTTTGAAGACAAATTCATGACACATTTAAGTGTGAGAAGGCATTATATATGGAAGCTGACATCGCATCACAAGCAGTAGGTCTCGCATCAAGCTCTGACTTTTCGCTCATGAATCTTTTTTTGAGAGCAGATATCATCGTAAAATCTGTAATAATTATCCTAATTGCATGTTCTATATACTCATGGGCAGTGATAATTGAAAAAATTAAATTATTCAAAAAAATAAATGAAAGCTCAGAGGAATTTGAGACTAAGTTTTGGAATTCAAAATCTGCAGAGTCTTTTTATAATAATTTGCCAGCTAATATAAACGATCCTATGGCACTAGTGTTTAAAGATGCAATGCAAAATTTACTTAAAAAAAGGTCTAGAACCGATTTAAATTCAAGAATGACATCAATGCTGGAAACTGGAATTGAAAAACAAATGTCAAAGATTACAAAAGGATTTACTTTTTTGGCAACAGTTGGCTCAACAGCTCCATTCATAGGATTATTTGGAACAGTTTGGGGAATCATGAATTCATTTCAATCAATAGCTATTTCAAGAAATACAAGTCTAGCAATTGTTGCGCCTGGAATAGCAGAGGCACTTTTCGCAACCGCCTTAGGTTTGTTGGCAGCTATACCAGCTGTTATTGCTTATAATAAATTTAACAATGACTCTTTAAAATACACACAAAAATTAGAAAATTTCTCAAAAAGATTTCTCACTATTATTTAAATGGCATTTAAATTAAATCGTTCATCTAAAGAACCTATGAGTGAAATAAATGTAACTCCATTTGTGGATGTAATGTTAGTTTTATTAATAATATTTATGGTTACAGCTCCTTTATTAACAGTTGGTGTACAAGTAGATTTGCCAGAAAGCTCTGCAGACTCTTTACCAGAGGAACAGGAGCCTCTGACACTAACAATCAATTCTAAAGGTGAAATTTTTATACAAGAATCCAAGGTTGAATACGAAAAAATTATTGCAAAGGTATTGGCAGTTTCAAAAAATCGAACAGATACAAGAATTTATGTTAGAGGAGACAAAACAATTAATTATGGTAGGGTTCTTGAAATTATGGGATTGCTTTCTGGCTCTGGTTTCACAAAGGTTGCTTTAATTTCGGAACCATATAAAGAAAGGTAATTAAATTTGTGAATAGAAGTATTGTAATCTCTTCTGTTTTGCATTTGTTCATAATTTTTATTACTGCAATGAGCATTCCTTTTCTTGCAAAAAAACCGATTGATCTTCCTCCTATTGTGTCAGTTGAACTTATTCAAATAACTGAAAAAACTAATATTCCATTTGCCCCTAAGGCTAAAAAGATAATAGAAAAAGTTAAGGAAAAAGAGAAAAAATTAGTATCTGAACAAGCTCCACCAAAACAAGTTAAAAAGAAAAAGCCTGATGCAATTCCTATGCCTGAAGATCAAGTAAAAAAGATAGAAAAAATTAAAGATGATAAACAAAATCCAGAAAAAATTGATAATGAGGTCAAACAGGTATCAGAATTTGAAAAAGATGAATTGTTTGATCCAAATAATATTGCTGCCTTAATTGATAAATCGATAGAGAATAAAGCTGAAGTTTTAAAAAAAAATCCAGATTTAAGTCAGGATCAAAATAAAAATTTTGAAAATACTGGTTTATCGTTAAGCGAGGAAGATGCATTAAAGGCACAAATTTTTGGTTGTTGGAGTATTCCATTGGGATTGCCGTATAATGAAAATTTATTAGTCAGAATACGATTGGAATTAAAACCAGATGGATCAGTTACAAAATCTGAAATTTTAGATCATGCTAGAATGAATAAACCAGGCCAAGGATTTTATAAAGTTTTAGCAGAAAGTGCTCTAAGAGCTATTAAATTGTGTCAACCTCTAAGAGTACCTAGCACTGGATATGAAAGATGGAAAGAGCTACAATTAAATTTTGATGCAAGAGAAATGTTAGAAGGTTAATATAGCTTATGAAAATAAAAAATTTTTTAATTACTTTATTAATTATAATTATTCCCTCTTACTCTTATAGTTTAATTGAGGTTGATATAACAAGGGGTAATCTTGATCCATTACCTGTGGCTGTTTCCCCTTTGTCAATAGATGATGAGTCTAGAAAAAATTTTCAAAATATTCTTAAAAAAAAGAATATTGGTTCTGAAATATCAAATATTGTTGAAAATAATTTAAAAACATCAGGATTGTTTAACCCATTAAATAAAGACTCGTTCTTGCAAGCTCCAGAGATTGCTAACTTAAAACCAAGATTTGAAGATTGGAATTTAATTAAAGCACAAGCTTTAATTACAGGGAAAGTAAGTTATGTTGATGAGAAATTAAGAGTAGAATTTAGACTTTGGGATGTACTAGCGGGAAAAGAGATGATGGCATTAGCATTTACCACTGTACCAAATAATTGGAGACGTGTTGGACATATAATTACAGATAAAGTTTATGAGAGATTGACGGGTGAAAAAGGTTATTTCGATACAAGAATTATCTATGTTGCAGAGAAGGGTCCAAAAACTCAAAGAGTAAAAAAGTTAGCTATTATGGATCAAGACGGCGCCAATAACAAATTTTTGACACTTGGAAATGAACTTGTGTTAACGCCAAGATTTAATCCAACAAGTCAACTAGTTACTTATCTATCTTACTTCAGGAATCTACCAAGGGTTTATTTGTTAGATATTGAAACAGGAACTCAAGAAGTTGTGGGAGATTTTCCTGGTATGACGTTTGCACCACGATTTTCTCCTAATGGAAAAAAAATTATTATGAGTTTTGCAAAAGATGGAAATTCAGAAATTTACACTATGGATTTAGAAAATAGAATAGTCGAAAAAATTACAAATCATCCCTCTATTGATACATCTCCTTCATATTCTCCTGATGGAAAATTTATTTCCTTTAATTCTGATAGAAGTGGTTATCAGCAAATTTATATTATGAAAAGTGACGGTAGTAATGTTAAAAGAATATCATTTGGTAGAGGAATTTATGGGACTCCAGTTTGGTCTCCAAGGGGAGATTTGATAGCATTTACAAAACTGCATAAAGGAAAATTTTATATTGGAGTTATGAGAACAGATGGGACTGGAGAAAGATTACTAACTGAAAATTATTATCAGGAAGCTCCGTCATGGTCTCCTAATGGAAGAGTTCTTATTTTTTATAGAGAAACTAAAACTGATGCAAATGGGAAGGGATTTTCTGCAAAATTGTGGTCTATAGACTTAACAGGCTATAATGAGAGACTAGTACCTACCCCGACTGATGGATCAGACCCATCATGGTCATCTTTATTGAGCAATTAACAACTAATTAGCTTGATTTTTAGACTTGAAACATCTAATTAGTTGTGAAAAACTAAGTTTTTTGAAACATTGAGCGAAGGAGCAATAATGAAATTTAACAAAATTCTTAAAAATACTTTTTTAGCATTAGTTGTCTGTTTGGCTTTGAGTGCCTGTGCAACTCAAAAAGCTTCTACAGGACAAATGCAGGGTGATGTTTATACAGGTACTGATACTGTTGAATACTTAGCGTCAGGTGTTCCAGACAGAGTATTTTTTGCAACAAATGAGTCTGTTTTAACAACTGCCTCAAGAGAAACACTAAGAAAACAAGCTGCGTGGTTAAGAAAAAATTCTAATATAACTGTTGTATTAGAAGGTCATGCAGACGAAAGAGGAACGAGAGAATACAACTTAGCCTTAGGTGAAAGAAGAGCTAATGCTGCAAAAGACTACTTGATGACATACGGCATCTCATCAGATAGAATTTCAGTTTTAAGTTACGGTAAAGAAAGACCAGTAGACTCTGGATCAAATCCATTGGCTTGGTCAAAAAATAGAAGATCTGTAACTGTTAAAGCAAACTAAAAATATAATTAAAGATTTTAGACCTCTTAAATATTGATTATTTAAGAGGTCTTTTTTTTGCCACTATTTTCAACATAACCTTAGTAGATGAGCCATTTAAAATTATTTTTTAAATTAAAAATATTTTTATTAATAAATATTTTAATCTGCTATCCATCACTAGCTGATAATCACAATATTTATGAAAGTCTCGAAATAATTAAAAAAGATTTAAAAACCTTAGAAAAAGCAGTGTACTCAAATTCAAGTGAATTTAATAATACAAATTTAAGCTTATCTAGTGGAGGCAATAACTCTGAAGATGTATTAACACGTCATTTACTAAAACTCTCTGAGATTGAAAATCAATTCCGGGAGCTCACAAATAAATTTGAGGAAATTAATTTTAAGTTAGATAAATTATCTAATAGGTTATCAAAGGTACAATCCGATAATCAACTTAGGTTTCAAGATTTAGAAACTGTTCTATCAACTGGTGAAATAAATAATAAGATTACAAAAAAAAATTCAACTGAGAATTCAGAAATATTACCTGGTTCATCACAACCACAAGACCTAGGATCAATTTCTTACAAAGATAACTCTCAAAATGAAACAACACAAAAAATTCAATCCGTCGAAACAACAGCTTCAATTGTAACTGAAACATTCCAGGCAGAGGAAAAAATTTTACCAGAAGTTTCTGCTGCAAAACAATATGAGTTTGCCACAAGTTTCTTAAAAGTTGGAGACTATGCTACTGCTGAAAGAGCGTTTAGAGAATTTGTTATTACAAATCCTAAACATAAATTAGCTGGCAACGCACAATATTGGTATGCTGAAACTTTCAGAATAAGACAACTTTTTACTGATGCAGCATCAGCTTATTTAGAGGGATATCAAAAATACCCAAAAGGTGAAAAAGCACCTATTAATTTATTAAAATTAGGCGTATCAATGATACAGATTGGAGAAAAGGATCAAGGTTGTAAAATGATCAGAGGTGTTGAAAAACAGTATCCTGATGCAAATCAATCTGTAATTCAAAAAGCAAAGTATGAGTCTCAAAAATTTGAGTGTAAGAAACAAAATTCCTAAAAAATATAAAGACAAATTAAGCAATCAAAGGATTAATAAAATTTATAGAAAATTTGAAAATTCTTTCAAAATAAACAATAATTTTATTGTTGCTGTATCAGGAGGCGCTGATAGTTTAGCTTTAGCATTTTTAACAAAGTTATTTGCTTTTAAAAATAATCTCAATCCTAAATATTTTATAGTTGATCATAAATTAAGAAAAGAGTCGACCGATGAAGCATTTAAAGTAAAAAAAATTCTCAAATCTTTAAATATTAACTCACACATTCTTAGAGTTAGGAGTAAAAAACCACAAAATAGTATTCAATCATTTGCAAGAAAAAAAAGATATGATCTTTTGTTCTCTAAATGTAATAAATTAAGAATAAATAACTTAGTTTTAGGTCATCATATGGATGACTTATTTGAAAATTTTTTTTTGAGAATGATTAGGGGTAGTGGCTTAAAAGGCTTAGTATCATTAGGAGAGAAAACACAAGTTAAAAATATCAATCTACTTAGACCTCTAATCCAATTTGATAAAAAAGATTTATTATTTATTTCCAAATTTGTTTTCAATTTTTACGTTGATGACCCCTCAAATTATGAAATAAAATTTAATAGAATTAAAATTAGAAATTTTATTGGTCAATTAAAGTCAATAGGTTTAGACAAAAAAAAATTTCAATTAACTATAGAAAATTTAAAACGTTCCGACAAAACAATCAGATTTTATGTTGAAAAAAATAAGAAAATTAACTCATTGATGAATCAAAGAAAAAATAAGTTAATATTGAAGGAGGATTTTTTTGATAACTCTTATGAGGTGGTATTCAGATCTTTATCAGATTTGATTCTGTTTATGGGTAAAAAGCAGAATCCTGTTAGAGGCAAAAAAATTGATAATATCATAGATAAAATTGAAAATAAGAGATTATTTAAAGAAACCCTGGGCGGATGCGTCATTAAGATGGTCAATCACACTATCATTTTAACAAAAGAACATTAAAATAGTCTTGTTATATTAATAATAATTCTTATCTTATAGTCATGAATTTTAAAAATTTAGCGATGTGGGCGATAATTGTCTTTTTGACAATCGGTCTTTATAATATGTTTAAGAATCCTCAATCTAATACCAGAGGTTCAAATCAAGTTATATTTTCAGAGTTTTTAGAATCTGTTGAAAATGGTGAGGTTGTAAAGGTAGAGATACAAGGCAACAACATTAATGGAGTGTATGCAAACGGAAATAGTTTTAAAACATATTCACCTAATGATCCTAATTTAATAGAAAAACTGTCTGACAAAGGAGTAAGTATTTCTGCTGCTCCACTTGAAGAAAAAATGCCATCATTGTTTGGTGTGTTACTTTCATGGTTCCCTATGTTGTTACTAATTGCAGTTTGGATTTTCTTTATGAGACAAATGCAAGGTGGAAAAGGTGGCGCCATGGGTTTTGGAAGATCAAAAGCAAAAATGATGAATGAAATGAAAGGAAAAGTAACTTTCAATGATGTTGCAGGTGTTGAGGAAGCAAAAGAAGAAGTTGAAGAAATTGTAGAATTCTTAAAAGACCCTAAAAAATTTAGTAGGTTGGGTGGAAAGATCCCAAGAGGCGCATTGTTAGTTGGTCCACCAGGCACAGGAAAAACTTTACTAGCTAGAGCTATTGCTGGTGAAGCTGGAGTTCCCTTTTTTACTATTTCAGGTTCAGATTTTGTTGAGATGTTTGTTGGAGTTGGAGCATCAAGAGTTAGAGATATGTTTGAACAAGGAAAAAAAAATTCTCCATGTATAATTTTCATAGATGAGATTGATGCGGTTGGAAGAAGTAGAGGAGCAGGTTTGGGTGGTGGAAATGATGAAAGAGAGCAAACACTTAACCAGCTTTTAGTTGAGATGGATGGTTTTGACACTAATGAGGGTGTTATAATTATAGCTGCAACTAACAGACCAGATGTTTTAGATCCTGCTTTATTAAGACCAGGAAGGTTTGACAGACAAGTAGTAGTTTCAAATCCAGATATAATTGGAAGAGAAAAAATATTAAAAGTACATGTTAAAAAAATTAAAATGGCTCCTGACGTAAATTTAAGAACTATTGCGAGAGGAACGCCAGGTTTCTCAGGTGCAGATTTAGCAAACTTAGTCAATGAGTCAGCTTTATTGGCTGCAAGGAAAAATAAAAGAATCGTCACATTAAGTGAGTTTGAGGAAGCTAAAGACAAAGTAATGATGGGTGCAGAAAGACGTTCAATGGTTATGACTGAAGATGAAAAAAAATTAACAGCATATCATGAAGGAGGTCATGCTTTGGTGTCTTTTAATATGCCTAGTTACGATCCAATACATAAGGCAACGATCATACCAAGAGGTCGAGCTTTAGGTATGGTTATGAATTTACCAGAAAGAGATAAACATGGTTTTTCGATTAAATATTTAAAAGCACGTCTAGCTGTATGTTTTGGTGGTAGAGTAGCGGAAGAAGTAATTTTTGGAAAAGATAACATTTCAACTGGTGCAGGAGGAGGAAGTGGATCTGACATCAATCAAGCAACTCAACTTGCAAGAGCTATGGTAACAAAATATGGAATGAGCGAAGAAATGGGACCTGTTGAATATGGCGAAAATCAAGAAGAAGTATTTCTTGGAAGATCTGTAACCCAAACACAATCAGTTTCAGAGGCAGTAGCCCAAAAAATTGATAAAGAAATTAGAAAATTGGTTGATGAAGGCTATAACAAAGCAAAAGAAATACTTACTGAAAAAGTTGACGATCTACATAAAATTGCGAAAGCTTTGATGACATATGAAACTTTAACTGGTGAAGAGATAGAAAATATAATCAATAAAAACATATATCCTACTGATAAACAAGATTTAAAAGTCGAAGATGAAAAGAGTTCTGCTATGGGTGCAATGGGGCTCAAACCAAAAATCGTTCATTAATTTTAATGGTTAGATATTACACAAGAGTGTGTAATTTCTATTACGGAAAAAATTCAAAGATTTTAGTAAATAAGAAAAAAGCTATTTCATTAAACCAATCAAAAGAAATTTCATTTGATCAAGTTGAAATAATCACAAGAAAATCTAAAAAGATAATTTCCATTAATCAAATAAAGAATTTACCAAAGTCAGTTAGAAAAAAAATAAATTTTGATTTAGTTAAAGTTAAATCAAAAAAAAATAATTTTTCTAATTTCAATTTTAAAAAAATACCTAACTTATTAGGTGTATTAAATTTGACACCCGACAGCTTTTCTGATGGAGGAAAATTTAATTCAAAAGTAAGAGGGATAAATCATGCAACCAATTTAATAAATAATGGGGCAAATTTAATTGATGTTGGTGGGGAATCAACTCGACCTGGATCAAAAGCAATCAGTGATAATCTAGAATGGAGGAGGATTAATAAAGTTTTAGAGTCGCTAATCAAAAAAAGAATACCAATATCTTTAGATACTAGAAAATCAAATATAATGGAAAAAGGTATAAATTTAGGAGTTAAATTAATTAACGATGTTTCAGGTCTAGATTTCGATACCAATACAGTAAATATATTAAAGAAGTATAAATTTCCATTCGTAATTCAACATTCACAAGGTGTGCCAGAAAATATGCAAAAAAAACCAAGTTACAAAAATGAGCTATTAGATATATATGATTTTTTTGAAAAAAAAATAAAACTAATAAGATCAAAAGGAATCACTCATAATAATATAATTTTAGATCCCGGTATAGGGTTTGGAAAAAATTTGAAACATAATATGAGTCTAATTTATAATATTTCTATTTTTCATTCGCTTGGTTTTCCTATACTTGTAGGAAACTCAAGAAAAAAATTTATTAAGGAATTGTCTGGAAAAAATGATAGTAAATCTCGGATTGGAGGAACATTAGCATCATCAATTTATTTAATGATGCAAGGTGTTCAAATTTTAAGAATTCATGATGTAAATGAAATTACTCAAGGCTTAAAAATTTTTAAAAAAATTATAGATAATTAATGACAAAAAAATATTTTGGTACTGACGGTATAAGGGGGGCCATCAACAGTAAAAATATAAATGGGGATATGTTTTTTAAATTTGGTTTAGCGAGTGGAACATATTTTAAGTCACAAAAAAAAAGGAAACAAACCGCAATAATTGCTAAGGATACAAGACTATCAGGCTATACTTTGGAGCCAGCACTTGTATCTGGATTAGCCTCTGCTGGAATGCATGTATATACCTTAGGACCCCTACCAACAAACGGATTGGCTATGCTTACAAAAGTTATGAAAGCTAATATGGGAATTATGATTACAGCATCTCACAACCCACACAATGATAATGGATTAAAATTATTTGGTCCTGATGGAATGAAATTATCAGATAAAATAGAAAAAAAGATAGAGAGCTTGATAGACAAAAAGATTATAAAAAGTCTTTCAAAACCAGAAAAATTAGGGAGGGTTAAAAGATTAGAAACAGGAACAGAAGATTATATTAAGATATTAAAAAAAAATTTTACTAAAGAATTTAATTTAAGAGGTCTTAGAATTGTAATTGACTGTGCAAACGGGGCTGGTTACAGAGCTGGCCCTGAATTGTTAAAATCTTTAGGTGCCAAAGTAATTGCTATAGGTGTAAACCCTAATGGGTTAAATATTAATAAAAATTGCGGCTCTACATTTCCTGAGAAGATAAAATCTGCTGTGAAAAAATATAAAGCTCACATAGGTATTTCACTAGATGGAGATGCTGACAGAATAATTATGTGTGATGAAAAAAGTAATATTATTGATGGAGATCAAATTATTGCTGCTTTGGCCACAAGATGGAAAGATAAAAAAATGTTAAAAGGAGGAGTTGTTGGAACATTGATGTCTAATTATGGTCTTGAAAAATATTTAAAAGAAGAAGATATTAAATTTATACGTGCAAAGGTTGGCGATAGATATGTTAAAGAAAAAATGCAAAAAAACAAATTTAATCTAGGTGGTGAACAGTCTGGTCATATAATTTTAGGAAAATTTGCAACTACTGGAGATGGATTACTTGTTGCTTTAGAATCTTTATTTGCTCTTAGAAAGGGAAAAAAGGCTAGTGAATTTTTTGAAAAATTCAAAAAAATACCTCAAATTCTTAAAAATATAGAAGTTAAAGACAAGAATATTATAAATAAACCAGAAATCAAAAATTCAATTAAATTAGCTTCAAAATTAATTAGAGGGCAAGGAAGAATTCTAGTAAGAAAATCAGGAACAGAGTCAAAGATAAGAATAATGGGAGAAAGTTACAATAGAAATCTTCTCTCTAAATGTGTAAATATTGTCCTAAAAAAAATTAATTAATTTGAAAATTAAGTCAAAAATTTTAATTATTGCAGGTTCTGACTCATCAGGAGGTGCAGGTATTCAGGCAGATATTAAAACAGCTTCTTGTTTGGGGATTTATGCCATGACAGCAATTACAGCTGTAACTGTTCAAAATACTCGAGGTGTGAAATCAGTAGTACCTATTCCTGCTGAAGAAATTTATAATCAAATAGCTCATACTGTAAATGATATTTATCCCGATGCTATAAAAATCGGAATGCTTCACTCTACGCAAGTAATAAATAAAGTTTATAACTCATTAAATAGATTTAAGATTAAAAAAATTATTTTAGATCCTGTAATGATAGCAAAAGGTGGATCTAAACTTATAACCAATCAAGCTATTCTATTAATGAAAAAAAAATTACTTAAAAGAGTATCATTAATTACACCCAATATTCCAGAAGCCGAAATTTTAACTGGGATTAAAATAAACAGTAAAGAAAGTATGATTTTTGCAGCTAAAGAATTAATAAAATTGGGAGTACCAAATGTTTTGATTAAGGGTGGTCATTTAAGATCAAAAGTAGTACATGATATATTCGTAAATAAAAAAGAAGTTAAAATATTTTCGAATAAAAGATTTAAAACTAAAAATACCCATGGAACTGGCTGTACATTGTCAACTGCGATTACTTCTTTTTTCTCATGTGGAAAAAGTTTAAAGAAATCTTGTGAGTTGGGTATTAAGTATGTAAGTTCTGCAATAATAACTAACCCACAATTTGGAAAAGGACATGGTCCGATAAACCACTTAAATTCAATTAAATTAAAACAAATTTTTAGATAATGAAAAACGTTGTAGTTGTAGGATCACAGTGGGGAGATGAAGGAAAAGGTAAAATTGTAGATTGGTTATCTGAGCAAGCAGACATTGTTATTAGATTTCAAGGCGGTCACAATGCTGGACACACTCTTGTGATAGATGGAGTAACTTACAAATTGAGATTACTTCCCTCAGGTATTGTTAGAAAAAATAAAATTTCAATTATTGGAAATGGTGTTGTAGTAGACCCTTGGGCTTTATTAGATGAGATAAAAGAAATTAGAGAAAAAGGTGTAGATGTAAATTCAGAAAATTTTATGATTTCTGAAGCCGCAAATTTAATTCTACCATTTCACCGTGAAATGGATGAAATTAGAGAAGATGCTGCAGGCAAAAGTAAGATTGGAACTACTCGAAGAGGTATTGGGCCTGCTTATGAGGACAAAGTTGGAAGACGCTCCATTCGAGTTATGGACTTAAGATCAGAAAAAAATTTAGACCAACGATTAGAAACAGTATTATTACATCATAATGCAATCAGAAAAGGATTAGGAAAAAAAATTTTTGAAAAAAATCAACTTAAAAAAGATCTTTTAAAAATTGCTCCTGAAATTCTTAAATTCTCTGAACCAGTCTGGCTTAAAATTGACCAATTTAAAAAACATAAGAAAAAGATATTATTTGAGGGTGCCCAAGGTATTTTACTGGATGTCGATCACGGTACGTACCCTTTTGTAACTTCGTCAAATACAGTAGCATCTAGCGCAGCAACAGGAACTGGGTGTGGACCTAACTCAATTAATTATGTACTAGGAATCACAAAGGCATATACCACTAGAGTTGGTGAGGGACCATTTCCAACAGAGTTAGAGGATGAAATTGGTGAATTATTAGGAACAAGAGGAAAAGAATTTGGAACTGTGACAAGTAGAAAAAGAAGATGTGGATGGTTTGATGGAGTTTTGGTTAGACAAACTATAAAAGTTTCTGGAATTGATGGTATTGCTTTAACTAAACTTGATGTGCTTGATGAGCTAGATGAGATTAAAATGTGTGTCGAATATGATTTAGATGGAAAAAAAATAAACTATTTACCTGCTGCAGTCGAAGATCAGTTAAAAATCAAACCTATTTATAAAACATTTGATGGATGGAAGTCATCAACTAATGGAATAAAAAATATTAATGATCTTCCGGAAAATGCAAAAAAATATATATTTGCAATTGAAGATTTTATAGGTGCAAAAATATCTAGTGTATCGACTAGTCCCGAAAGGACCGACACAATTTTAATTGAAAATCCGTTTGAAGTTTAATTGACAGGTAAAAGATTTTTAGATTTAGCAAGTAAAAGCATATGTTTTTGTAATTTTTCAAAAGCTTTATTTTCAATTTGCCTAACTCTCTCACGACTAATTTTGTATTTCTTACTTAAATCCTCAAGGGTAGTTGGGTCATCATTTAATCTTCTAGAGTACAAAATTTCTCTTTCTCGCTCATTTAAAACTTTGATTGAATCTTTTAATAGGTCTTTTCTTTGCTTCATTTCTTCCTGATGAGCAAATTTAAGATCATGATCTAACTCTTTATCTACCAGCCAGTCTTGCCATTCATCACCGTCCTCACCAACCTGCGCGTTAAGTGAAAATTCTTTTCCAGAAAGTCTACGATTCATTGAAACCACTTCTTGTTTGCTTACATTTAATTTATTTGCAATTTCATCTACATGTTCGTTTCTCAGATCTCCTTCAGATTGAGGAGCAATTTGATTTTTTAGTTTTTTTAAATTAAAAAATAATTTTTTTTGTGCAGTGGTAGTTCCAATTTTTACCAAGCTCCAAGATTTAAGAATATATTCTTGAATTGATGCTCTAATCCACCACATCGCATAAGTAGCTAATCTAAAACCCTTTTCAGGTTCAAACTTTTTGACAGCTTGCATGAGTCCTATATTTCCTTCAGAAATCATTTCATTGACTGGTAATCCATAGCCTTTATACCCCATAGCAATTTTAGCAACTAATCTTAAGTGACTAGTAACAAGTTTTTCTGCAGATTTTATATTTCCAGTCGATTTCCAATTTTTAGCAAGCATATATTCCTCTTCTGCATCAAGCATAGGAAACTTCTTAATTTGCTCCAAGTAAGCAGAAAGTCCCCCTTCATTGCTCAGAATTGGCAGATTGCTATTTATAGCTGTGTTCATAGACGTTTTATCTAATTAATATTTAAAATTTTTCAATGTTTTATTTGCTTGTATTTCTTAGTGTTTTTAAGATTATTTCAAGCTCTTGTGGCAGAATTGAGTTAAAAATCATTTCTTTATTTTTACTTGGGTGAATAAATCCCAATGTCTTTGCATGAAGAAACTGTCTATTTAATTCAGTTAAAATTTTTTCTAATGATTGGTCAATATCTTTAATTTTTTTAAATTTTTTCTTATATTTGTCATCACCAACTATACTGTTACCTAAATAATTCATATGAACGCGAATTTGATGAGTTCGACCTGTCTCTAATTTACACTCCAAAAGACTTAGAGTTGGTATATTTTTATTTTCAAAAATTTCTAAAGTTTGATAATTTGTTATTGCTTTTTTTCCTTTTCTGCTACTTACCTCCATCATTTGTCTGTTTCTTGAACTTCTTGTAATAAGTGTTTCTATCTTACCTTTCGAGGGTCTAATTTTTCCCCAAATTAGTAATTGGTAAATTCTTTTAATTGTATGCTTATTAAATTGAGTTGAAAGATGTTCATGAGTTTGATTATTTTTTGCAATTACAACTAGTCCAGATGTATTTTTATCAATTCTATGTACTATGCCAGGTCTTAGTTCATCACCTATATTTGACAGGGAGTTCTTGTTATAATTCATAAGTGCATTCACAATAGTATTATCAAAATTTCCTGCTCCTGGATGCATTACTATTCCTGCGGGCTTGTTTAAAACAATCAAATCCTTATCCTCAAAGACTATATCTAAATTAAATTTGTAAGGTTTTAAGGATGCTTTTTTTGGCTCAGGTATAATTAGTTCTACTCGATCATTTAAAGAAATTTTTTTAGAGGGATCAGTTATTATCTGCTTATTTATTCTTAATTTACTATCGAGAATGAGATTTTTGATTCTAGTTCGACTGATAATATTTTCTCTCTTTTTAACAAAAATATCAATCCGCAGGTCATTTTCAAACTTATTGACAATCAAATTTATTTTTTTTTCCATAAAATGCTATATTAATATAATATGCGCTTGTAGCTCAACTGGATAGAGCGCCTGACTTCGGATCAGGAGGTTCTGGGTTCGACTCCTAGCAGGCGCACCAATTATTCACCCATATTTATTAATGTTCCTTTTACTCTTGCTTTTAAAAAAGAGAAATAAAATAAAGCTATTCCAAAAATTAGATAAATAATATTTAATAAATAAGCTTGAATAATATTTTCATAATTTACTAAGCCATTTAATAAAATATTTCTTGTCTCATCAAAAATGTAAACTAGCGGTAAAGCTTTTGCAATTATCTGAAAAAAATCAGGTAGAATTTCTATTGGATAATAAATGCAGCCTAGTGGGGCTAACAAGAATAAAGATGACCAAGCTATATTTTCAAAAGATGGTCCAAATCTCATTAGACCAGAGCTAACAAATAAGCCTAGCGTTATTCCAAACACATACAAACTTAAAAATAATATAAGAAGAGGAAAACCTAATTTTAAAATTGAAACTCCGAATAGAGGAGACGTTAAAATAATTGCAGGTACTAATCCAATCAAAGTTCTAACTAAAGCAGTAAAAATTAATGATGTTATTATTTCCTTTAACTTTAAAGGTGCTATAAATAAATTTGTGAAATTTCTACTCCAGATTTCTTCCAAAAAGAGCATATTAAAACTAATACTGGATCTAAATAGAATATCATAAAGAATTGCACATGTTAGAATTATTCCAAGAGTATTATTGTAGTAATCACTATAAATTGAAAAAAATTTAGAAATAAAACCCCAAAGTATTATTTGTATTGTTGGCCAATAAATTAAATCTAAAATTCTCGGTAAAGAACTTTTTATTAGATAAAAATGTCTTAAAAAAAGACCATACATTTTATTCAAATTCATATTAAGTCTCTTGTAAGTTTTAAAAAAACTTCCTCCATATTTTTTCGTCCATGTCTTTTTATTAATTCTTCAGGGGCTCCCTGATCAATAATCGATCCTTTATTCATCATAAGTACTGAAGAACATAATCTTTCTACTTCTGACATGTTGTGAGAAGCAAGAAGAATAGAAGTTTTTTTTTCTTTTTGATATTCTTCCAAAAAACTTCTTACATAGTCTCCCGTCTCAGGATCTAGAGATGCCGTTGGCTCATCAAGTAGTAAAACCGAAGGATCATTAATAATTGATTTTGCAAGGCCAACTTTATTTTTTTGACCTGACGAAAGTTCTCCTGTAATTTTATTAATGAACTCAGTAAGTCTTAATTTTTCACAAAGATAATCAATTTTTTCATTTAGTTTTTCGACATCATAAAGTCTTCCATAAACCTCTAAATTTTGTTTGACTGTTAATTTTTTTGGTAGCTCGATGTAAGGTGAAATAAAATTTAGTTTGTTCAACAAATCTACTCTATGTTTTTCGACTTCCACACCATTAATTAATACTTTGCCGCTCGTTGGTTTGAGCAAACCTAATATCATGCCAATTGTTGTTGTTTTACCACAACCATTCGGACCAAGAATTCCAATAATTTCATTTTGATCTAATTTAAATGAAATACTTTTTACAGCTTCTTTAGAATCATAAGTTTTTGATAGATCAATTATTTCAAGAGTATTAAACATTAAAATTTTGCAGCTCTTTTTAATCTATCATTAATTGTTTTGCCAAGTCCTTTATTAGGAATTTTACCAACAGCTATAGATTTATAATTTTTTTTTTTTATTATTCTCAAAATAGAATATAGATTTTTTGCCGCCTCATTTAAATTTCCTTCTTTTGATAAAAAATAATAGTTTGCTTTATTTATTTTTTTTTTCTTGATTAATAAATATGCCTCACCTTTTTTAATTTTTTTCACATTAAGTCTTATTGGAATACCAGGAGAATAATGAATTTTAAATTGTCCAGGAGCAGAAATCTTAGAAGGATTAATATTGGTTGTTATCTTTTTTTTTAATATTTTTTGAATAAGTTTATCTTCTAAACCACCTAGTCTTAAAATTTTTGGTTTTTTTCTAATATCAATAATTGTGGATTCAACACCAATTGATGATTTTCCACCTTCAAGTATATACTTAATTTTTTTTCCAAAGTCATCTTTCACATCAGCAGAAGTGACGGCACTGACTCTCGACGAAATATTTGCGCTTGGTGCTGCAATGGGAAATTTAATTTTTTTTAATAGATTTCTTGTAACAGGATGTTTTGGAAATCTTACTGCAAGCGAACTTTTTTGATTTGTTGCAATTTTTGAAATTTTGGATGTTTCTTTAAGATCAAGGATAAATGTTATTGGGCCAGGGCAAAATTTTTTATAAAGTTTCAAAAAATCACCATTTAAATTGCAATCATTTCTTAATTTTCTCAAATCATGATAATGAATTATTAAAGGATTAACTTTAGGTCTTTTTTTTAATTTAAATATTTTTGTACACGCGAGATCAGAATAAGCATTTCCTGCAATTCCGTAAACAGTTTCGGTAGGTATAGCAACACACTCGCTTTTATTTAAGAGATTTATTGCTTTTTTAATATTTGCAAGATTAATTTTCATGTATTATTTGAGAGTATTATATGAAAGATAAAAATTTACCAAACGATTATAATTCAATTTCTCTTGAAGAATTAACTACTGAGGCAAATAAGATGATCGAAGAATTAGAAAATCAAAAAGATTTAGAAAAATCATTAGAAAAATATCACAACCTTGTTAAACTTAACAATATAATTGAGAGAAAATTTCAAAGAGACACTAAAGAAATTAACGAAAAAATAAAAGAAAAAATATCCATAATAACTCAAAAAAAAAATGCAAAAAAAATTAAATAAAATTGCCAAAGACACAAACTTTTTTTTAAAAAAATTTATTGTTAGACAAAAAAAGTCAGATTTAATTGTCGCCATGAAATATGGTTTATTTTCAGGAGGAAAAAAAATAAGATCAAAGATCTTAGTTGATATTGGCTCAATATTTAAATTAGATTATAAAACACTCATTTCTATTGGAGCTGCAGTTGAATGTATTCATGCATATTCTTTAATACATGATGATTTACCCTGTATGGATGATGACACTATAAGAAGAGGTAAGCCATCAGCTCATATAAAATTTGGTGAGGCAACAGCAGTTTTAGCTGGAAATTCACTTTTAACAATGGCTTTTGAAATTTTAAGTCATAATAATTTAAGAATTCATGAAAAAATTAAGATTGATTTGATCAATAAAATTTCAGAAAGCTCAGGCCATCTTGGAATAGCCGGGGGCCAATATTTAGATTTAAGTTATGAACGTAAAAAAGTTTCCTTTAAAAGGATTGTAGATATGGAAATAAAAAAAACAGGAAAACTTTTTAGTTTTTGTTGTGCAGCACCTTTGATAATTAAGAGAAAAAACAAAAAAGACATTAAGAAATTTGAAGATATTGGTGCTGATATAGGATTATTATTTCAAGTTGCTGATGATCTTATAGATTACAAGGGTAGTTTAATAGCTGCTGGAAAAAAAACTGGTAAAGATAAAAAAAAGGGAAAAGCAACTCTAATTAGTTTACTAGGATATAAAAATACTATTAAATATGCTAAAGATTTAATTTTTAAAATAAACATTGAATTAAAAAAATATGGTTCTAAATCAGAAAATTTATCTGAAACACTAAATTACATTTTAAATAGGAATAAATGAAAAAAAAATATGAATTATTAGATGAAATTAACTTTCCCTCAGATCTAAAAAAAATACCTGAGTCTAAATTACAGAAAGTAGCAGATGAATTAAGAGAAGAAATGATTGATGCTGTATCTGTTACTGGTGGACATTTAGGAGCAAGTCTTGGAGTTGTAGAGTTAAGTGTAGCGCTGCATTATATTTTTAATACACCCAATGATAAATTAATTTGGGATGTAGGGCATCAATGTTACCCTCATAAAATCTTGACTGGTAGAAAAGATAGAATAAGAACATTAAGACAAGGCAATGGTCTTTCTGGTTTTACAAAAAGATCAGAAAGTGAATATGATCCTTTTGGTGCTGCGCATAGCTCAACGTCTATATCCTCAGCTCTCGGTGTTGCAGTAGCTAATAAGTTATCAAACAAATTAGACAATGTAATTGCAGTTATTGGTGATGGAGCTATAAGTGCAGGAATGGCTTATGAGGCTATGAATAATGCAGGTGCCTCAAAAACTAAGATGATTGTTATTCTAAATGATAATGACATGTCAATTGCTCGACCAGTAGGAGCGATGAGCACTTATTTAGCAAAAATTTTCTCAGGTAAAATTTATTTTAGTTTAAGAGAAACAATTAAATTGATTATGTCTGCTTTTTCAAAAAGATTTAGTGCAAAAGCTGGTAAAGCTGAAGATTTATTGAGGTCAGCTGTAACAGGTGGAACTTTATTTAGCTCACTTGGTTTTTATTACATTGGTCCGATCGACGGGCATGATTTGAACTCTTTATTACCTATCTTAAAAAACGCCAGAGACTCTAAGCACGAAGGGCCAATTTTAATACATATTAAAACAAAAAAAGGTAAGGGTTATACATTCGCTGAGGAAGCAAAAGATAACTATCATGGGGTATCCAAATTTAATATAAAGACAGGTGAACAGTTTAAAAGCACAAGTAAAACACCTTCATATACTAGTGTTTTTGCAAATACCTTAATTAATCATGCTAAAAAAGATAGTAAAATTGTGGCAATAACAGCTGCAATGCCAGACGGGACGGGTTTAGATATTTTTCGAAAAGAATTTCCAGAGAGGACGTTTGATGTTGGAATTGCCGAACAGCATGCAGTTACTTTTGCTGCTGGTTTAGCTACTGAGAATTTTAAACCTTATGCAGCTATTTATTCTACATTTTTACAAAGAGCTTATGATCAAGTAGTTCATGATGTAGCAATTCAGAGTTTACCAGTAAGGTTTGCGATAGATAGAGCAGGATTGGTTGGTGCTGATGGACCTACACACGCTGGAAGCTTCGATACAACTTATCTGACCACGCTACCAAATTTTGTTGTTATGGCGGCAAGCGATGAAGCTGAGCTTGTACGAATGATTAATACTTCAACCGAAATTAATGATAGGCCATGTGCTTTCAGGTATCCAAGAGGCACGGGATTAGGTACTGCTTTACCTTCAATAAATGAAAAAATTGAGATAGGAAAGTCTAAAATTATCAAAGAGGGAAAAAAACTAGCAATCTTAAATTTTGGAGCAAGATTAAATGAAACTCTGAAAGCTGCAGAAAATTTAATCAAAAAAGGAGTAAATATAACTGTTGTAGATGCAAGATTTGCAAAACCTTTAGATGAAAATTTAATTTGGCAATTAGCTACTACTCATGAAGCAATAATGACTATTGAAGAAGGCTCGATAGGTGGTTTTGGCTCTCATGTAGTAGATTTTTTAACAAAAAAAGGGTTAATGGATTCCAATTTAAAATTTAGATCGTTGACGCTACCAGATATCTTTATTGATCAAGATACCCCAGATAGAATGTATAAAATTGCAAATCTTGACTCTATTTCTATTGAAGAAAAAGTTTTGGACTTACTTAACTCGAATATAGTTTTGAAAAAACAAAATTAAATTAATTAATTACACTGTGCTTTATGAAGAAGATAATGGTCCAATATAACACATGAAAGCATTGCTTCACCTACTGGGACAGCTCTAATACCCACACAAGGATCGTGTCTACCTTTCACCGAAATATTTGTATTTTTTCCAAACTTATTAATTGTTTTTCTGCTTCTTAAAATCGACGAAGTTGGTTTTACTGCAAAAGAAACAATTATTTCTTGACCAGAAGAAATGCCCCCAAGAATTCCACCAGCGTTATTAGACTTAAATTTGGTTTTTTTTCTATTTTGAGAGATTTCATCTGAATTCTCTTCTCCTGACAATTGTGCTGAATTCATGCCTGAGCCGATATTTACCCCTTTTACAGCATTTATACTCATCATAGCTGAAGCTATATCAGAGTCCAGTTTTGAGTAAATTGGTGCACCTAATCCAGCAGGAATACCATTTGCTCTTAATTCAATTACTGCTCCACATGAGGAACCAGCTTTTCTAATACTTAATAAATATTTTTCCCAAATTTTTAACATCGATTTATCTGGGCAAAAAAATGGATTTTTATAAATTATTTTATTATCCCATTTTCTTGTATCACATCCTAATATACCTAGTTGAGTTACAGCTCCTGAGATATTAAATTTTTTTCCTAATTTATTTTCTAAAACTTTTTTAGCTACGGCACCTGCTGCAACTCTGGTAGCCGTTTCTCTTGCAGATGATCTTCCACCACCTCTATAGTCTCTTATTCCATATTTTTTAAAATATGTGAAATCAGCATGTCCTGGCCTAAATTTATCTTTAATATCATTGTAATCTTTTGAACGCATGTCCTCATTATAAATTATTAACGATATAGGAGTTCCGGTTGTTTTACCCTCAAAAACTCCTGAAAGAATTTGAACTTTATCACTTTCCTTTCTTTGAGTAGTGAATTTTGATTGTCCAGGTTTTCTTTTATTCAATTCTTTTTGAATATCTGCTTCTTTTAATTGAATTAATGGAGGACACCCATCAATTATACACCCAATAGCTGGACCATGGGATTCACCCCAGGTTGTGAAACGAAAAGCCTTTCCAAAAGTATTAAATGACATTATCTATATTGTATAGATTATTTTGTTTAAATTATGAATCAAAAAAACTCACTAGGGCTTAATAAATGCTTTTTAGATCTAGATAATCCTTTTGAATTATTTCAAAATTGGTTTGAAGAGGCAAAAAAAAAAGAAATCAACGATCCAAATGCATTAGCGCTTGGTACAGCAAATAAAGAGGGCATTCCTTCTGTAAGAATGGTTCTTCTCAAAGGTCATGATCAAAATGGATTTGTTTTTTACACAAATTTAAACAGTCAAAAAGGAAATGAAATTAAAGAAAATCCAAATGCCTCAATGTGTTTTCATTGGAAAAGCTTACTAAGACAAATAAGAATAGTCGGTATTCTAAAGCAAGTTGATAAGAAAACTGCAGATGATTATTATAATTCAAGAGCCTATGATAGCAGAATAGGTGCGTGGGCATCTAAACAAAGCAGCATACTTAAGAACAGAGATGAACTTTTAAACTCTTTAGAAGAATTTAAAAAAAAATATAAAGATAAAAATAACGTACCACGACCTAGTCATTGGTCAGGTTGGAATTTAAAACCATCAACCATTGAATTTTGGCTTGATGGAGATAATAGAATACATGAAAGATTAAAATATTCTTTGGATAAAAATAATAATTGGATTAAAAGTCTTTTAAGTCCTTAAAAGTCTCTGGATAGGCTAAACGATGTTAAACTTTCAAGTATGTTTTTCTCTTTGCAATCTTTAAATATTGATAAGGAATTAGATGCTAAATTTATATAATGATTGGCTTTTTGATAACATCCTTTAATAATTTCATAATGTTTTATTAATGACAATGTATAATGAAAATCATTTTCATCTCTATCTTTCTTTGAAAAAATTTTATTTAGATTTTCTCTCTCTTGAGTGTTTCCTTTTTGAAACAATAAAATTATTGGCAGAGTAATTTTTCCTTCATAGAAATCTTTTCCAATTTTTTTTCCAAATAGTTTTAATTCAGAATTGTAATCTAAGGTATCATCAGCAATTTGAAATGTTAAACCCAAATTTCTTCCATAAAACTCTAAAGCCTCTTTTTCTTTTGTTTTCATTTCAGACAAAATGGCTCCAACTTTAGTAGCTGCAGCGAATAACTCTGCTGTTTTTGAGGATATAATTTTTAAGTAAGTTTCTTCCAACATATCCACTTCTCCTTTATGTTGGAGTTGAAGAACTTCACCTTGAGCAATTTTTGAAGAAGTTGAGGATAGCAATTTTAAAACTTCAATATTTCCATCCTCTACCATCATTTCAAAACATCTACTAAGCAAATAATCTCCAATTAAGACAGAAGAATGATTATCCCATATTTTGTTTAATGTTTTTTTGCCTCTTCTTACAGATCCATTATCAATCACATCATCATGCATTAAAGTTGCTGAATGAATAAGCTCTACACACGCTGCAAGATTTATATCCCTGGTGCCTTTAGCATAGCCACATAGCTTTGCTGAACCCAAAGTTAATAAAGCCCTCAATCTTTTCCCACCAGTCTCTAGGTGATAATCAGTCATTTTCTGAACTAAGTCGACCTTGCTCTCAAGTTTTGACTTAATTTTTTCCTCTACAAGTATTAGTTTATCCTCTACTGAGTTTTTTAGTTCAAAATAAGAATTATTTATTTGTTTTTTTAATTGAATAACTGATCCCATATTAGGCTACAAACTAGTATAATAAGTTTATTTTTATTACTTATCAATTGACGCACCCAATTGTTCAATTATAAGGTGTCTTTATATTCATTGAAAATTTTGTAATTATAAAAAATGTTCTCTATTTTTAAAAAAAAAAAAATTATTCCACATATCAAGTTAAGTGGGGTCATTGGTAATGTAGGAAGATTTAAACAAGGCATAGATTTTTCTGGCCAAGAAGAGATTATTTCAAAAGCTTTTTCAGTTAAAAAAGCACCGTGTGTGGCGATTACAATTAATTCTCCTGGAGGATCTCCAGTCCAATCACATTTAATTTATAGCTTTATAAGACAACAGGCAAAAAAAAATCAAAAAAAAGTAATAGTTTTTGCTGAAGATGTGGCCGCCTCAGGTGGTTATCTTATAGCGTGTGCTGGTGATGAGATATATGCAAACTCAAGTTCAATAATAGGATCAATAGGTGTTATCTACTCATCTTTTGGATTTACAGAATTAATAAAAAGGATTGGTGTAGAACGAAGAGTCCATACAGCAGGGAAGAATAAAAGTACACTAGACCCATTTCTTGATGAAAAAAAAGAAGACATTGAAAGATTAAAAAACATTCAGTTAGATTTACATAAAGATTTTATAGATGTTGTTGAAAAAAGTAGAGCTTCTAAATTAAAAAAAACAGAGATAGAATTATTTTCTGGTGAATTTTGGTCTGGAAGAAAAGCTAAAGATCTTGGTTTAATAGATAAGATTGGAAATGCTAATCAAATTTTAAAAGAAAAATTTGGTGAAGATGTAATTATAAAGAAATTTGAAAAATCAAAAAGTTGGCTAAGCAAAAAACTGTCATCTTCAAATAATCATGTTGATCAATTTGCAAATATCCTAGAAGAAAAATCAGTTTGGCAAAAATATGGTCTCTAAGAAAAATAAAAAAAAACCAAAATTTCAAACATTTCAGGATACAATTATAAATCTGCAAAAATTTTGGAGTAAAAATGGATGTGTAATTTTACAACCTTATGATATGGAAGTTGGAGCTGGAACTTTTCATCCAGCAACTACTTTAAGATCGCTTGGACCAAAACCATGGAAAGCTGCTTACGTGCAACCTTCGAGAAGACCTACTGATGGTAGATATGGAAAAAATCCTAATAGACTTCAGCACTATTATCAGTTTCAAGTTATTATAAAACCTTCTCCATTAAATATTAAAAAACTTTATTTAAATAGTTTGTCAGTAATTGGAATTAATCATAAAGATCATGATATTAGGTTTGTTGAAGACGATTGGGAAAGCCCAACTCTTGGAGCCTCAGGTTTAGGATGGGAAGTATGGTGTGATGGAATGGAAATATCTCAATTCACATATTTTCAACAAATGGCAGGCTTTGAATGTAAACCAGTTTCAGTTGAAATAACATATGGCCTGGAGAGAATTTGTATGTTCACTCAACAAAAGAAAAATGTATATGATTTAATCTGGAATAATGAGGGAATAGAATATAGGGAAGTTTTTCACCAAGCAGAAAAGGAGTTTTCAGCATACAATTTTGATCATGCCAACACAGAAAATCTTTTTAAAATTTTTGATATGTGTGAAAGTGAGGCAAAATCATTAGTTGAAAAAGAAATATCTCTACCAGCATACGATCAATGTTTAAAAGCAAGTCATATTTTTAATGTATTAGATGCGCGTGGAGCTATTAGTGTTGCTCAAAGAGCGGAATATATTGCTAGAATAAGAGAAATTACGAAATCAGCTGCAGCCATTTGGGTTAATACACAAATTTAAAATGTCAGAATTTTTTTTAGAGCTTTTTAGTGAAGAAATTCCTTCTGGACTTCAAAAGAATTTACGAGAAAAAATTTTAGAAGATTTCAGGGTTTTATTTGACGAAAAATCTATTAAATCAAAAAAAAGTTTTTCATTTTCCTCTCCTAATAGATTAGTCATTGTTTTTGAAAAGCTAGATAAAGAAGTTGAAATTAAATCTAAGGAGATAAGAGGTCCAAAAACAAGCGCTCCTGAACAAGCATTGGAGGGTTTTTTAAGAACAAACAAAATTGAGAGAAAATACATTTATAAAAAAAAAACTGATAAAGACCAATTTTTTTTTTATAAAACAAAATCAAGTAAAGTAAAAACACATAATTTACTGATCGAGTCTATTCCAAAAATTTTGAATAACTATCAGTGGAAAAAATCAATGAAATGGGGAGAATTTCAACTAAACTGGGGACGACCATTAAAATCGATTCTGTCAATATTTGATGAAAAGATATTAAATTTTGAATTTCATCATTTATCCTCTTCAAATCTGACTTTTATAGATAAAGATTTTGAGGAAAAAAAAAAATCTTTTAAAAACTTTGAGACATATAATAAATTTTTTGAAAAACACGGTACTTTTATTGATCATAATAAAAGACTTAAGATTATAAATAGATCTTTCTCAAAAATATTGAACAAAAAAAAATTAAAGATAAATGAAAATCCTAAGTTAATTGAGGAGGTAGTAAATTTAGTTGATAACCCAAACATTTTATTATGCAAGTTTGACAAAATTTTTTTATCCGTTCCTAAGGAGATTTTAATTTTAACTATGGAAACGCATCAAAAATATTTTCCAACATTTGATTATAGAAATGAAATTACAAATGAATTTTTGATTGTATCAAATAAAAAAGATCAAAAAGGACTCATTAAGGCTGGAAATGAAAGAGTTGTTAATGCAAGATTAAATGATGCAGAATTTTTTTGGAGTAAAGATAAATCTCAAAACTTAGTAAAAAAAGTATCAGAATTGAAATCAATGAACTTCTTTAAAGGGCTTGGAACTTATTTTGATAAAGTACAACGTATGAGAAAACTTGGTGGAATGATTTCAGATGAACTATTAATTAGTAAAGAAAAAGTGGAATTATCTGCATCAATTTGTAAGACCGACCTGACATCCGACCTTGTAGGTGAGTTTCCTGAGCTTCAGGGACTTATGGGTGGATATTTTTCGGAGCATCAAGGATTTGATAAAGATATCTCACTCGCAATAACGGAGCAGTATTTGCCAATTGGTCTAAACTCTAAGGTTCCAAAAAAACCATTTAGTGTAGCTTTATCTATTACAGATAAGATTGATACATTGGTAGGTTTTTTTGGTATTAATGAAAAACCCACAAGTTCAAAAGATCCATTGGCTCTGAGAAGAACTGCACTTGGGATAATTAGGACTGTGATAGAAAATAAAAAAAATTTGAAAATAGATGATTTATTGATTTACTCTTCCCGTTTATACAAAGATCAAGGTTATAATCTTTTAAATAAAAATTTGATAGGAGATTTACACGATTTCTTGGAGGATAGATTCAAATATTACTTAAAAGAAAAAGATATACGTTACGATATAATTAATGCGTCTATCTCCTCATTTTCATTAAAAAAATTATTTTCATCCTTTGAGAAAGCTAAATGTCTGAATAAAGTTATTAATAACCAAATTGGTATAGATATCACTTCAAGTTATAAAAGAGCCTCAAATATTCTAGATAATGAAATAAAAAATAAAAAACTTGAAATAAGCAATACAACTGATCCTGGTATTTTTAAAACTGATTTTGAAAAAAATTTATATAAAAGAATAAATGAAATTAGAAAATATTACTCGTCAATCAATAATGATGAAAATTACGAAAAGTCTTTATCTATTTTAGCTGAGACCAAAAAAGAAGTTTTTGAGTTCTTTGATAATGTTAAGGTAAATGAAGAAAATGAGACTATAAAAAAAAATCGGTTGGAACTTATTAATATGTTATGTAAAACATTTCAAAATTATACTAATTTTCAATTGATTAAAGTAAATAATGAGTGAATTAATTTTAAATTTTAATTCGAAAGAATCAAAAAAGATTAAAAATCCTAAAAATTTTTTAGGTGGCAAAGGTGCTAATTTATCTGAGATGGGAAGAATGGGTTTGCCAGTACCACCAGGATTTACCATTTCAACAAAGGTTTGTGAAATATTTTATAAAGACAAAAAAAAATTAAATTCCAAACTAATCAGCCAAATAAAAAAAGAGCTGAAAATTGTAGAAAAAAATGTATCAAAAAAATTCGGAGATTTAAAAAATCCACTCCTTTTATCTGTTAGATCAGGAGCAAGAGTTTCTATGCCGGGCATGATGGATACAATACTAAATCTCGGACTTAATGATAAAACTGTAGTTGCTTTGGCTAATAAAACTTCAAATGGTAGATTTGCAAAAGATAGTTATAGAAGATTTATTCAAATGTATGGCAATGTCGTTATGGGTGTTGAAAGTTATCATTTTGAAGAGTTAATTGAAAATTACAAATTAACCAAAGGTGTATTATTAGATACTGATTTGGATGAGAGAGATTGGGATGGTTTAATTGAGGATTTTAAAGATACTGTTAAGGAGAAGACAAAACAAGAGTTTCCTCAAGATGTTTATAAACAATTATTTGGTGCAATAAGTGCAGTATTTTTATCTTGGGAAAGTAACAGAGCAAAAGTTTATAGAAAATTAAATCAGATTCCATCTGAGTGGGGTACGGCTGTTAATGTCCAATCTATGGTTTTTGGAAACATGGGAAACGATTGTGCAACTGGTGTAGTTTTTACAAGAAATCCATCGGACGGATCAAATAATATATATGGAGAATACCTTATCAATGCTCAAGGTGAAGATGTTGTAGCTGGAACTAGAACACCACAATACATAACTAAAAAAGCGAAAAAGGAAGCAAAAGTTTTTGACGCTTCAATGGAAGAGTCAATGCCAAAAGTATACTCTGAGCTTTATAAAATTTTAAAAAAATTAGAAAAACATTACAAGGATATGCAAGATGTGGAGTTTACAGTTGAAAATAATAAACTTTGGATTTTACAAACGCGTGCAGGTAAAAGAACATCCAAGTCAGCAGTAAAGATTGCAGTTGATATGGTCAAAGAAAATCTAATTTCCAAAAATGATGCTATTTTAAGAATTGATCCAAATTCTTTAGATACATTATTACATCCTACTTTAGATGAAAAAAGTTCAATTAAAGTAATTGCAAATGGTCTTCCAGCATCTCCTGGTGCGGCAAGTGGAAAAGTAGTTTTTACTTCTGAAGAAGCTGAAAGACTTAATGATATGATGCAAGATACAATTTTAGTGAGAGTGGAAACCTCTCCAGAGGATATACAAGGTATGCATGCTGCTAAAGGAATTTTAACAGCAAGAGGAGGTATGACTAGTCATGCTGCGGTTGTGGCAAGAGGAATGGGAAGACCTTGTGTTTCTGGTTCGAGTGAAATTGATATTAATTATGATGAAAAAATTTTCAAAACATCAACAGGTGAAGTTAAAGAAGGAGACACAATTACCATTGATGGTTCAACTGGAAGGGTAATTTTAGGTACAGTTAAAACAGTAAAACCAGAAATATCTGGAGACTTTTCTAAATTAATGAATTGGGCTGATAATATTAGAAAACTTAAAGTTAGAACAAACTCTGAAACTCCCCTAGACACTAAAACTGCAAGAGATTTTGGTGCACAAGGAATAGGACTATGTAGGACAGAACATATGTTTTTTGATGAGGAAAGAATCTTATCAGTAAGAGAAATGATCTTATCAAAAACTGAAGAGGATAGAGCAAAAGCGCTAGAAAAACTTTTACCTCATCAAAAAAAGGATTTTATAGAAATATTTAAAATAATGCATGGTCTTCCAGTTACGGTCAGATTACTTGATCCACCACTTCATGAGTTTTTACCAAAATCAGAAAAAGAAATTTCAGAAGTTGCAAAAGTTGTTAGTGCAGATAAAAAAGATGTAGAGTCAAGAATTCAAGAACTTCATGAACAAAATCCAATGCTGGGTCATAGAGGTTGTAGACTAGGCATTTCCTTCCCTGAGATTTATGAAATGCAATGTAGAGCAATTTTTGAGGCTTTATCAGATATTAAAAAAAATAGACAAAAATCAGCCTTTCCAGAAATAATGATACCACTTGTCTCGACAGAGGCAGAAATAAAAATAATGAAAGATTTAGTAATTAACACAGCTAGAAAAGTTCAGGATGAAAATAAAATAAAAATAGAATTTTTAGTTGGTACTATGATCGAATTACCCAGAGCTGCGATTAAAGCAAAAGATATTGCTAAACATGCTGAATTTTTTAGTTTTGGCACTAACGATTTAACACAAACAACTTTTGGAATCAGCAGGGATGACAGTGGTAAATTTTTAAATGATTATATTGATAACAAAATCTTTTCAATTGATCCATTTGTATCTATAGACGATGGAGTAAAAGATTTAGTCAAAATGGCTGTCGAAAAAGGAAGAAAACAAAATAAAAAGATTAAACTAGGAATTTGTGGAGAACATGGCGGAGATCCTATGAGTATTCATTTTTGTTCCAAAGTTGGCTTAGACTATGTATCCTGCTCACCCTATAGGGTACCAATTGCCAGGTTAGCAGCGGCACAGGCCGAGCTAAAAAAAAATTAGTAAATTTTAATAATTCAAATTTCTAATTTAAAATCTATAGCTGGAGCGCTATGAGTAATACTTCCAATAGAAATTCTATCTACTCCAGTAGCAGCAACTGATTTGACAGTTTTTAGATTTATATTTCCTGAGGCTTCTGTTTCATAATATCTTTTAACAAGCTGCACACCCGTTCTGAGATTTTTAATACTCATATTATCAAACAAAACAGTATCAAATTTTAATCCAATAATCTTTTTTAGCTGTTTTAAATTGTCCACCTCAACTGTAATTTTCTTTCCTCTTTTATTTCTTACAGCTAATGAAACCAATTCTCTTAAACTAGCACTAGCAATATGATTATCTTTAATCAAAAATTCATCACTTAAATTAAATCTATGATTAGTACCACCTCCTAATTTCACTGCATATTTTTGAATAACTCTATAATTAGGTAAAGTTTTTCTGGTGCAACAAATTTTGCATTTTTTCCCAGCTAGTTTTACAAACTGATTTGTTTTTGTAGCTATACCAGAAATATGAGATAAAAAATTTAACGCTACTCTTTCCGCGATTAATATTGAATTAGCTTCACCTTTTATGATTGCTATTACAGAATTTTTTTTAACTGATGACCCATCTTTTTTTTTTAATATAAATTTAATTTTTTTATCAACCTGATTAAAAGAATATTTTGCAAATAGTAAACCTGCTACAACCGCTTTTTGATTAGAAATTATTTTTGCTTTAATAATTTTATTATTTTTTAAGAGGTTGGACGTTATGTCTCCATAAGGATACAGGTCCTCAGTGAGAGCAAGTTTGACTCTGTCTTTGATAAAATTTTCTCTTAATTTAATTTTTGACACAAAGTATTATCTACCGATAGCAACCATTTTTTCTACTGATAATCTAGCTTTATTAATTGTTTCTTGGTCCATGATAATTTCACCAGTTTCATTTTCTAAACAGTCTAGAATTTTGGGTAAAGTAATTTTCTTCATATGGGGACACATATTACATGGTCTTATAAATTCTACATTTGGATTTTCAACTTGAATATTATCACTCATTGAACACTCAGTAACCATCATTACTTTTTTTGGCTGATTTTCTTTTACATAATTGATCATACCGGATGTTGAGCCTGCAAAGTCACTTGCTTTTATTACATCTGGTGGACACTCTGGATGAGCAATAATTTTGATCCCGGGATTATTTTTTCTTATATTAATAATTTCTTTTTCATTAAATTGGTCATGTACAATACAAATTCCTTTCCATGAAATAATTTCAACATCTGTTTGAGAAGCAACATATTTTGCAAGATAATCATCAGGTAAAAAGATAACTTTTTTTACTCCAAGTGATTTGACAATTTTAACTGCATTTGCCGAGGTACAACAAACATCAGTTTCAGCCTTTACATCTGCTGAAGTATTTACATAAGAAACAACTGGAACACCTGGATATTTTTCTTTCAATAATCTTACATCCTTACCTGTAATCGATGACGAAAGAGAACAACCAGCCTTCATATCAGGTAATAAAACTTTCTTATTTGGGCTCATCAATTTTGCAGTTTCAGCCATAAAATGTACTCCTGCCATCACAATAATATCTGCAGAAGTTTTTGAAGCTTCTACCGCAAGCGCCAAAGAGTCAGCAGAAAAATCTGCAATACCATGATATATTTCTGGTGTTTGATAATTGTGAGCAAGAATGACAGCGTTCTTTTCTTTTTTAAGTTGATTAATTTTGTGAACATATGGGGCATGTATTGACCATTCAATCTCAGGCATGACCTTTGAGATCTTTTGATAAATAGGATCGGTCGCTTTTTTTACTTCTTGATTAAATTCCATATATTAAAATTTATCAATTTGAAACCTACTTGTCATTGATTTAATGTGGGTCATATTTGCGGCCATGCTGAAATTGGTAGACAGGCACGGTTGAGGGCCGTGTGGACCTAGTCCATGAGAGTTCGATTCTCTCTGGCCGCACCAAAAACTTAAATCTTTAGCCATTCAGGAATGAATATTTTGAAGGATCCATTTTTACTTTTAAATAGGGAGTTTTTATCAAAATTTTCATTTAAATATTTTATTAATGCAAATGGATAATCTTCATTGATAAGAACTTTTCCAATTTCAACATCATTGCAGTATATTGTTTCATCTTCAGAAAGTTTCCCATCAATAATTTGAATTGGTAATAATCTTTTTGAAAGTTTGTTTTTTAATTTAATTCTAGCAGTATTTTCTTGTCCTACGTAGCATCCCTTTTTAAAGTCAATACCATTAAGTTCTTCAAAATTACACTCAATTCCAAATAATTTATTTTTTAACTTATTTAAATTTTTTGGTACTATACCAAGTTTGTGACTATGGCTATGATAATTATCAATTTTATCATTTATTAAATTAAGTGTTTTTATAGATAAATAAAGTTTTTCTAAATTTATTATTAGTCTTGCACCTAAATTTTTATTTCTAGGATCTAATAAAATTGGATCTTCTCTGTATTTAAAAGTAAAACCCAGAATATCTTTTGAGTCTGCAATAGATAAATATTTTTCATATCCAAAACTAGCTACAACAAACTCATTACTTAAATCAAGAATTTCTACTTTTGTTCTGATTTTGTATAAATTAAGTTGTTTAAATATTTCTCCAGACTGAGATTTTTCACAATCAATAAAGTAACCAGACTTATGTTTTACAACAATGAATTCATATAAAAATTTCCCCTGTGGAGTAAATAAAGAGGCAAAACAACTAGAACTGTCAGAGACCTTATTTATGTCATTACTAACTAGATTTTGAAGAAAATCTTTTGAATCTGGGCCGTTGATATAAAGTATGGCTCTATCTTCCAATATATAAAAACTATTATTCATATTTGATTGATGCTTATTTTTAATATAATAGCTTTTATCAAAAATGTTAGATCTAATAATCAAAAATGGGCAATGTTATATTAATGGAAAGTTAGAGAACAAAGATATTGCTGTTAAAGACAGTAAAATATTAAAAATTGGTGAATTATCAGAAGAAGCAAAAGAAGTTTATGATGCACAAAACCAAATAGTCTTGCCTGGATGTATAGATACCCAAACACACTTTAGAGAACCTGGCTCAACAGATACAGAAGATCTTCATTCTGGAAGCAGAGCAGCTGTTGCTGGAGGTATTACAGCTGTATTTGAGATGCCAAACACAAATCCACCCACTTCAAACATAAAAGAATTTCAAAGAAAATTAGATCTTGCAAGAAATAGAATGTATTGTAATTACGCTTTCTATTTTGGCGCAACAGCAGAAAATGTTAATCAATTATCAGAGCTAAAAGATTTAGAAGGATGTTGTGGTATCAAATTATTTGTTGGTTCATCAACAGGCACTCTATTAGTGGCTCTTGAAAAAGATATAGATAAAGTCTTTCAAAATTGCTCAAAAGTAGTCGCGGTTCATTCAGAGGATGAGGAAATTTTAAATATGAATAAAAAATTAATTAAAAATGGAGATGTTCATTCTCATCCTGTTTGGAGAAGTGAAGAGTGTGCTATTTCCTCAACTAGAAGAATTGTTAGAATTGCTAAAAAGTACAACAAGAAAGCTCATGTTCTTCATATAACAACAAAACAAGAAATAGATTTCTTATCTCAACACAAAGGAAATATTACTTTTGAAATTACACCACAACATTTAACTATCTATGCACCTGATTGTTATGATAAACTTGGAACGTATGCTCAAATGAATCCTCCGATAAGAGATAAATCTCATTACGATCGATTATGGTACGCGGTTAGAAATAATATAAATGATACAATCGGCTCAGACCACGCCCCACATTTAAAAGTAAACAAAGATAAAGAATATCCTAACTCTCCCTCTGGTATGCCTGGAGTTCAAACACTTATGCCCGTTATGTTGAATCATGTTAACGAAGGCAAACTATCTCTTACTCAATTAATTAGGTTGGTTTGTGAAAATCCAATTAAAATTTTTGGGATTAAAAATAAAGGATATATTAAAGAAGGGTTTGATGCTGATTTTACAATAGTGGATATGAACAAAAAGATTATTATTAAAAATGAAAATATTGAGAGCAAATGTGGGTGGTCACCTTTTAATGGAGATGAATTCAAAGGAATACCAGTAGCTACAATTGTAAACGGAAAAATTAAAATGCAAAATGGTAAATTAATTGGTGAAGCTGAAGGCAAGCCAATGATCTTTGATTAATAATTTTAAAATAAGATTTTAATCAAATAAGTAAGGTAATAATCAAAAAATTTGAAATGAAATTTATTTTTTCTTAAGAATAAATTTTTTACGTAAGAGTGATACTCAAATCTTCTTATCCACCAATTAAGATTTTTTTTTTCATAATTCTTTATAGTATCACCATACTCATTTTGGGTATAGACAGTCAAAAATTTGTTTAAATTAAAATAATTTTTTTCAAAAAAATAAATATAAATAAAAGCCCTTGCATCAAAAAACATTCTTTCAAAACTATTGTTCGAAAATGAAATATTCTTCAATAATTTCTTTAGAAAATTTCTTCTAAAAACCATTGTACTTGTAGGATTAAAATATGGCCAAGTATGAAATGTGAAGTATTTTTTTTTTAATTTTCTTCTAATTTTCATATTTTTATTTGGATAAAAATATATTGGATTATCTTGAAGAAAATTAAGATCCTTATTTTTTTTGAATAAACTGATAATGATTTCAATCTTATTTTTTAAAAAATAATCATCACTATCAAGCAAAAAAATAATTTCTCCTTTTGACTTTAAAAATGATTTATTAATCGCATTAAGTTGATTGAGTGCCGGTGTTTTATTCTTTTTCTTTGAAAAAAAAATTTTTTTAACTTTTTTGTTTTTAATATTTTTAATAATTTTTTTTGAATCATCTGTAGAATTATCATCAAAAATTATTATTTCTAAATTTTTATAGGTTTGATTTAAACAACTATTTACGCATTTTTTTAAAAATTTTTGATTATTGAAATTATTTATTAAAACAGTTGCTAATATATTTTTTTGAACCATTTTGCGTTTGTCTGTAAAATTTTATTTAAACTATCATATTTGATTTTGTATTTAATTAATTTAAGAATATCATCTTTTGATTTATAAATTTGGTTAATACTCTCTTTTTTATTTATTTGTTTTAAGCTAAAAAATGGTTTTTTATTAATTATTTTGGATAAACATTTTAAAACTTCAAAATTTGAGTATTCTTTATTATTTTGAATATTAAAAATATGATATTTTTTTTTAAATTTTTTTAAATTTTCAAGAACTTTTAAGTTGATGTTTGCAATATCTTGGACGTGCATATAATTTCTAGAAGGATAAGTCTTTCTTCTATAATCATAATAAAGTATTATTTTTTTTCTTTTCATTAATTTTTTGTAAAATAAAGGAACAATTCGACTTATAAAATTATTATTTTCACCAAGTTTTCCACTGGGATCAGAGCCAATAATATTTGGATATCTTAAAATGATTACTTTAAAATTTTTAGAAGAAACTTTTTTTAAATATTTTTCAATTTTTAATTTGTACGTCGAATAGGGTGAAAGGTTTTTCTTAAATTTGTTTTTTTCAAATACTGATAATGAACTTGAGAATATAAAGTGTCTAATATTTGTTTTTTTCACATTTTCAATAAATTTTATTTGTGATTTATAATTTTTAAAGTATTTTTGTTTTTTTTTTATACTTTCTCTTACACAAGTAAATGATGCCAAGTGAATTATTGTATCAATTTTATTTTTTTCAATAATCTTAGTTAATTTAGAATTTGAAATATCAATAATATTATTATGAGAGTATTTTTTTGCAAAAAAATTACCTCTTGATAGATTATCGATCACTAATGATTTTTTTCTTGTTTTTCTTAAGTATTTTTTTGCTGTGAATGAGCCTATATAACCTAGCCCTCCGGTGATTAATAAATTTAATTTCATTATTCTTGTTTTATAAATTATTTATAGAAAATGTGTTGACCAGAATTACTCCAATTACTATCAAGAATAACCCTAAAATAGATTGCCAAGCTAAAGTTTGTTTAAAAAAGATATAGCCTAGTATGGCAATTGTAAATATTCCCAGTCCACTCCAAGTTGCATAAACGATTGCTATAGGTAATTTATTTACAACAAAAGTTAAAAGATAAAATGCAGTCAAATAGAATATGGCCAGGGCAAATGTGGGAATAAGTTTTGAGAAATTTTGTGATGATGGTAACAACATTGTGCCTGCAACCTCACAAAAAATTGCACCAACAAGAAATAAATAAGTCTTTATCACTACTTGAGAATATTATTATTTATTAGATCGGTTTTTATTTCATCTAAAATTACTGGATCATCAATAGTAGGAGGCATTTTGTACTCTTCTTTATCAGCTATTTTTCTTATTGTACCTCTTAAAATTTTACCAGACCTAGTCTTTGGAAGCCTTTTGATTACTATTGCAACTTTAAATGCTGCAACTGGACCAATTTTTTCTCTGACCATTTGAATACATTCTTTTGAAATATCATCATGACTTTTGCTAACACCTGCTTTTAAAACGACTAAACCTATAGGCAGTTGTCCTTTAAGTTTGTCTGCAATTCCAAGAACCGCACATTCTGCTACTGATTGATGCTCAGATAAAACTTCTTCAATAGCACCTGTAGACAGTCTATGTCCCGCTACATTTATTATGTCATCAGTTCTAGACATTATCCAAATATATCCATCTTCATCAATATGACCTGCATCATATGTTTGATAAAATCCCTCATAATTTGACATATAATTTTCTTTATATCTTTGATCAGCATTCCAAAGAGTAGGAAAAGTTCCTGGGGGCAAAGGTAGCTTAACAACAATATCTCCCATTTCATTTGGCTTAGCTAAAGTTTGATCTGATTTTATAATTTTTACATCATAGCCTGGCACAGCTTTACATGCAGAACCATATTTTGTTTTCATCATTTCAATTCCAGTACAATTTGAACTAATTGCCCAACTCGTTTCAGTTTGCCACCAATGGTCAATTACTGGAACCTTTAATAGATTCTCAGCCCACTTTATTGTATCAGGGTCTGCTCTTTCACCTGCCAGAAAGAGACTCTTAAATTTACTTAAGTCATATTTGGAAAAAAATTTACCTTCTGGGTCTTCCTTTTTAATTGCTCTAAAAGCTGTTGGTGCTGTAAATAGAGATTTAACTTTATAATCTGAAATAATTTTCCAAAATGCTCCTGCATCTGGAGTTCCAACAGGTTTGCCCTCAAAAAGAATAGTAGTGCATCCTTTAAACAAAGGGGCGTACACAATGTAAGAATGTCCAACTATCCAACCTATATCACTTGCTGACCACCAAATATTTCCCTCATCAATGTTGTAAATATTTTTCATTGTCCATTTTAATGCAACTATATGACCACCAATATCTCTGACGATCCCTTTTGGAGTACCAGTTGTTCCTGATGTGTAAAGTATATAGGCTAATTCGTTTGAATTCATTTCAGTACAGTCAGTTTCTTTTGCATTTGAAAGAGCTTCATCCCAACTGATTTCATCAGGTTCTTTCAGATTTACTTCGTGACCGCTCCTCTGAAATAAAATCATTTTTTGAATTTTATGATTTGCTTGTTTAACTGCTTCATCTACTAAAGGCTTATACTCAACAGTTCTTCCGGGCTCAAAACCACATGATGCAGTTATTAAAATTTTTGCTTTACTATCATCAATCCTACTAGCAAGCTCATTTGATGCAAATCCACCGAATACTACTGAGTGTATCGCACCTATTCTTGCACATGCAAGCATTGCTATAACAGCCTCAGGTATCATTGGCATGTAAATAATCACCCTGTCACCTTTATTTACCCCTTGATTAACTAAAGCTCCGGCAAATTTAGAAACTTTCATCCTCAATTCTTCATATGTAAATTTATCTTTGTTACCAGTTATTGGACTGTCATAGATTAGTGCAGTTCTTTTACCATTTCCTTGATCGATATGGATATCAAGAGCATTGTAACAAGTATTTGTAACTCCATCCTCAAACCATTTATAAAAAGGAGGGTTTGATTTGTTTAAAATTTTTGTTGGTTTTTTGAACCAAAAAATATCCTCAGATGCTTCTTTCCAAAAATTTTCCGGATTATTGATTGATTTTTCGTAAATTTCGCGAAATTTATCTGACATATTTATTTTGATTCGTTAGTTAATTTATTGTGGTTTTTAAATCACAAATTGTATTTAATTTTAAAAAATGAGTAAAATCAATGTAAATTAATGATAATTATGTCTTCTATTAAGTGTTTTTATTTGGTATTTAACCACAACTTTGGCTTAGGGAAGCCTAAGCATAGTTTATATAAACTAAAGTAAAAACTAACTAAAGAGGGAGTTTTTTATGAAAAAACTTAAACTGTTTGCTCTAGCAGCTGTAGCCCTAACGGGATATGCAGGTATTGCTAATGCAGCAGACGCAACGATGTTAGCTCAGGATGACTTTGTTGGAATATCTTTTTGGATAATTTCAATGGGTATGTTGGCAGCTACCGCTTTCTTCTTCATGGAGAGAGGGACTGTTAACCCTGCGTGGAAAACATCAGTAACTGTTGCTGGTCTAGTAACTGGTATTGCTTTCATTCACTATATGTACATGAGAGAAGTATGGGTTGCTACAGGTGACTCACCAACAGTATACAGATATATTGACTGGTTAATTACTGTGCCATTACAGATGGTAGAGTTCTACTTAATTCTAGTAGCAGTAAGAAAAGCAAACTCTGGAATGTTCTGGAGATTGTTAATCGGTTCATTAGTAATGTTAATCGGTGGATATTTAGGAGAAGCTGGATACATCAACGCTACACTCGGTTTTGTAATCGGTATGGCTGGATGGATCTACATTCTTTATGAAATATTCTCTGGTGAAGCTGGAAGAGCTGCCGCTAAAAGTGGAAACAAAGCTCTAGTAACTGCGTTCGGTGCAATGAGAATGATTGTAACCGTAGGTTGGGCTATTTACCCATTAGGTTATGTATTTGGTTACCTAACAGGTGGTGTAGATGCTAACTCATTAAACGTTGTTTACAACTTAGCTGACTTCATTAACAAAATTGCATTTGGTCTAGTAATCTGGGCTGCTGCAATGAGTTCTGGAGCTGGTGCAAGAGCTAGATAATTACTATTTAAAGTAAATTTATAGGGCGAGTATGTTTTTACATACTTGCCCTATTTTTTTTGATCCCTATATTAAATTCAATGGCAAAAATAACATATATAACTTCCGACAACCAAACTCATACACTTGAGGTGCAAAATGGTCTCACTGTTATGGAAGGTGCAGTGCAAAATGATATCCCCGGTATAGATGCAGACTGTGGTGGGGGAATGGCATGCGCAACCTGCCATGTTTATGTCAAAGAAGAATGGTTTAATAAGCTTCCAAAAAAAGAAGATGGTGAAGAAGACATGTTAGATATGGCATTTGAACCAAAAAAAAATAGTAGACTTAGTTGTCAAATAATAGTTTCAGACGAAATAGATGGTCTTGAAGTTAATATTCCATCTAAGCAAGCATAAATGAATAAAATTGATGCATTAATTATTGGAGCAGGTCCTGCTGGTTTATTTACTGCTCATCAATTAAAATTGATCGGTCTTGATTGTGAGGTTGTAGATAATCTAGATAAAATAGGAGGTCAATGTATTGAACTTTATCCAGATAAACCAATATACGATATCCCTGCTGTACCTGAGTGCACTGGCGAAGAATTAACAAAAAATTTGATTAATCAATTAAAACCTTTTGATATCAAGTTTCATTTAAATGAGAGAGTAGAAGAAGTTAAAAAAGAAAGTGACAAATGGTTTGTTAAGACAAGTAATGGTAATATTTTTTTAACTCCAAATGTTATAATTGCAGGTGGCGTAGGTTCATTTGAACCAAGAAAATTTTCACCTAAAGAATGCGAAAAATTTGAAAATAAATCATTATTTTATTCTGTAAAAAATAAAAATATATTTAAGGGAAAAACTGTCTCAATATTTGGTGGGGGAGATAGTGCATTAGATTGGGCTGTTGAACTATCAAAAGATTGCAAGGTTAATTTGATACACAGAAGAGATGAATTTAGAGGGGCACAAGCTACAGCAGATAAAGTACATCAACTTGCAAAAGCAGCAAAAATAAATTTATTTACAAAATATCAAATGATTTCAGTCAAAGGAGTCCAACAATTGGAAAGTATCGAAATAAAGCATGACAATAATGAAATTAAAAATTTAAAAACTGATTATGTTTTAGGTTTTTTTGGTTTAATTATGCAACTAGGACCAATTGCCAATTGGGGTTTAAATATTGATAAAAAAACTATTGAAGTAGATACTGAAAAATTTGAGACAAATCAAAAGGGTATATATGCAGTAGGTGATATTTGTAAATATCCTGGTAAATTAAAATTGATTTTGTCTGGTTTTCATGAAGGTGCTTTGGCAGCTAGAGCCTGTTTTAAATTAGCGCGACCCAATGAAAAATATAGATTTGAATTTACAACAACATCAAAAAATTTATTGAAAAGGCTTGGAAAAAAAGAGTGATAGATCTTTTTTCAGCTAATACCCCTAATGGTAAAAAAATTAGTATTATGCTTGAAGAAATTGGGTTCAATTACAAGGTAATCAAAGTAGATATTGAAAATGGTGAACAATTTAAAGATGAATTTAAAAAAATCAGTCCTTTAAGCAAAATTCCAGTAATAATAGATAATAAAAATCAAAAAACAGTCTTCGAGTCTGGCGCAATCTTAATTTACTTAGCTGAATTAAGTGGAAAATTTTATAATTCTGAAGACAGATTAGAGATTAACCAATGGCTTATGGCTCAAATGGGTTACGTTGGTCCAATGTTAGGTCAACACCATCAATTCCACCATTATAATCCCGGAAAAAGCAAATTTGGTGAAGACAGATATTTTAAAATTTCTAAGCGAATATATAAAGAATTAGATGAGAGATTATCTAAATCGAGGTTTTTATCAGGAGAAAATTACACAATTGCAGATATCGGAACATTTCCATGGATAGCAAGACACGAGTGGCATGATATTGGTTTAAAAAATTATAAAAATCTTACTAGATGGTATGAAAAAATTTCTGAAAGAGAAGGTGTTAAAAAAGGTTTCGCATTTATGAATAAAAGTGAAAAACCTCCTAAACCTTATTAATTCATTGAATTTAACAATCTAAACAATGAAGCAAAAATACCATGACCAGATATTTCTATTGCGATAACTATAATGATAATTAAAATTAGTTTTGTATTCATCTACTAAACACGAAAAATAATAAAATAATCCAAAACAAACCATAGTAATAATAAATATACCTTTTGGTAAAATAATAAGTAACTGGATTATGAACTTTTTTTGTTTTTTTCTTTTTCTTAGTCATCTGCGTGAACCTTTTCATTTTTTTCATGTTTTTCTTGTGCTGCAATAGTATATTTTGCAACCGGTCTTGCCATGAGTCTTTTTAACCCAATTGGCTCTGCTGTATCAAGACAATAACCATATGTATCATCTTTAATTCTTATTAGAGCTTTATCAATTTCTGAAATCAGTTTTATTTGTCTGTTAATCGCTTTCATTTCTACATTTTTGTCTGTATATGAACTTGCTTGATCAACAATATCTGCAGAAATACTATTATCATCCATACTACCATTATAAAGAGCCTCGTTATTTGCTTTCACCAATTCTTTCTTCCAATCTTGTAATTTTATTTTAAAAAATACTTTATGTTTTTCACACATATATTTTTCATTATCTTTAGGTATATAATTTTTTGAAATTTTGATAGGAACTTTGACTATCTCTTTTGGTTTGCTAATAACTTTTGATTTAGGTTTATTTTTGATCTTACTCTTAATTTTTGAAGTCTTTTTTTTTGCTTTGCTTGTTTTAGGCATAATTTCAATTTAAATTCGAGCGAGTATATTCAGCAAAATAAGGGTGTCAAGCAACGTTAATTATTGTAATTATTTACTTATGAATGTTTTTAATAGAAATATAAATAATATTTTTTTTATTTTCCTTTTTTCTCATTTAGTAATTTGGACATTAGTTCCATCACTAACAAATAAGAATTTACCTCTTGATACCATAGAAGCTTTGGCGTGGGGCAGCAATTTAGACTGGGGATTTGATAAGCATCCTCCAATGAGTGCATTTTTTCTAGAGGTTTTTTTTCAAATGTTTGGACCCCAGGACTGGGCCTATTATCTATTAAGTCAGATATTTGTCTTAATCGCTTTTTATTATGTTTTTAAATTTGCAAATGAAATTTTAGAAAATACAAAGTTAAGTTTAGTATCTGTTTTTCTTTTAGTTTCAATCTATTTTTATAATTTTACTACCCCAGAATTCAATGTTAACGTCTGTCAACTCCCATTTTGGGCATTAGTTGTTTATTTTTCCTGGAAAATTTATTCTTCAAAAAAAATAAAATTTTTAGATTGTTTTTTAGTTGGATTGTTTGGAGCACTAGGTTTTCTATCTAAATATCTATTTGTATATTTACTCATATCTATTGATTTATTATTTGTTTACTTAATTTTTTTTAAAAAAGAAAAAAAATTTGATTTTAAATATCTGATTAGTATTGAAGTATTTTTAGTTTTATTAGTTCCACATTTTATTTGGCTTTATCAAAACGATTTTATAACAATTATCTATGGTATTAAAAGAACAGGTTTGGAAAATGCAGATATCTTAAATTATATACAATATCCTATATCATTTCTGATTAAACAAATAGGAATACTCATCCCGTTTTTTTTCTTAATTTGGTTATTAATAAAAAAAATAAAATTTAAATTTAATTTTAAAGATAAAAAATTACTTTTTTTAATCACAATAAATATTTTACCAATTTTTTTAATTTTTCTTACTTCAATTATTACGGGCTCAAAAGTAAGAACAATGTGGATGACACCTTTTTATTTATTTTTTGGAGTTTTTTTTGTTTATATATTTAAGCTTCAAATAAATTTAAAAAAAATAAATACATTTTTGTATAGCTTTTTACTTTTATTTTTTCTATCTCCAGTTCTTTACTCATATGTATCTATTTTTCAAACTGAAAAACGAACTGACTATCCAGGTAAGGAAATTGCAAAGAAAACACAAACAATTTGGAATCAAGATTTTGAAAAAGACATACAATTCGTTACAGGAGATGAATGGAAAGCGGGGAATCTTTCTTATCATCTAAAGTCTAGACCAGTATGGGAGGGAATTTCGACTGACGAGATATTAAAAAAATCATCACAATTTATTTGTATAGATGAAATATGTTTGGGGAGGTATTAAAAAAATCAAATGAAAATTAAAATCCTAATTCCTGTTTATAATGACTGGAAATCAGTTTTTAAAGTATTAGAGGAAATAAATAATTTAGATTTAAACAGTGAATTTAGAATTTCTGTAATCATTATAAATGATGCATCCAACCATGATCTTCCAGATTTAGAAAAAAGTTTAAAAAATATAGACTCGATCAAAGTTTTAAATATGAATAAAAATCAAGGTCACACACGATCTATTGCAGTAGGATTAAAATATATATTTGAAAAAGAAGATTTTGATTATGCTATACCAATGGATGGAGATGGCGAGGATAGGCCTGAAGAAATTAAAGTGTTTTTAGATAAAGTGGAAAACTCTAAAGGGAAAACTTTTGTAGGAGAACGAGTTAAAAGATCTGAAAAAACAATATTTAAAATATGTTATCAAATACATAAGTTAATCACTCTAGTCTTTACCGGTAAATCAATAAAGTTCGGTAATTATACCTGTCTTTCTAAATCAACAGTTGAGAAATTAATCAATGAAAAAGCTACTTGGAATAGTTTTTCGGGATCATTGACAAAAGTTGATAGTGATCTAACGCCAATTCCGTCTGTTAGAGGTCCTAGATATTTTGGACCTTCTCAAATGAGTTTTATAAAATTAATAAAACACTCCCTAGCAATTATCAGTGTTTTTAGAAAAACTTTCTTAATTCGATCAGCTTTATTTATAGTCACATATATTTTGATGATTAAAAGTAATGCCTCCATAATAACTTCATTACCCTTGGTTTTGTTGTTAATAGCTGTCTACTTAGTCTCAAATCTATCATTAAGAGAAAATATGGATGAGTTTAAAAATTCTTTAAGCCAAATTAAGAATATTGATCAAATTAAATGAAAAAAAAAGACCTTTATTACGAAAGAATCCCAACTAAACTTTTAAGAGAAGATGTTAAATATTTAGGGAATATACTTGGAAAAGTTATTAAAACTCAGGAAGGTCAAAATTTTTTTGATTTAGTTGAAAAAGTTAGAAAATTATCAAAGACAAATAAAAAAAATCCAAATCAAAAAAAATTGAATAGCAAGGTTTTAAGCGCTATTAAAAATCTTAATCCTAAAAATACTTTAAAACTTACAAGAGCATTCTCTCATTTTATGAATTTTATGAATTTGGCTGAATTAGTAGATGCTTCCAGAAGTCTTAATGAGCATGAAAACAATCAAAAAAAATTGAAAAATAATAGGAATTTGTTTATTGAGGAAATTTTTAAGGATTTATTTAGAAAAAAAAATATTTCAAATAATAAAATATATAATTTAGCAAAAAACTTAAATATTGGGATAGTTTTAACTGCGCATCCAACTGAAGTAAAAAGAAGAACTTTAATTCAAAAATATCATAAAATTATTGAAATACTTGAACAGAGAGAATTGTTTAAAAACAATCTCTCAAAATTAAAAATTCTCGAGAAACAACTTTTTGATGAGCTAACAATTATTTGGAATACAGATGATCTAAAAAGAACAAAACCTTCTCCTCTTGATGAGGCTAGATGGGGTCTAGCAATTATAGAGGATAGTTTATGGGACACCATTCCAAAAGTTTATAGAAAATTAAATTCTATATTTGTAAGAAATATGGACAAAAATTTACCAAAAAATTTTAATCCAATAGTATTTGGTTCATGGATGGGCGGTGATCGAGATGGAAATCCAAATGTGACTGCCGAGGTTACAAGAAAAGTAATTTTACTATCTAGGTGGGAAGCAGCAAAATTATACGAAAAAGCCTTAACTAAAATAATAAGATCTTATTCAATGGAAAAGTGCTCAAAAAAAATTTTGAAAAAAGTTGGCAATTCATTTGAGCCTTATAGAGTTTTTTTGAGACCTTTAAGGGATAAAATGCGAGTGACACATAGATTAATCGAGCAACATTTAGTTCAAAAAAAACCTTTAGATCAAAAAAAATTATTAAGTTCTCGAGAAGAAATACTTAGACCCCTTAGAGTTGTAAGAGAGTCTTTAGAAGAAAATCAAAATGAAAATATCGCTAGTGGAGATTTATTAGATTTAATGAGAAGAGCTAAATGTTTTGGAATTAATCTTGCAAGATTAGATATAAGACAAGAATCTTCAAGACATAAGCAATTAATCTCTGAATTGGTTAAAGCTAAGTATAATAAGAATTATTTAAATTTTAGTGAAAAAGAGAAATTAAATTTTTTAAGATTATCGATCACCTCTAAATCCAAAAAAATAGGAAATTTTCAATTTAGAAATAAAGAAAATAAAGAAGTTTGGTCTACATTTAAAACTCTTTCTAAAGAACCACCAGAGTGTTTAGGTGCATATGTAATTTCAATGACCACATCTGCTTCTGACATCTTGTCTGTTTCTTTTTTGCAAAAAGAGTCACAAATCAAAGATAAATTAAGAGTAGTTCCTTTGTTTGAAACTTTAGATGATCTAATTAATGCAAAATCTATAATGGAAACTTTATTCTCTCAAAATTGGTATAGAAAATTAATAAATTATAATCAGGAAGTAATGATTGGATATTCAGATTCGAGTAAAGATGCAGGAAAAATATGCGCTAGCTGGCATCAGTACAAAGCTCAAGAGGAAATTATAAAGCTAGCAAAAAAATTCAAAATTAAGATCACATTTTTTCATGGTAGAGGAGGGTCGGCTGGTAGAGGAGGAGGTCCAATTCAAGCTACTTTAAGATCTCAACCTCCAAATTCTGTAAATGGCAATATTAGAATTACTGATCAAGGTGAAGTAATCCAACAAAAATATGGATATGAACCTTTAGCTAATTACAATCTTTGTAGTTACATAGGTGCAGTTACTGAAGCTACATTAAACCTCCCACCAATTCCAAAGAAAGAATGGAGAAATTTAATTGAGAAGATGTCTGAAATATCAAAAAATTCCTATCGAAAAAATATTAATCAAAGCTCGGATTTTATAGAATATTTTAAAACTGTTACTCCTCATAAAGCATTGGGTAAACTATTAATTGGTTCAAGGCCTTCAAAAAGAAAAAATGTCGATAACATTCAAAGTCTAAGGGCTATTCCTTGGGTCTTTGCTTGGACACAAATTAGATTAATGCTTCCAGCTTGGCTAGGAAGTGCTGAGGCTTTGCGATATTCTTATATAAAAAAATTTAGAAAAATTTTATATGATATGGAAAAAAATTGGCCTTTTTTCAATTCCATGCTTGATATGCTCGATATGGTTATTTCAAAAGCTGATCCAGAGATATCAAAAATTTATGAAGAATTTCTTGCAGACAAAAAACTTAAAAGAGTTGGAAAAAAACTAAGATTTCAATTTGATACAATCAAAAAATTAAATAAAAAAATTGCACCAAAAGAAATTCTTAAAATAAGAAAACAATTCAGGTCTGCAGTTATAGTAAGAAATATTTATTCGGAAGTTCTAAATATTATTCAACCTATTGTTATCTATAAGCTAAAAAAAAATAAAGATAAAAAAAATAGAAAAAATTTAGAGGATGCATTGTTAACTTCTATAGCTGGGATTTCTGCAGCCATGAAAAATACCGGATGATACTTAAAAAAATTATTTTTTTGATTTTATTATCTTTTGTTATTACCAACACATCAAAAAGTGATTTTAAAGAAATAAGAAAAAAAGCAATAGTTAATAAACCAGAAATTGTTTTCCCAATCAAAAAAGATAAAAAAAAATGTATCACCGATATGTATATTAGCCCTGATATAAATTATATTAAGCCTGTATTAAAAGTTGAGGCACCTTCAGGATATGGCCTCGATGATAGATTCGACAATGCTAAAAGTAAATTTGAGGATTTTAGTTTTCCATGTAGTGGTGGAAATGTAGAAGCATGTCAAAATGTTAAAAGAGTAATTTTAGAATGGGCAAAAGCTAATGCTGCAAAAAGAACTGGCCCCTCTAATGGAGAAGGAAGACATTGGAATGATACCTTAACCGTAAATTTATATATAGCTTCACCAATGATGGCTGCGTACTCATTTGCTAAACAGGTAATAGATATTCCAAAGACTGAGGACAAAATAATTAAAGATTGGTTTAAAAGGATTGTTAAAAAAAATAAACATTTAATGTATGAATATTCAAATTATAAAACAGGATCTGGTGCAAATGGCACTCCTAAAAGAGCGCACAATCATGCCCTATCATCTGCAATGAGTCATATGCAGTTAGGCATTTTACTTAATGATGATAAACTTTTTAGAACTGCATTTAAGAATTACGAGGCAGCAATTAGATATCAACGTAAAGACGGAAGTATGCCAATTGAAACGAGAAGAGGCGGTAGAGCAATGTTTTATCAAGCAAGGGCAATGAATGCGTTAGCTGTTATTGCTATATTAGCAGAAAACCAAGGTTATAATATTTGGGATTATGAGCATAAAGGAAAAAATTATCATAACATTGTTAAATTTTTTATAGATTTTACTGAAAATAATGAAATCGTTTTCAAGTATGCGAAAAGCATGAAACACCCTGGACCTGCTAAAAATTACAAAAGACAAGATCTCAATAGTAGATCGAGCAGTAATTGGGGATGGTTGTACGCTTATGCCTCAAGATTTCCTAATCATGAAAATGTCCAAAGACTAAAAAAATGGTCTCAAGATAAAAGTAATCTCAATAGTTACCAGTGGGATATAGTTCAGCATTATTTAAACATTGGAAAAAGACCTTTTGGTTCAGCCTCTTGGACAGTAGTTGAACCTAATTGTCATTTTACTAAATAGCTCTAATTGTCGGTAGACAATAAAAATCAGCTGTATCTATTTTAGAAGAATACTGTCTTCTCATGTTCCATTTTTTATGAACACCCGCACTTGCAAGACTTAATGTTGATCTGCCATATCTATAATTAGTATTATCAATTGATTGCATCAAACTTTTTATCTTTTCATCTTTTTCTGACGAAAATAAATTTTTTCTTCCATCATCATTACGTATTCCTGTGAGCATGACACCTGCTTTCTGATATCGATATCCATTTTTAAAAATGCTTTCTAAAACTGAAACTGCAGTTTTAACAGTTTCAATACTATTATTTGTTGCAATTGGAAAATCGATTGTCTTTGCATTTGAATAATAACCATAGTCTCTTTGAAAAGGACTGGTTCTAACAAAAACAGTAATTGCTTTTGCAACTAAAGACTCTGATCTAATTTTTTCAGATGCATTCAAACAATAATTTGCGACTGCTTCTTTCAATTCTTGAAACTTTTCAATTCTTTTTCCAAACGATCTTGAAACAACACAGCTCTTTCTTTTTGTTTGTGTTGTTTCTAAATTAATGCAAGGTACTCCTCTAAGTTCCATTGCAGTCCTAGAACTTAAAACATTAGAACATTTTTTGATCCACGTATTAGATTTATTCTTAAGTTGTTTTGCATTGTAAATTCCATTCTTTTGATAAAACTTCGTAAGTTGTCTACCAACACCCCATACGTCATTAATCTCAACTTTTTCTAAGATAGGGTCTAAATTTTCGATTCCAATTAAACTTGTTACTCCTGATTGTTTTTTCTTTGCAATATGATTTGCAACTTTACTTAAAGTTTTAGTTTTAGCGATACCAATACTAGTTGGAATACCAGTCCATTGTAAAACTGTTTCTCTAATTTCTTTTCCAACTTTTTCAACTTCAGAATCTGGAAAATTAGATAAATCTATGAATGCTTCATCAATTGAATACACCTCTATTTCATTATTAAATCTTTTCAGAGTTCTCATTACTCTTCTAGATAAATCTCCATATAAAGAATAATTCGATGAAAAAACCTCAACTTTATTTTTAACAATAATATCTTTTGCTTTAAAATAAGGTTCTCCCATTTTAATTCCTAAAGCTTTAGCTTCATTGGATCTGGAGATAATACAACCATCATTATTAGATAAAACTACAACAGGTTTTTTTCTTATTTTTGGATTAAATAATCTTTCACAAGAAACGTAGAAAGAATTACAATCAACTAAGCCTATTTTTTTAGTACGTAGAATGGATGACATAAGTCACAACCCCCCAAATGAAAACATCTTCTTCTTCATTAATTAAAATTCTATTAGAAAAATCTTTAGAGCCAGATGATAGAAATTTTTTATCTCTTTCTTGAACTAATGTTTTAACCACAAGCTCATCATGAACATTTGCAATAACTGTTGAAAAGTTTTTTGGTTTTAAACTTTTATCGACGACTAATAAGTCTCCATCATTAATCCCAACGTCAACCATGGATTTTCCTTGCACTCTGATAATGAAAGTTGCTGGAACATTTTTGATTAAATGCATGTTCAGATCAATGTCTTCTTCGATGTAATCAGTGGCAGGTGAGGGAAAACCAGCACCAGCTTTATGTAGATAATAAGGGACCGTTAGTTTCATGTTCTTGTTTTGTTCTAATTTATAGCCCATTTACACAATACACGCAAGAGGTTGTATTTTGAGTCCGTAATTGAATCAAAAGTGAATCAAAACGTGAACATCAAAACTATATTTTGTATGCTTGTGGATAACTTCAACCAAAGATAGTTTAATTAAATACCAAATGAAAAAAATTTTAGTAATTTTAATTTCAATATTAACTTTAAGTTCCCAAGCTATGGCATACGAGGAAGCAAATTACAAGGTAGTAAAAGAAAATAAAGAATATGAAATCAGAAAATATTCTGATCGTTTAGTTATTCAAACAAATTCTATAGAGGGCAATGGTTTTAGAAAGCTATTTAATTATATTTCAGGAAACAATGAAAAAAATGAGGAAATTAAGATGACAGTTCCTGTTACTCAAGAGATAAAAAATGGAAATATGACAATGCAATTTTACCTACCTTTAAAATTTAATAAAGATAATGCACCAAAACCTTCAAATTCAGATATAAAAATTTTAACTATAGAGGGTGGATATTATGCAGTAATTGAATATTCAGGTAGATCTTCGGATAAAAATTTTACAAAAAATAAAGACACACTAGAAAAATTGCTTGAACAAGACAATATTACAATTTTAAGTCCTCCAATAAGAGCATCTTATAATTCACCATTTACTTTACCAATATTAAAAAGAAATGAAGTAATGTATAGGATAAATTTATAAAATGAAAAAACTTGTATGTCATTGTGGGGCTGTAGAAGCAGAAATTAATTTAGATGGAGATTTAGCTAAAGTAATAAAATGTAATTGTTCTATTTGTAAAAGAAAAGGAGCAATTATGTCTATGGTAAAAAATGAAGATTTTAAAATTGTTAAAGGAGAAGATAAATTAAAACTCTATCAATTTCATTCAAAAGTAGCTAAACATTTCTTTTGCTCTAATTGTGGAATCTATACTCATCACAATCCAAGGATCAATCCAGCAATGACAGGATTTAATGTAGGTTGTGTTGATGAAATAGATACTTTTAAATTAAATGAAGTTTCTGTAAATGATGGTCAAAATCATCCTTTAGATAAAAAATAATTTTAATGCAACGATTTAGTTCATGTTTTGGAAGAGTAAAAAAAGATTGTTTAAAGTTTATTAAATCTCAAGAAACAAAAGCTGATAAATTTAAAGATAAAGAAAGAATGATTAAATCTTTCTTAATACCACTATGTTTTTGGATCAGTAAAAAAGCAGATAAAAAAAGGCCATACTTTGTAGGATTAGCAGGAGGTCAAGGTACAGGGAAAACTACAATTAGCTCTTTAATCAGGATTATTTTAACGAAATACTTTAAATTAAATGTTTTTAGGATTTCATTAGATGATTTTTATAAAACAAGAAAAGAGCGGATAAATTTATCAAAAAAAGTTCATCCTATGCTTTTAACTAGGGGCGTACCCGGAACTCATGACATTAATATGATGCTGAATTTTTTTAGAAAGTCAAAAAGTAAGAAATTTAAAAGATTAAAATTACCAACATTTAATAAAGCTATAGATGACAGATTTAACAAAAATAGATGGTACGATTTAAAGAAAAGGCCAGATGTTATTATTTTTGAGGGATGGTGTGTTGGTGCAAAATCAGAAAAAAATAATACTTTAAAGAAAACAATTAATTCATTGGAAAAGGCAAAAGACCAAAAACAGATTTGGAGGAAATACGTAAACCATCAATTAAAATCAAAGTATAAAAACTTATATTCACAATTAAATTGTTTGATTTATTTAAAAGCAAAAAATTTTAGTTTGCTACAAAAATGGAGATTAAAACAAGAGAGGAAACTTTGGATTAAAAGTAAAGTGAAATCAAAAATAATGAGTAGAGGAGACATATTAAATTTTATGCAAACTTATCAGAGAATAACTCAAAACATGTTTAGAAATATGCCCAAATATGCATCAGTTATATTCAATTTAAATAGTAACCATCAAATAAAATCTGCTGTATATAAAAAGAAATGATTAAATTTTTATTTATAATTATAAGTATTTTATTTTTGCTGAATAATGCAAACGCCGAAACTTTTTCTGCAGCATTAAAAAAGGCTTATAATGATAATAATGAGCTAAATGCTGAAAGAGAAAGTCTAAATATTTCTGAGCAAGAATTGAAAATTTCAATAAGTTCTTATTTACCATCAGTAACCTTAAGTGGAAGTAAAAGTTCAGAGAATACTAATAAATTAACAAATCAGAATGGAACAGATGCAACAGTCTCAGATGTGGACCCAACTGTGCAATCAGTAACAATTACCCAAACACTAATTGATTTTGGAAGAGGTGCGGAATTAAGTAAAAGCAAAATTGGTATTGAACTAGCTAAAGCAAAGCTTTTAAAAAAAGAGCAAGAAATCTTATATAAATCAATCGAAGCTTACACGGGGTTAATCTCAGCTAATGAAAAACTTAAGATAAATAGATCCAATGTAAATCTGTTAGATCGTCAGGTTGAAACAGATAGAATTAGGCTTGAGCGAGGAAATATATCTTTATCTGATGTTGCTCAATCAGAATCCTCTTTAGCTGGATCACAAGCTAAACTGATTCAGGCTGAAAATAATTTTTTAACAAGTAAGCTAAATTATGAAAATGTCATTGGTAAAATTAATGAAGCAGAGTCTTTAGATAAATCATCGATCACTCAGGTTAATCTTCCTGGGGAACTTAAATCTGCTATAGAAATATCAAAAAAAAAAAATCCAGATTTAATTATAGCCCAACTAGAGTATGAACAATCAAAAAAAGATACTACCAGTGCAAGATCTGATTTAGCACCAACAGCAACATTATCTTTTGATCGATCAAAAACAGACGACCTAAGTTCTACCTATGACGAAAAAGAGCAAGATACTTTAAAAGCTACAGTAACATGGCCATTTTTCTCTGGCGGTAAGAATTATGCAAATCTAAATAAAAACAAAAGCTTGGAGACACAAAAAAATCTTCTTTTAAGTAATATGACCAAAAAAAATCAGACAGATGTTGCAAGCGCCTGGTCAAATTATCAATCTAATAAAAGTCTTCTCAATTCAGTAAGAGCCCAAGTGAATGCTGCAGAAATCGCAAATGAGGGAATCGTTGCTGAATATAATAGTGGTTCAGACAGAACTACTCTTGAAGTTATTCAGTCTAACTCTTTATTATTAAATGCTCAGATTTCATTGGCAGACTCAGAGAGAAATTACATTCTTTCGCAGTTTAATCTTTTGAAATCTATTGGTTTGCTCAATAGTGAATATCTTAAAATAAGATAATAATTAGCTTTTTTAGTCTTAATTAAATAAATCTTGCTAATGAGAACAAAATGTGTACATTTAAAAGTATGATTCGAGACTTAAAAAAATTAATAAAAGAGGCAAAAAATGACTAAAAATAACTTAAAAGTAGTTAAATCTACTAAAGACAGAGAATTGGAAAATAAAGAGAAAAACAAAGCTTTAGACGCAGCAATTAGCCAAATTACAGATAATTTTGGAAAAGGTTCGGTAATGAAGCTTGGTGAGAAAAGAGCTATGGATATCGAGTCGATATCAACGGGATCTTTAAGTTTAGATTTGGCTTTAGGAATAGGCGGTTTACCAAAAGGAAGAATTGTTGAAGTTTACGGACCAGAGAGTTCTGGAAAAACAACATTAGCATTACAAGTTGTTGCTGAAGCTCAAAAAGCTGGTGGAATTTGTGCATTTGTTGATGCAGAGCATGCTTTAGATCCAGTTTATGCAAAAAAATTAGGAGTGAATACTGAAGAGCTTTTAATCTCTCAACCAGATGCTGGTGAGCAAGCTCTAGAAATAGCTGATACATTAGTAAAATCAGGCTCTATTTCAGTAATCGTAATTGATTCTGTTGCAGCATTAACTCCAAGAGCTGAAATTGAAGGTGAGATGGGTGATCACCATGTTGGTCTCCAATCAAGATTAATGAGTCAGGCTTTAAGAAAGTTAACTGGTTCAATTTCTAACACAAACACAATGATGATTTTCATTAACCAAATTAGAATGAAAATTGGAGTTATGTTTGGAAGTCCTGAAACAACATCAGGTGGAAATGCACTTAAATTTTATTCATCTGTGAGAATGGACATTAGAAGAATTGGTGCCATCAAAGATAAAGATGAAATTATTGGTAACTCTACAAGAGTGAAAGTAGTTAAGAATAAAGTTGCACCACCATTTAAAGTTGTTGAATTTGACTTAATGTATGGAAAAGGAATTAGCAAAATGGGTGAGTTAGTAGACCTAGGCTCTAAAGCTGATATTATTGAAAAATCTGGGGCATGGTATGCTTACAAGGGAGAGAAAATAGGACAAGGTAGAGAAAATGCTAAAGTCTATTTAGCTCAAAATCCACAAGTTGCTGCGGAAATTGAAATGGCAATTAGGGAAAAAGCAGGTGTGATTTCAAAAAAAATTGAGGGAAATCCACTAAGTCCTGAAAAAATTGAAAAAGAGAAAAAAGTAGCAGAAAAAGAAGAAGCAGACAAAGAAGCTACTCCTCCTAAAAAGAACTAGAATTAAAGGTCATCTTTAAATTATAAAGGCGCTTATTATAAGCGCCTTTCCCTCTTTATCGTTATCTAGACATAGAATAAAAAAGCTGTATTTTAAAAATATGGCTCAGAAATCATTAAATCAAATAAGAGAAACTTTCTTGAAGTACTTTGAGAAAAATAATCATAAGATTATTGAGTCTAGTAATTTAGTTCCAAACAATGACCCGACATTGATGTTTGCCAATTCAGGAATGGTTCAGTTTAAAAACGTTTTTACTGGTTTAGAAAAAAGGGATTATCAAAGGGCAACCACCTCACAAAAATGTGTCAGAGCAGGCGGTAAACATAATGATTTAGAAAATGTTGGTTATACACCAAGACACCATACTTTCTTTGAAATGTTAGGAAACTTTTCTTTTGGAGATTATTTTAAAGAAAGAGGAATTGAACTTGCATGGAATTTAATCACCAAAGACTTTGGTTTAGATAAAAACAGAATTTATGTAACCGTTTTTCATGAGGACGATGAGGCTTTTAATTTTTGGAAGAAAATAGCGGGTTTTAATGATGATAGAATAATTAGAATTTCAACATCAGACAACTTTTGGTCAATGGGTGAAACTGGACCTTGTGGACCTTGCTCGGAAATATTTTATGATCATGGAGATCATTTAAAAGGTGGATTGCCAGGAACGAAAGATCAAGATGGAGATCGTTTTATTGAAATTTGGAATCTAGTTTTCATGCAATATGAGCAAGTTTCAAAAGATAAAAGAATAGATTTGCCAAAACCATCTGTTGATACTGGGATGGGATTAGAGAGAATTGCAGCTCTTTTACAAGGTACACATGATAATTATCAAACAGATCACTTTAAGAAACTAATTAGCTCAATATCTGAAGTAACCAAAGTTAAACAAGAAGATAAAAATATATCTAGTTTTAGAGTGATTGCTGATCACTTAAGAGCAAGTTCATTCCTTTTGGCTGAAGGTGTTTTACCTTCAAATGAGGGTCGTGGATATGTTCTTAGAAGAATTATGAGAAGAGGAATGAGACATTCTCATTTGTTAGGATCTAAAGAGCCAATTTTTTATAAAATTTTTGACTCATTAAAAAAAGAGATGTCTGGAAATTATCCAGAGCTTGAAAGGTCTCAATCTTTAATCAAAGAAACTTTAAGGATGGAGGAAGAAAAATTTTTAGTTTTACTTGATAGAGGTATCAAAATTTTAAATGATGAAATTGTAAAAATAGATAAAATTTTACCTGGAGATGTTGCATTCAAATTATACGACACCTATGGGTTTCCATTAGATCTTACTGAGGACATTTTAAAGAATAAATCATTGAAAGTTGACCATAAGAAATTTGATGAATTAATGAAAAAAAGTAAAGAACTTGCAAAAAAGAATTGGAAAGGCTCTGGAGATAGTTCTGAGGAAGCAATTTGGTTTTCAATTAAAGACAAAACTGGTCCTACAGAATTTTTAGGTTACGAGTCTAATCAGTCTGAGGGTGTTGTGTTAAATTTAATTAAAGACAACAAAGAGACAAAATCTTTATCTTCTGGTGAAGAGGGAACTATTATAACCAATCAAACCCCGTTTTATGGAGAGTCAGGAGGACAACTTGGAGATAAAGGCACAATTGTTTCTGGTAATTCTGTTTTTGAAGTAGAAGATACACAAAAAAAACTTGGAGACTTATTTGTTCATTACGGATCTATGAAAACTGGAGAAATAAAAATTAATGATGTAGTAGAGATGAAAATCGATGTAGAGAGAAGAGATAATCTAAAAGCTTATCATTCTGCTACACACTTACTGCATGAGTCATTAAGAAGAACTTTAGGTAAACACGTTATGCAAAAAGGATCATTAGTTGCTCCAGATAGGTTAAGATTTGACTTCAGTCACATGAAACCAATTACTAATGAGGAGTTAGAGACTATTGATAAGTTAGTTAATGAGTATGTTTCAAATAGCTCTGAAGTAACAACAAGAATTATGACACCAAAAGCTGCAATTGAAAAAGGAGCGCTGGCTTTCTTTGGAGAAAAATATGGAGAAGAAGTCCGTGTTGTATCTATGGGTAAGGAAAAAGAGGCACATTTCTCAACAGAATTATGTGGAGGAACACATGTTAAAAATACTGCAGATATTGGAAAATTTAAAACTGTAAGCCAATCGTCTATTGCTGCAGGTGTTAGAAGAGTTGAAGCTTTAAGAGATAAGCAACTTGAGGATTTTATTAAGAATAAAGAAAAATTATCAACTTTATCTACTCAAAAAGATGAAGAAACTATTAAAGAGTATTCATCTCAAATAATAAAACTAGGAGGTAAACCAAACGTTGATAATAAAGATTTAAAAGAAATCATAAAAAATCTTTCAAGACAACTAGAACAACTAAATATTAGTTCAGTTCTTCAAGACAAAACAAAAAATATTATTAAAGACGATAAGATAAATAATATTAAAGTTAGATTTCAAAAAGTGCAGGATTTACCTCCAAAAGATTTAAGAAAGTTAGTTGATAATGGTAAAAAAGAACTAGGTGACGGTATTGTAATTGTTTTTGCTATCAGTAGAGATAAAGTTGGATTGGCAGTTGGTATCACCGATAAATTAGTTGATAAATATGATGCAGTAAAATTTGCAAAATTAGGTTCAGAAACAATAGGTGGAAAAGGCGGTGGTGGTAGAAAAGATTTTGCTCAAGCAGGAGGTCAAGATAAGAGCAAAATTGATGAAGCTTTTGAAAAAATTAGGTCTTTAATTTAATTTCTTTTTCAAATTATTATCAATTTCATCTAGAAATTGGTTTGTAGTTAAATACTTACTTGATGGCCCGACTAATATTGCCAGATCTTTGGTCATAGAACCACTTTCAACACATCCAATACAAACTTGCTCAATTGTTTTAGCAAACTTTATAAGATCATCATTTCCGTCCAGTTTACCTCGGTGAGCTAGACCTCTCGTCCAGGCAAAAATTGAAGCAATTGGATTAGTAGATGTTTCTTTTCCTTGTTGATGCATTCTATAGTGTCTAGTAACAGTTCCATGTGCTGCTTCAGCTTCCATAATTTTTCCATCAGGAGTTAGAAGTGTACTTGTCATTAAACCTAATGAACCATAACCTTGAGCCATAGTATCTGACTGAACATCTCCATCATAGTTTTTACAAGCCCAAATATATTTTCCACTCCATTTCATTGCACAGGCCACCATGTCGTCAATTAGTCTATGTTCATAGGTAATTTTTTCTTTATCAAATTTTTCTTTAAATTCTTCATTATATACATCTTCAAATATATCTTTAAAACGTCCATCGTACTTTTTTAAGATTGTATTTTTTGTAGAAAGATAGACTGGCCATTTTTTTATCAGACCGTAGCTAAAACAAGATCTTGCAAAGTCTTCAATAGACTTATCTAAGTTATACATAGAAAGTGCAACACCTGGTCCAGTGAAATTAAATACCTCATATTTAATTTCATCTTTTCCATCCTCGGAGGTCCATTTAACTTCCATTTTTCCTCTACCTGGGACTTTAAAATCAGTTGCTCTATACTGATCTCCAAAAGCATGCCTACCAATTACAACAGGGTCTGACCATGAAGGTACTAATTTTGGAATGTTAGAACAAATAATTGGCTCTCTAAAAACAGTTCCACCAATAATATTTCTTATTGTTCCATTCGGTGATCTCCACATTTTTTTTAAATTAAACTCTTCAACTCGCGCCTCATCAGGAGTGATTGTTGCGCATTTAATACCTACACCAACTTTTTTAATTGCATTAGCAGAGTCAGTTGTAATTTGGTCATTAGTGTCGTCTCTACTTTTCATACCTAAATCGTAGTACTCTATGCCGATGTCAAGATAAGGAAGAATTAATTTATTCTTAATGAATTTCCAGATTATTCTGGTCATTTCATCACCATCTAACTCTACAATGGGGTTTTTTACTGTAATTTTGCTCACTTTAATTTTATCTTAATAATTGAATTTCGTGATTTTATATACATATTAATGAAAAATTATCAAATAGAAGAACATGTTTAATAAGATATTTCCAAAAATTCATGCTGAGGGATACAAGTTTCTTGTTATTGCAGGAATTATTACAATTGTACTTTATATTTTAAGCAATTTTTTGGGTTTAATTGGCCTAGTTTTAACAATCTGGGTTTACTATTTTTTTAGAGATCCTGAAAGAATAATTATTGAAGATAACAATTATCTAGTTAGCCCAGCAGATGGAGAGATTATCAAAGTTGAAGAAGTTGATGGTCCAAAAGAGTTAGGTTTAGAAAATAAAAAGTTTAACAAGATTAGTGTTTTTATGAATGTTTTTGATTGTCATGTGAACAGAACCCCATGTGCTGGAAAAATTGAGGAAATTTTATATAAACCTGGAAAATTCTTTAACGCATCTCTTGATAAAGCAAGTGAGGATAACGAAAGAAATTATTTTAAGATTAAAGATACGGAAAATAACGATATTATTGTAGTTCAGATAGCTGGTCTTGTTGCGCGAAGAATAGTTTGTGAGTCTAATAAAGATCAAGAATTAAATCAAGGTGATAGAATTGGAATGATAAGATTTGGAAGTAGAGCAGATGTATATTACGAAAATTATCAACCATTAGTAAAAATAGGTCAAAAAGCTATTTCGGGTGAAACACTATTAGCCAAAAAATAAAATGGAGCAACCAAAAAATAATCTAAAAATTGTCACTGATAAAAAAAGTACAAGAATGATTTTGCCAAACATGCTTACATTGATTGGAGTATGTATTGGTTTAACATCAATACGATTTGCATTAGACGGTAGATTCGAGCTTGCAATCATTGCAATACTTTTTGCAGCTTTAATCGATGGTCTTGACGGAAGAATAGCTCGATTAATCAGAGGTACTTCCAAAGTTGGAAAAGAATTAGACTCACTAACTGATATGATAAGTTTTGGGGTAGCTCCAGCGTTTATAATGTATTTCTGGAAACTAAATACATTAGGAAGATTTGGTTGGTTACTTTGTTTAGTATATGTAATTTGTGTTGCGCTACGTTTAGCTAGATTTAACATAAATTCAAATCAAGAGCCTTCGTGGAGAGATAATTTTTTTGAAGGAGTCCCATCACCAGCGGGTGGAATATTAGTGTTAACTCCTTTAATTGTTAGTTTAAGTGGTTTTAATTTTATAGAGTTTAATTATGATTTAATTGTACCGACTTTTTTTATAGCAACTTCATTTTTATTAATCAGCAAATTTCCTAGTTATTCTTTTAAAAAAATAGTGATCCCTAGAAAAACAACAATATTTCTTTTATTTGGAATAGTTTTATTTTTTGGTCTCTTATTAATTTATACTTTTAATGTAATTGCAATAAGTGTTGCGATTTATGTACTTTTATTACCAATAAGCTTTTTACATTTTCAAAAGAAAAAGAAACAACATGAAAATGACAAAATTCAAGACGAAGATGACCTTGAAGATATACTTTAATGAAAAAAAATGTAATTGTTTCTTTAGCAGATGCTAATTATTTTTCTTTACTCGAAGAATTGATTGATTCTATTAAAAGATTTAAGGAAAGTGAAAATGTAGCAATTTGTATTCTAGATGCAGGATTAAGAAAAGATCAGATAGATAAATTATCAAAAAAAGTAGACGAAATTAAACCTGCGGAATGGGACATCAAAGTACCTAGTTATAAAGTTAAAGGTAAAGAGTGGCTAAAAAGTCAGGTCTCAAGAGCATTTTTACCAGAATATTTTCCAAGTTATGAAAAATACTTATGGATCGATTGTGATGCGTGGGTAAATGATTGGAATAGTGTAGAGTTATATTTAAAAGCGTGTGAAAATGGAAAGCTTGGTATTACACAAACAATAGGCCCAGGATATAAAATTACTTCTAAAGTAAATTGGTTAATTGGAAAATTGGCTTTAGTAAAATCTCAAAATTTTAAACATGCTGTAAAATCTAAAATTGGTTACTCTAATGCTAGAAAACTGGCTTTTGCACCACATATTAATATTGGAGTTTTTTCTTTAGAAAAAAATTCTAAAGGATGGAGTATATGGCAAAATAATTTATCAAAGACCTTAAAAGCGGGGAATATTTTTGGGTCTGAAGGATTGGCAATAAATATGTCAGTATACATTGATAATTTAGAAACAGAGTTTTTGCCTTTAAATTGTAACTGGATTACTAGCAATTTACTTCCAAAATATGATGAAAGACAAAATACTTTCGTTGAACCATATTTACCAAATTATAAAATTGGGATAATGCATCTTGCAGCTGGTATTTGGAAAGATGGTAAAGATATGAGAGTTGATAAGAGTGTTAAAATTGAATTAGAAACTTTAGATAAAAATAAAATATTAAAAAGTTTAAGATATAATATTTAATTGAAAAAAAATAAAATTTCAAAAAATTGGGTTAATAAGCAGAGGCGAGATATTTATGTACGTCAGTCCAAGGTTGATGGTTATAGGGCAAGATCAGCTTATAAAATAAAAGAGATAGATGAAAAATTTAAAATATTTAAAGGAGGTATGTCAGTCATAGACATCGGAGCTGCTCCTGGCAGCTGGTCTCAGTATGTTGCAAAGATAGTAAAAAGTGGAAAAATAATTTCAATTGATTTAAAGATGATGGAAAATATTGAAAATACAATACAGATTAAAGGTGATTTTACCTCTATCGATACACAAAACCAGATTAAAGATTATCTCAAAAAAAAACCTGATGTTGTTATGTCTGATATGGCTGTAAATACAACTGGTATTAAAAATGTTGACTCGATTCAAACAGGGGAACTATGCAAAGAGGCCATGGTTTTTTCGAGAGATGTTATTTCGGAAAAAGGCATTTTCGTTTCAAAAATATTTATGGGCGGGACATTTAATGAAATTGTCGCACTAGGAAAAAAAATTTTTAAAGAAGTTAAGGTTTTTAAACCTAAATCAAGCAGGAAAGATTCTAAAGAAAGTTTTATAATTTGTAAAAATCTTAGATAGTTTCTTTAAATTTTAAGGGAATCGTATATAAATGATCATGGTTCCTATAAAAGAAGCACTTACCTTTGACGACGTAACTCTTGCACCAAAGTATTCTGAAATTCTGCCTTCAGAAGTTGACACAAGTATTAAACTTACTAATCATCTTAAATTGAATATACCTCTTCTATCCTCAGCTATGGATACAGTTACAGAAAGTAAGATGGCTATAGCAATTGCTAAAGCAGGTGGAATTGGAATTATTCATAGAAATCTAGATATTAAAAGACAAATTCTTGAAATCAAAAAAGTTAAAAATCAAAAACTTTTAGTAGGAGCAGCGGTTGGAGCGGGGGTTAATGAATTTAAAAGAGCATCTGCAATACTGAAAGAAAAAATAGATATGATAGTTGTTGATACCGCTCACGGACATACAAAAAAAGTGTCAGAAATAATAAAATTTATAAAAAAAACAAAAAATAAAAAAACTGCACTCTGTGCTGGTAATATTGCTACACCTTCAGCAGCAAAATTTTTATTAAAACTTGGTGTTGATGTCATTAAAGTTGGTATAGGACCAGGCTCAATATGTACTACAAGATTAGTTGCTGGTATTGGTGTTCCTCAACTTAGCGCAATATTAGAAGTTAGAAATGGAGTTAAAAATAAAAATGTAAAAATCATTTCCGATGGTGGAATAAAATACTCTGGGGATTTAGCAAAAGCATTTGCAGCTGGGGCAGACGCAGTTATGATAGGTTCATTATTTGCAGGAACAGATGAAGCACCCGGTAAATTAATTAAGAGGAATGGTAAATTTTTTAAAAATTTTAGAGGCATGGGCTCTGTTGGTGCAATGAATAAAGGATCAGCAGATCGTTACTTCCAATCTAAACAAAAAGATGTGTCTAAATATGTTCCCGAAGGAGTAGAAGGATTTGCAAAATATAAAGGGAAAGTTGATAATATAATTTTTAAATTAATTGGAGGATTAAAATCATCAATGGGGTACCTTGGATCTAAACAAATTAGATATTTAAGAGATAAACCACAATTTGTTAAAATCACAAAAGCTGGCTTTTATGAAAGTATGGTTCACAATGTTGATATAATTAAAAGAGATAATAAATATTAATGAAGAAAACTTTCAAACTTATAATTCCTTTATATTTTTTAATTAATACTTTTAATTTTTCTCTTAGTGACGAAAATTTTTTTAATAAAGGTTTGGAGTTATATAACATCGAAAAATTTGAAGATGCACGATTTATGTTTGAGCGAAGTATTGTTTTTAATCCACAACACTCAAATTCATATTTATATCTAGCAAAAATTTACAATCATAAAAAAAATCAAAAAAAAGAGGAAAAAAATTTAGAAGCAACTTTGTTAATTGAACCTAGCAATGAAGAAGCAATTCTGATGCTAATGAAAATAGCTTTAGAAAAATCAAATTACTCAAAAGTGAAAGACTTGTCAGAAAACTTTGTCAAAGTTTGCAAAAATTTATGTGGTGAAAATAAAAGTATTTTAGACTCTTTAGCGAACTTAGAACCAAAAAATGAGTCTTGATCATAATTTGAATAAAATTTTAATTGTTGATTTTGGTTCACAATTCACACAATTAATAGCAAGAAGGATAAGAGAATTAGGAATTTTTTCTGAGATTGTAAGTCATAAAAAAATTAAGAGCAAAGATATTAATCATAATGTCAAAGGCATAATTTTATCAGGTGGTCCACTTAATGTTTATCAAATTAATAAATATTCTTTTGATAAAAAGATTATTCAAAAAGATGTCCCAGTTTTAGGTATTTGTTTTGGCCATCAAATAATATCCAAATTAAATGGAGGAAAAGTAAAACAGTCAAAGCATAGAGAGTTTGGTTTAGCAAATATTTTAAAAAAAAATAACAGTCTTTTAATAAAAGATTTGTTTAAGAAAAAAAAATCAATCAAAGTTTGGATGAGTCACGCCGATCAAGTTTCAAAATTACCAAAAAATTTTAAGATAATTGCTTCAAGTCAAAATTCAAAATTTGCTGCAGTTGAAAATAAATTAAAGAATTATTATGGAGTTCAATTCCATCCAGAGGTCACACATACTGAAAATGGAAAAAAACTAATAAGTAACTTTATTTTTTTAATATGTAAAATGAAAAAAAATTGGTCTTCAAGAGATCAAAAAATTAAATTGATGCAAGATGCTAGAAGATTAGTAGGAGATAACAAAGTCATTTGTGCCTTATCAGGTGGTGTTGATAGCAGTGTAGTCGCCCAATTATTAAATAAAGCAATTGGTAAAAATTTGTACTGTATTTTTGTAAATACAGGTCTCTTAAGAAAAAATGAGGAAAAACAAGTCGTTGCAACATTTAGAAAGAGACTAAAGATTAACCTCATATATGTAAATGCAGAGAAAGAGTTTATTAAAAAATTATCAAATATTTCAGATCCTGAAAAAAAAAGAAAGATAATAGGAAACTTATTTATAAAAATATTTGAGCGATATGCTAAAAAAATTAAAAACGTAAAATTTTTGGCTCAAGGCACACTTTACCCTGATTTAATAGAAAGTAGATCAGTTACAGGTAGTCAAACTTCAAAAATAAAATCTCATCACAATGTTGGAGGCTTACCTAAAAAAATGAAACTTAAGTTAGTAGAACCATTGAAATTTTTATTTAAAGACGAGGTAAGAAAACTGGGATTGGAGCTTAACTTAAGTAAAGATATTATTTCTCGACACCCTTTTCCTGGACCTGGATTAGCAATAAGAATGCCAGGAATAATAACAAAAGAAAAAATAAATATTTTAAAAGAAGCTGATCACTATTTTATTCAAGCTTTAAAGGATTACAATTTATATCATAAAATTTGGCAAGCTTATGCAGCGTTACTACCAGTCAAAACAGTTGGTGTAATGGGAGATAATAGAACTTATGAATATTTATGTTTGTTAAGAGCAATAACTTCCGAGGATGGTATGACTGCAGACTTTTATGAATTTAAAAAATCATTTATTCAAGAAATTTCAAATAAAATAGTCAATAGTATTAGAGGGATTAATAGAGTAGTTTACGATATAACCTCAAAACCACCTAGTACAATTGAATTAGAGTAAATGAATAAAAAAATAAAAAAAATTATCAATAAAAAGAATAAATCCAAAATTATTTGTCTTACTGCTTATTCAAAAAATGTTGCTGCAATTTTAGATAAACATTGTGATTTAGTATTAGTTGGGGACTCACTAGGATCAGTTCTGTACAACTATAAATCAACCAAACAAGTAACTTTAGAAACCATGATAAATCATTCTAAAAGTGTAAGACTTGGTATAAAGAATTCATTAATGGTAGTTGATATGCCTTACAACACATATCGAAATCCAAATGAAGCTTTAAAGAATTCAAGATTAGTTATGAAAGCAACTAAATGTGATGCTATCAAATTAGAGGGGGGGAAAAAAATAATTCCTATAATTAAAAGATTAGTTAAAAATAAGATTCCAGTTATGGGCCATGTTGGAATATTGCCTCAGACAGATAAAAAATTTACATTTAAAGGAAAAAAACTTATTGAAAGTCAGAGAATTTTAAGAGACACAAAACTTTTAGAAAATGCTGGCGTTTTTTCCATTGTATTGGAGTGTGTAGAAACTAAGTTATCAAAGAAAATTTCTAATCATATAAGAATACCAACGATAGGAATCGGTTCTTCAGTTAATTGTGATGGTCAAGTTTTAGTAATTGATGATTTGACTGGTTTAAGTCAAAGTAAATTAAAATTTGTTAAAAAATTTGTTGATATAACTAAGTTGATTGAAATTGGAGTAAAAAAATTTAAATCTGAAGTATTAAAAAAACAATTCCCAAAAGCCAAACATTCTTTTTTGAAATGAAACTAAATAAAATTGAACCAAAGTTTATTGAAAAACACAACCCAAGAATAGGATTAATTACTCTTGCTAGTGATTTAAGAATTGAAAAAGATTTTAATAATATAATTTTTGATAAAGATATAGATTTATATTGTAATAGAATTAAGTCCTACAATCCACTAACTAACGAAACATTAAAAAAAATGGCAGATGATATTCCCAAGGTTACAGAAGATATTCTTCCAGATCAAAAATTAGATTGTGTTGCTTATGCTTGTACTTCAGGGACAATTGCGGCAGGATATTCATCAATTTATCAAAAGGTGAATTTGGCAAAACCTAACACTAAAGTTACAACACCAATCACCGCGGCAATTAACGCATTAAAATCTTTAAAGATAAAAAAATTAACTATATTCACTCCTTATACAGATGAAATAAATCAATCAGTCATAAATTATTTTGAAAAAGAAGATATAGAGCTATCAGAACTTTCTTATTTTGATTTAGCTTCAGATTTAGATATTGGTAGAGTCGATCCAGATTACTTGTTTGACGTTCTAACTAAAATAGATTTATCCAATAGTGATGCGTTGTTTGTTTCTTGTACTTCATTGCCTGTGTTATCAATAATTAAAGAATTAGAAAAAAAAATTAATAAAGTTGTTTTATCAAGTAATCAAACTTTAATTTGGGACACTCTTAAACAGATTCAATTTAAAAAAGAAATTAATGGCTATGGAGAATTGTTTAGTAATTAGATTATGATTTTTACAAAAGAAGAATTCAAATCAAGATTAAAAAAAGTACAAGCATCTATGCAAAAAAAAGGTATAGAACTTTTAATTTCACAAGATCCCTCTAATATGAATTATTTAACAGGATATGATGCATGGTCTTTTTATTATGCTCAGTGTGTAATTGTACATGTCAATTTAGAGGAACCAATATGCTTTCTTAGAGAACAAGATGCTGGTGGGGCTTATATAAAAACTTATCTAAAGGATGAAAACATAATTAAGTACCATGAAAAATACATTCATACATGGCCACTTCATCCTTATGATGCACTTGTAAATCTTATTAGGGAGAGGAAGTGGGATAAACTTTCTATAGGACTAGAAATGGATAGCCATTATTTCACGGCTTATTGTTATGAAAAAATTAAACAGGGTTTACCTAACGCGAAAGTCTTAGATTGTGAACGATTAGTGAATTGGGTGAGAGTTGTTAAGTCGGATACAGAAATAAAGTTTATGAAAGCAGCTGCTCAAATTACTCAATTAGGTATGAAAAAAGCATTTGAAGTAATTAATCCAGGTGTAAGACAATGTGATGCCGTTTCAGAAATATGGTCAACCTTGGTAAAAGGAACCCCAGAATTTGGTGGAGATTATGCATCAATAGTACCTATGCTGCCAACAGGCAAAGGTACATCCGCTTCCCATTTAACATGGTCAGAAGATAAATTTGTAGAGGGAGAAGCTACAATCATTGAATTATCAGGAGTAAATAAAAAATATCACTGTCCAATGGCTAGAACAGTTTTACTAGGTAAACCAGATCAAAAAAAAATTGATACAATGAAGAAAACAAATGAAGCACTTCAAGCCGGCATTGATTTAGTTAAATCGGGCAACACTGCTGATGATGTCGCGCAAGCTTTTTGGAAAGTATTAGACAAATATGGAATAGAAAAAACCTCAAGAACTGGATATTCAATTGGTATAGGTTACCCGCCTGACTGGGGAGAGCATACTTTAAATATTTCAAAAGGTGATATGACTATATTACAGCCTAACGTTACTTTTCATATGATTGCAGTAATGCAATTTGGAAATTGGGGAGTAGAAGCCTCTGAAGCAGTAAGAGTAACAGACAAAGGTTTTGAACTATTTTGTAATTTTTCTAGAGAACTTCATATTAAAGGCTAGATATTAGGGGTTGATATTTATTGTTACAAATGTTTTAAATTCATTAAATTATTCCAATGAACAAAGAATTCGTTAAATTTGATAAAGTTGATAAAAGTTACGATGGTAAAATACTAGTCGTAAAAGATCTCCAATTAGATATCGAAGAAGGTGAATTTGTTACAATGTTAGGACCTTCTGGTTCTGGTAAAACTACTTGTTTGATGATGTTGGCAGGATTTGAAACACCAACTCATGGTGAAATTTATTTAGATGGAAGAGCAATCTCAAGTATTCCACCTCATAAGAGAGGTATTGGTATGGTATTCCAAAACTACGCTTTATTTCCACACATGACAGTTTATGAAAATTTAGCATTTCCATTAAGAGTTAGAAAAATTCCAAAAGATGAAGCAGATAAAAAAATTGATAAAGCTTTATCCATGGTATCATTACAAGGTTTTGCAGAGAGAATGCCTGGTCAGTTGTCTGGTGGACAACAACAAAGAGTGGCAGTTGCGAGATCCTTAGTTTTTGATCCACAATTAGTTTTAATGGATGAGCCATTAGGAGCTTTAGATAAAAACTTAAGAGAGAGTATGCAATATGAGATTAAACACATTCATGAAAGTATTGGTGTCACAGTAGTTTACGTTACTCATGACCAAAGTGAAGCTCTTACTATGTCAAACCGTATAGCAGTATTTAATGACGGAAAAGTTCAACAACTTTCAAGTCCTGATGAATTATACGAGAAGCCAGTAAATTCTTTTGTTGCTGAATTTATAGGAGAGAATAATACTTTTGCTGGTGAAGTTTCAGATATTTCTGATGGAAAGTGTAAAGTGAAGTTAGCTAATGCAGAAATATTAGCAAATCCTATTTCTGTTAAAGGAAAAGGTGAGAAAACAACAGTATCTTTAAGACCTGAGAGAGCTTTAATTAATCCAAGTGATAAAATGGATAATGTTCATAACGGAAAAATTGAAGAAGTTATTTACCATGGTGACCACACTAGGGTTAGAATTAATTTACTAGGAAACTCTGAATTTATTCTCAAAGTACCAAATAGCTCATCTAATCTTGATATTAAATTAGGTAATGAAATCAAGATTGGTTGGAATAGTGAAGATGCTAGGGCATTAGACCCAAAATAAACAGCAATTACATCTCATATAACTTACAAAAAGGGCTGTTGACTCTCATTATCGATCTTGTTGTAATCATCTTTTATAAAAAAACGTTTAAACGGAGGAAAAATGAAAACACTTAGTAAATTATTACTAGCCATTTCTTTTGCTATCTCTGTAACTACGTCAGCATTTGCAGTAACTGCAGTGTCTTGGGGTGGAGCTTACACAGAGTCTCAAAAGTTAGGTTATGGTGATCCTACTGGTAAGAAACTTGGTATAACAATTAACTGGGTTGACTATTCAGGTGGATTATCTGAGATCAAGGCACAAAAAGAGGCTGGCAAAATTACGTGGGATATAATCGACGTATTTGCTATGGATACTATCAATGGATGTGATGAAGGATTATTTGTTGAATTTGATTTTGACAAAGACTTCCCACCAGCACCAGATGGAACTCCTGCAAGTAAAGACTTCTTTACTGCAATGCCAAGTAAATGTGCTGTAGGAAATATTTTATATTCTTGGAACTACGCTTATAACAAAAATAATGTTAAAGGCACTCCAAAGACTATCAAAGATTTCTTTAACACAAAAAAATTCCCTGGAAAAAGAGCTATCTACAAAGGCGCTCTAACAAACTTAGAAATCGCTTTAGCTGCAGATGGAATTAAACCAGGAAAAGGTGGAGCAAAAATCTACAAAGCTTTAAATACTGAAAAAGGTGTTGATAGAGCTATGAACAAGATCAAAGAATTATGTACAGATCCAAAAGGTGGATGTGTATTTTGGTCTGCAGGTGCTCAACCACCAGAACTATTAGTTTCAGGTGAAGTTGTAATGGCTACAGGTTGGAATGGTAGATTCTTCAATGCAGAAGTTGGAGAAGGTGCACCAATCGTACAAGTATGGGATGGACAAGGTCTTGACTACGAGTATTTCGTACAAGTTAAGGGTGGACCAAACGATGCTAATGGTATGGCTAAGAAAGCTTTAGCTATGATGACTAGTACAGAGATGTTAGCAGGAAGTGCAAAATATATTGCATACGCTCCTTGGAGAAAATCTTCTATAGCGATTATGGAAGCAGGGGAGCCTTGGTATAAAGATGGTAAAACTAACATGGTACCACAAATGCCAACTGCACCACAAAACACTAAAAACTATTTCTTAGTTGACCCAATTTTCTGGGCTGACAACGGAACAGAGCTTGGTGAGAAGTGGGAAGCTATGAAAGCTGGTCTATAATTTAAGTTTTATTAAACTTAATTATATATTATAATTTAAGGGCGGTTATTTGATAACCGCCCTTTTTATTTATGAGCTCAGAAACACAAAAAATTTTAACTACAGACGGCATACCTTTAGAAGTAAGTCTTAAGAAATCTGAGAGAAGAAACAAGATAAAAGCTTTTTTACTTGTTGCTCCCCTATTGTTATTTTTAATTATTACTTACGTTTTTCCAATTGGTGACATGCTTATGAGAAGTGTTGATGATAAAATGGTAACTGAAATGCTTCCTAAAACATTTAAAGCAATGGAAAAGTGGGATGGAAAAGAGTTACCAGAAGAAGAGGTTTTTAAAGCCTTCTATTTAGACTTTAGACAACTGGTTGATGAAAAGCGTGAAGGTAAATTATCAACTCAACTTAATTATACAAAAAATGGATTTAAAAGTATTATTAAAAAACTTAGAAGAAAATCAAAAAATTTTGAAGAAGGAAATTACAAAGAACAAATAATGGCAGTCCATAAAAGATGGGCTGATGTTGAATATTGGAAAGCAATTAAACGAAGAGCCCCAGCATACACAAGTCAAAAATATCTAAAAGGTATGGATATGTTTAAAAATGAAAATGGGGAAATTGTTAGTGTTTCTGAGAATAGAAGAATTCATAGAATTTTATGGCTTAGAACTTTAGAAATTGCATTTTTTGTAACTTTGTTTTGTTTTTTAATGGCTTACCCAATAGCTCATTTGTTAGCTACTTTACCCATGAAGTATAGTAACTTACTAATGATTTGTGTACTGCTTCCGTTTTGGACATCTCTTCTTGTAAGAACTGCTAGTTGGATGATTTTGTTACAACAGCAAGGGGTCGTAAATGATTTCTTTGTAGGAATAGGTTTAGTTGCTGACGATGCAAGGCCTGAGATGATGTACAATAAAACAGGAACATATGTTGCAATGACACAGATTCTGTTACCTTTTATGGTTTTACCACTTTACAGTGTTATGAAAACTATTTCACCAAGCTTAATGAGGGCTGGAAAATCATTAGGTGGAACACCAATAGTTGCTTTTTGGAAAGTTTATTTTCCTTTAACAATTCCTGGAATTGGTGCTGGTTGTTTATTATGCTTTATATTAGCAATTGGTTATTACATTACACCCGCCTTAGTTGGAGGAGCTTCAGGAACATTGATTAGTAACCAAATTGCATTTCACATGAAAAGTACACTTGATTGGAGTTTTGCATCTGCGATGGGCTTAATGTTGCTTACTGGAGTTTTAGCAATTTACTGGGTTTATAATAAATTAGTTGGAATTGACAATATAAAGTTAGGATAAATAGAATGGCTTTACCAAAACATACAGAACTACACTATAGAATTTGGCATTATATTTATTTAACAATCTGTGGTCTTGTCTTCTTTTTCTTAATTGCACCACTGTTTGTAATATTTCCACTATCCTTTAATGCTGAAGAATTTTTAAGTTTTTCAGATGGTATGAAAAGTCTTGATCCAGATGCCTTTTCATTAAGATGGTACAAAGACATGATTTATGGAACTAAAAACCCATGGGGTTTAGCTGCTAAAAATAGTTTTATAATTGCTATTTTTGCAACAATTGGTTCAGTTCTTTTGGGAACAGTTGCTGCTTTAGGGCTAAGTAGCAGGCATATGCCTTACAAAGGTATAATCATGGCGGTTTTAATATCTCCAATGATTGTTCCATTAATTATTTCTGGTGTAGCAATATTTTTCTTTATGGCTAAAGCTGGCTTAGCAGCAACTCATACAGGTATAGTTCTTGCACATATTATTCTAGGTACACCATTTGTAGTTATTACTGTTACTGCTACTTTATCAGGATTTGATCATAGTGTTACGAGAGCCGCAGCAAGTCTTGGTAGTAATCCAGTTAACACTTTTATGAAAATTACTTTACCTTTAATTTTACCTGGTGTGATATCTGGAGGACTTTTTGCTTTTGTAACTTCTTTTGATGAAGTTGTGGTTGTTTTATTTTTAGCGGGGTTAGAAAATACAACTATACCAATTCAAATGTGGACAGGTCTAAGAGAACAGTTAAGCCCAACCATTCTTGCTGTTGCAACTTGTCTAATTATTTTATCAACATTAATATTAGTAACCGCTGAACTCTTAAGAAGAAGATCTGAGAGACTCAGAGGAATAAATCGATAGTAAAAATCATCCAATGAAGATTAAGAATGTAGTGGTGATTGGCTCAGGAACAATGGGAAGCGGTATTGCTGCTCATTTATGTAATGCAAATGTGCCTGTTACCTTACTTGATTTAAAAACAGAGATTAGTGAAAAAGCAAGAGAGAAAATTCACAAGTCTAAACCTCCATTGTTAATTGATAAATCTAAAATTAATAATATTAAAGTTGGAAATATTTCCGACGATTTTGATGTAGTTAAAGATGCTGATTGGATCGTTGAAGCAGTAGTTGAAAGAATTGATATTAAACATCAGATTTATGAAAAGATATTTAAAGCAAGGAAAGATGGTGCCATTGTTTCTTCCAATACATCATCAATTCCAATTAAAGTTTTATCTGAACATTTAACAGATGCTGAGAAAAAAGATTTTTGTATCACACATTTTTTTAACCCAGTTAGATATATGGGTTTGTTAGAAATAGTAAAGAATGAAAACAATGATCTTGAAAAAATTAACCAGTTAAAGGAATTTTGTGAAATTGAATTAGGTAAAGGAGCTATTGTTTGTAATGATACCCCAGGATTTTTAGGAAATAGAGTTGGTGTTTATGCCATGCAAATAGCAATGACTGAAGCTTTTAAGATGAAACTTTCAGTAGAAGAAGCGGATGCAATTTTTGGAAGACCAATGGGAATTCCAAAAACAGGAGTTTTTGGTTTATACGATTTAATCGGTATTGATTTAATGGCTGATGTATTAAAAAGTTTTATCAAAGAATTACCAGAGACCGATGAATTTCACGAAGTTGCAAAAGAAATTCCATTGGTAAAAAAATTAATTGAGACCGGCTACACTGGAAGAAAAGGAAAAGGTGGATTTTATAGAATGAACAAAACTGGAGCTATAAAAATTATGGAAGCTATCAATCTGGAGACTGGCGATTATTCACCCAGTAAAAAGATTGATGTTAAGTCAGATAAAGTAGATCTTAAAGGATTGATCAATAGAAAAGATAAATATGGTGAATATGCTTGGTCTGTAATTTCAAAAATAATTAAATATGCATCTTCATTAGTTCCAGGAATTACAAAAGAATTTAATGATATTGATGAAGCAATGAGACTTGGATTTAACTGGGCCAAAGGACCTTTTGAAATGCTTGAAGAAATTGGGGTTAAAAATTTCTTTGATAAAGTTGATGATTTTACAGGAAATAGTTTCTTGGAAAAATTATCTAAATCTAAGAATGAAAATTTTTATGGTGAAAGACAAAAATATACAAATATTGAAACTTTAGGAAAAGTTAAGAAGACAGCCTCGAGTTCTGATGGAAATGATTCTGCTAAAATTTATAGGTTTAATAATTATAATATCGTTGAGTTTACTACTAAAGCTAATGCTTTAGACTATGACTCTATGGATGCTCTTAAAAAAGCAACTGATAAACCTTTGATTATAATAAATGAAAGTATGCAATTCTCTGCTGGAGTTAACTTAACTTATACAATGCAGTTTGCTGACAAAAAGGATTTCAAATCAATTGAAAAATTTATCAAATATTTTCAAGAAACATGTAAGCATTTGAAATATTCAAAATATCCAGTTGTTTCGGCCCCATCAGGATTAACGTTGGGGGGTGGTTTTGAAGTAATGGTCCAAAGTAATTTCGTTGCCTCTCACACAAATATTGTCGTTGGATTAGTTGAAACTATTGTTGGTTTAATTCCAGCAGGAGGTGGATGTAAAGAAATGTTAGCTAGATGGCTTGATACTGATGAGGCAAAAAAAGATCCAAATTATGCACCCTTAAAAGTCTTTGATATAATTGGATACGGTAAGACAGCCACATCACCTGTTGAAGCAGAACCTCTGAAATACTTAAGACCAAGTGATAAAAAAATAATGAATAGAAATAGTTTATTAGAAGTTTCTAAAAAAATCCTGAATGAAAATAAAGATTTTAAACCACCTGAAGAACTAGGATTTAAACTACCCGGAAAAGCTGTGCGGGGTGAAATGGATAAAATTTTAGAAAAACTTTATAATGATAAAGTGATATTAGATCACGGAGTTGAGGTTGCAAAGGAACTTGCACATGTTTTGAGTGGTGGTGATACTACAATCGATAAAACTTTATCTGAAGATGATTTGTTTAAATTAGAGCTTAATGCTTTTATGAAACTGATAGAAACTCAAAAAACACAAGACAGAATAAAACATACTCTCTCAACTGGTAAGCCTCTAGTTAACTAACATTCTTAGAGAATTTATAAAGTCAGGCCTTAGAACATATTGAGATTTATCTAAATATTTTATTGTCTCCAAAGCTTCCAATCCATAAATTACTTTACCAATTGGGGTATACTCAGTTTCATATAATGGTTCATCTTTAAGAATTATAAAGAATTGACTATCTTCAGTATTATATTTTTGTGTTCTAGCAAAACCAACACTACCTTTATCAAAACTAAATGGAGAGTCTACTTCTGAGTTAATCGTTCCTAATCCAGACTTTCCAGTTCCAATTTTTCCATAGTCGATATTTCCTTTTTTACCAAACTCCAAATCTCCTGCTTGAACAAGGGTATCTTTAATTACTCTATGAAAAGCAATATCATCATATGATTTGGATCTAACTAATTCTTTAAATCGCTTTACAGCTTGAGGTGATATGTCAGGATAAAGTTCAATTATAACATTTCCACATGTAACATTTAAAATGGCAATATTTTTTGGATTATCAAAAGTAATCTTTTGAGGATCGTAACTTTTTATAAATAAACATTTGTCTTTAATCAAAAAGAAAGAACCAAAAAAAAATATCGCTAAAATAACTATAAAACTAAAAATTATTTTTTCTAACTTTGATGCCTTTATTTCTTTAATCATAAAATAAAATTTTGATCAATTTTGAGTAGACTACTTCTAATAAACTGTATTTTTTTTTTTAAAATTGGATCAAGATTATTTAAATTTACTCCAATCATTAAATGGGAAAAAACCTCTGCCATATCTTCAGAAGCGGTTGATTGTGAATATTCAGAAAAAAAACCTTTAGTTTTAATATAAGTATTTAGCCCTAATTTATCTGTACAGGTAGAGCATTCAGCATATTCAAATTCTTTAACATTAAATTTAGACCAGACTTCTTCGTCAAATAATTGCTTAAAACTATCATTTATTATATGGAACACTTCATGGTGGATTACACGTTCAAAATAATCTTCATTAAATTTGATATCTAAGATTAATGTTTTCATTACATGGTTAGGAATTCCAGCAGTATTAATTTTTGATATTGATAAATCCTCACACAGGACTATGTATTTAAGATTAATTTTTTTAAGAAATTCTTGACTATATCTATTTAAATTTTTTTTAATTATTTTGTATTTTTGATCGAGAATTTTTTTTTCAGAATTATAACAATTTATATTTTTTTCAACACCAAGAGTAAAAGGTTGTTTGGCATATAAGTATCTTAGTTTGTTTGGAGTTTTAATGTCATAAATTTCTAAATTTGGAATTTTTATAAGATTATAAATTGTATCAGCTTGAGTTTGAGTAAAAATAAATAAAGATAGTATAATTAATCTAATTAAGCTCATAAATTTACACATAGAAGATATTCCAATTTAGATGAATGTGATACAATTTTACTGTGAAAAAAAAAAGAAATAAAGATCCAATCCAACCGGTAAGTGGAACCAAAGTGCCACGGTTTGCTGGCCCCTCAACATTTGCAAGATTACCTGAGCTAAGAGATGTGGAGAGTTGCGACGTTGCAATTGTCGGGATTCCATTTGATGCTGGAACCAGTTACAGACCAGGTGCAAGATTTGGACCCCAAAGTATTAGACAAGCTTCAAGACACTTAAGAACAAATTACCATCCAAGTTATGATGTTGAACCTTTCAAAGTACAACAGGTAGCTGATGCAGGAGATATCACCTGCAACCCATTTAATATTGAAGAGGCAATTAAACAGATAGAGGTGGGAGCTGAGGAATTATTGAATAAAGTTGGGGGAATTATAAGTCTTGGTGGTGATCATACAATTGCATTTCCATTGTTAAAAGCTGTTAATAAAATTAACAACGGTCCTGTTGCTTTAGTGCATTTTGATGCTCACCTAGATACTTGGGATACTTATTTTGGTGCACCTTACACTCACGGTACGCCTTTTAGAAGAGCAAGGGAAGAAAATTTATTTTTAGATGATGCTTCAATGCACGTGGGTATAAGAGGACCTTTGTACAGTAGAGATGATATCAAAAATGATGAAAGTTTTGGATTTAAGATTATTCATTGTGATGAGTTTCAAACTCAAGGAACTGATAAAATTGCTGAAAGAATTAAGAAAAGAGTTGGAAATAACCCTTTATATTTATCTATTGATATAGATGTATTAGATCCTGCTTTTGCCCCTGGAACTGGCACACCAGAAATTGCTGGAATGACCTCAAGAGAGATGGTTAACACTATAAGAGGTTTATCAGGTTTAAATTTAATTTCGGCTGATGTTGTTGAGGTTTCACCAGCATATGATCATGCCGAAGTAACCTCTCTTGCGGCAGCAACAATAGTTTATGAATTAACTAATTTGTTTGCAAAAAAATAAGGAAAGGTTAGGAGTCTGCTATGGAAAATAAAAAAAATTTTTATATAAATGGAAAATGGGTAACAGCTATAAGCAAAGAGGAGATTAAAGTAATCAATCCTGCTAACGAAGAAGAATGTGCTGTAATATCACTTGGAAACAAAGAAGATGTTGACTTAGCAGTAAATGCTGCAAAAAAAGCTTATAGTTCATGGGCATTTTCACCAAAAGAGGAGAGAATAAGATTATTAGAAAAACTTTATGAGAATTATAAAAAAAGATGGGCAGATATTGCCAATGCAATTACTGTTGAAATGGGTGCACCAAAAGACTTTGCTACAAAACTTCAAGCTGGAACAGGTGCAGCTCATTTAAAGTCTTTTATTAAGTATTTAAAAAATTTCGAATTTGAAAAACCATTAGGTGAACATGCTCCAAACCAAAGACTTATCTATGAACCAAAAGGAGTTTGTGCATTAATAACACCTTGGAATTGGCCAATGAACCAAGTTTGCTTAAAAGTTATGCCTGCAATTGCTTCTGGATGTACAATGGTTTTAAAACCATCAGAACTTGCGCCATTATCATCAATGATACTTGCTGAATTGATAGATGATACCAAATTTCCTGCAGGAGTGTTCAATTTAGTTAATGGAGATGGAGCCACAACAGGCGATGCACTAACAAGCCACTCAGATATAAATATGATTTCTTTTACAGGATCAACTAGAGCAGGAGCTTTAATTTCCCAGAATGCTGCTAAAGATTTTAAAAGGGTAAGTCTAGAATTAGGGGGTAAGGGTGCCAACATCATATTTAAAGATGCTGATCCTGAAGCAATTGAAAGAGGTGCCTTAAGATGTTTTAGAAATTCAGGTCAATCATGTAATGCTCCTACAAGAATGCTAGTAGAGAAATCTATGTATAGCGATGCAATAGAAAGATTGAAAAAATACACAGAAAATTTTGAGGTAGGTGACCCTCAAAAAGAAGGAGAGCATATAGGCCCAGTTATTTCTGAAACTCAATATAATAAAATTCAAACTTTAATTAAAAAGGGAATTGATGAAGGTGCTAAATTAGTTGCAGGTGGACCAGGTAAACCACCAGGACTAGACAAAGGCTATTTTGTTAAACCTACTGTATTTGCAGATGTAAATAATAATATGGAAGTTGCAAGAACAGAAATTTTTGGACCAGTATTATCGGTAATTCCATTTGAAACTGAAGAAGAAGCAATTGAAATTGCCAATGACACACCTTATGGGTTAACAAATTATATTCAAACTAAGGACTCAGAAAAGGTAAAAAGAGTTGCGAGAAAGCTGAGATCAGGAATGGTTGATGTAAATGGAGCTGGTATTGCTGTTGATGCTCCGTTTGGAGGGTTTAAACATTCAGGAATAGGTAGAGAAGCTGGCGAACATGGCCTTGAGGAATTTTTGGAAGTAAAATCTGTGGGTGGCTGGAGTTAATTTAGAAGAGATTGTTTTTTTAAACCATCTAAAAACTTTAAACACTTTTTTAATTCGTTTAGTTCAATAAATTCATCTACTTTGTGAGCTTGTTCAATTGAGCCTGGACCACATACAACTGTGCTCATGCCAATTTCTTGAAATAATCCTGCCTCTGTTCCAAAAGACACAACTTCTCTTGAATTATCACCAGTCAGACTTGAGACTAACTCACAAGCCTCAGATTTTTCAACTCGATCGAATCCTGTTACTTCACCTATTATTTCTTTTCTAATATTTGATTGAGGAAAAACTTTTTTCATTTCTGGCAAAAGAATATCATTCGCATATTCATCAATTTTTTTATTTAAAAATACACCATCATCTTTAACAACTGGTCTTGTTTCCCAATTAATATGACACTTATCAGCTATAACATTATGAGCAATACCCCCAAATATTCCTCCTACTTGTAAAGTCGAAAAAGGTGGATCAAATATAGAGTCTTTTGGTGCTCTTTTTTTAAGTTCATTTCTTAATTCAATTAATTTAGATGCGTATCTTGCTGCAAACTCCACAGCACTTACACCTTTATGTGGAGCAGAGCTATGTCCTGCTAACCCTTCAAAATAAGTTGTATATTCATAACAGCCTTTGTGAGCATCTATGATTTTCATTTTAGTAGGTTCTCCAATAATACAAATTCCATCTTGTATATTTCTTTTTTGAAGTTCTTTGATTAAAATAGGAGCTCCTAAACATGCTGTTTCCTCATCAAATGTAAATGAAAAATGGATATCTCTATTTAGATTTATTTTTGCATAAACTGGAGCAAAAGCTAAAGTACATGCTATAAAACCTTTCATGTCACAAGAACCTCTTCCATAAAGTTTATCATCTTTAATTGTTGCTTTAAAAGGATCAGTACTCCAACTTTTTGAGACAGGAACTGTATCGGTATGACCAGATAAAATTATTGGTTTAGCACCATTAGATTTTTTTGCTTTAATGGTTGCAAAAAGATTTACTCTTTTTTTGTCATTATCAAATGTTTTAAAAGATGTTGCGCCAAGTTTTTTTAGTAAATTTTCACAATAATTTATTAATTCGCTATTATCTTCTCCTGAAATAGTCCTAAAACCTATTAGATCTGATAAAATTTTTACAGAATTATTGTACAATTCTTTTAAATTAATATCTGTACTCATAACCAATAATTAATATAAATACTGCATTAATGAAAGAAGAAATAACATACGACATTTTTGATAAAGTTGATATTAGAGTTGGAACAGTGATTTCAGTTAAAAAAAACGAAAAAGCTAGAAAACCCTCATTAGTAATTGAAGTAGATTTTGGAGAAGAAATTGGCATTAAGCAATCCTCAGCACAGATTACTCATTACTACAATGAAGAAAATTTAAAAGGTAAACAAGTTATAGGTGTTTGTAATTTTGCTGAAAAAAATATTGCTGGAGTGGTTTCGCAAGTTCTAATTTTAGGTTCAATCGACAAAGATGGTAAAGTAATCCTAGTACACCCATCTCAGAAATCTGAAAATGGTCTTCCTATAGCTTAATTTCATGCATCCTGAAATTTTATCAATGGCTTTATTTTGGATAGTAGCAGCCTACACCCCGGGTCCAAACAATGTTATAGCTTCTTATTCAGGTTTTAATTTTGGTATAAAAAAAACATTACCGCATATTTTCGGAGTTGCTTTTGGATTTACTTTTCTGATTTTTTTATTAACTATTGGTCTAGTAAATGTCTTCAAAATATTTCCTATTATTCAAGTTTCTTTAAAATATTTGGGAAGTATATTTTTAGTTTACTTAGCTTATAAAATTTATTTTTCTAAGTTAGATAGTGAAAAAAAAAATGAGAACCCGGTAAAATTCATAGAAACATTCATATTTCAATTCTTGAATCCCAAAGGTGTATTAATTGGAATAATTATTGTTTCAACTTATGTTGAGCATGGAGAGAATTATTTGAAATATGCGACTCAAGTTATTTTTTTTGCATTCTTAGTCTCTCTAAGCAGCATTACTTTTTGGACATTTGTAGGTAAATACTTAAGGAAATTCGCGACAAATGAGAAATTTATTAAATACTTTAATTGTGTTATGTCACTGCTTCTTATTTTAAGCATAATTACTTTTTATATATAATACATGAAACCAGGTAAAAAAAATTCATACAATTCATTTACAGATATAAAGATTAATAATAAGGACTTTAAAATTTTTTCTTTGTCTAAAGCTGAGACTAATGGCTTAGATGGCATATCAAAGCTACCCAAATCCCTCAAGGTATTACTTGAAAATCTTTTAAGATATGAAGATGACTTGTCAGTTACAAAAAATCAAATTGAAGCAATAAAAGATTGGTTAAAAGAAAAAAAATCTAAAACTGAAATAGCATATAGACCTGCAAGAGTTTTACTTCAAGACTACACCGGAATACCTGCGGTAGCAGATCTTGCAGCTATGCGAGAAGCTGTTAAAGACAAAAATAAAGATCCAAATACAATTAACCCTCTCTCAGCTGTCGATCTTGTTATTGACCACTCAGTACAAGTAGACCAATCTGCAAAAGCAGACTCTTTTGACAAAAATGTCGAAATTGAATTTAATAGAAATGGTGAACGATACTCTTTTCTTAAATGGGGACAACAGGCATTTAATAACTTTAGAATAGTCCCACCAGGCACAGGAATTTGTCATCAAGTTAATCTTGAATATCTTTCAAAAGTTGTTTGGTCAGCTGAGCACGAAGGTCAAAATTATTTATTTCCTGACACACTCGTTGGTACAGATAGTCATACAACAATGGTTAATGGTTTGTCTGTTTTAGGATGGGGTGTTGGGGGTATAGAAGCAGAAGCAGGAATGTTAGGTCAACCTATATCTATGTTAATTCCAGAAGTTATCGGATTTGAGGTAAAAAATAAAATGCCCGAGGGTACCACAGCTACAGACTTAGTTTTAACGGTCGTTAAGATGTTAAGAGATAAAGGTGTTGTTGGAAAATTCGTAGAGTTTTATGGTGATGGTTTAAGAAATCTAACTTTAGCTGATCGAGCAACAATAGCAAACATGGCTCCAGAGTACGGCGCTACGTGTGGATTTTTTCCAATAGATGATGAGACTTTAAAATATTTAAAATTTTCTGGAAGAGATCAGTCCACAGTAAAAATAGTAGAAGAATATGCAAAAGCGCAAGGATTATGGGCGAGTAATGATATTGAATTTACAGATACTTTAACTCTAGATATGTCAACAATAGTACCTACAATTTCTGGACCAAAGAGACCTCAAGACAAAGTTTTGCTTACTGATGCATCAACAAGCTTTAAAAAAAGTTTTGAAGAGATAACTAACAAAAAAGATTTCTCACAGGCTAAAGTTCCTAATACTGATTTTGAAATTAAAGATGGATCCATTCTAATTGCAGCAATTACGTCTTGTACAAATACTTCAAATCCAAATGTTCTTATAGGAGCAGGTTTACTTGCAAAAAAAGCAGTAGAGCTTGGTCTTGATGTAAAACCATGGGTAAAAACTTCATTAGCTCCAGGGTCTCAAGTAGTTACAGATTATTTAGCAAAAGCTGGATTAAACATTTATTTAGACAAATTAGGATTTAATTTAGTTGGTTATGGTTGCACTACATGCATTGGAAATTCTGGTCCATTAGCAGACAATATAGTTGAAGCTATGCAAAAAGAGGACATTTATGGTGTTTCAGTTTTATCTGGAAATAGAAATTTTGAGGGAAGAATCTCTCCTCATATCAAAGCAAATTATTTGGCATCTCCTCCTTTAGTTGTTGCTTATGCTTTGGCAGGACATATGGAATTTGATTTGTATAAAGATTCTTTTGGTAAAGATAAAAATGGAAATGATGTTTTTATGAAAGATATTTGGCCGACTAATAAAGAAATAGAAGAGACTCTTAAATCATCTTTAAACGCAGAAATGTTTGTAAAAAGATATTCAAATGTTTCTGAAGGACCTAAACAATGGCAAGAAATTAAAACAGAAAAAACAAGTATCTATAATTGGGAAGAAAACTCTACTTATGTAAAAAAACCTCCTTTTTTTGACAATCTTTCAGATGAACCAGAAGGGTTTAAAGAAATTAAATATGCAAGACCATTATTAATATTAGGTGATATGGTTACAACAGATCATATTTCACCAGCTGGAAATATCCAAAAAGAAAGCCCTACAGGCGAGTATTTTATGAAACATCAAATATTACCTAAAGATTATAATTCCTATGGGTCAAGAAGGGGTAATCATGAAGTAATGATGAGAGGAACTTTTGCTAACATAAGAATTAGAAATGAAATGGCTCCAGGAACAGAAGGAGGTTTTACAAAACTTTACCCCGAAGGTAAAGTAATGCCGATTTATGATGCTGTTGAAGAATATAAAAAAAGAGGAACAGATCTAGTTGTTATTGGAGGTAAAGAGTATGGAACTGGCTCTTCTAGAGATTGGGCTGCTAAAGGAACAAAACTATTGGGAGTAAAAACTGTAATTGCTGAGAGTTTTGAGAGAATTCATAGATCAAATTTGATTGGCATGGGTATTTTACCGTTACAATTTACAGAAAATATGAATAGAAAAAATCTAGATTTATTGGGATCAGAGTTAATTAGCGTATTAGATATTGAAAAAGGGATTAGTCCATCAGATAAAATTAAAGTTGAAATTAGATATTTATCAGGAGATGTTAAAATAATAGAAACTCTTTGCAGAATTGATACAAAAAATGAGTTGGAGTATTATAAAAATGGTGGAATACTTCAATATGTTTTGAGGAATATGATTTAGATATGGATGAAGATATTTCAATAATAAATACAAACACGAGAAATGAAAAAATCAAAATTTTTTTTGTACAAAACAAAAAAAAAATATTTGCTTTAATTTCAGCTATTATTATTTCAATTTTAGTATTCTTTGCATTTGGTGAGTACAAGGGCAACAAAATAAAGAAAATATCTGATACCTACAACTCTGTAGTTATTGATTATTCAGAAAATAATAAAGAAAAAACTGCTGAAAGTTTAGTTCAATTAGTAAATGAAAAAAATCCAACTTATTCACCCTTATCATTATATTTTATTGTTGATAATAAATTAATCAGCGATAACGATAGGATAAATGAGTTATTTGATATTATTATCAACGAAATTTCTATGGATAAAGAAATTAAGAACTTAAACATATACAAGAAGGCACTTTATAACGCTGATAATAGCAATGAGAATGATCTTTTAAATATTCTTAATCCATTGATCAATTCTGAAAGTGTTTGGAATTCACATGCTTTATATCTAATGGCAGAATATTTTTATTCTAAAAATGAGAAACAAAAATCTAAAGAATTTTTTAACAAAATAATAGATTTAGAAAATGCTAACCAAGAAATTAAATTAGAGTCTCAAAAAAGACTTAGTAGAGATTTAAGTGATTAAGATTTTAAGTTTATTTTTATTTGTATTTTTATTCACAAGTTGTTCTTTTAACAAAAGTTCTAAGTTTTGGACCTCGGAAACTTTGGAAAAATTAGAAGAAAAAAAATTTGAAAAAATTTTTGATAATCAAAAAGCTCTAGATAAAGAATTTAATACTAATATAAATTTAAATCTAAGCTTAAATTTAAAAAGAAGTAATCTTTTTAAAGAACTTACAAATAATGAAGGGAGAGTTAAATTCGACGGTTTATTAAAAAAATCATCAAAATATAAGTTTTCAAAGATTAAAAACTTTTATCAGCACGAACCAGTAATATCTTTTAATAAAAATAATGTTATTTTTTTTGATAATAAAGGCACAGTTTTACAATTCGATGAAAAATCAAAATTAATTTGGAAAAAAAACTATTACACTAAATCAGAAAAAAAATTAGATCCAATTTTACAGTTTGCAAATAATAATAAATATTTGGTAGTAGCTGATAATTTGACAAAATATTATTTGCTGGATTTAAGAAATGGAAATTTAGTTTGGTCTAAAAAAAATCTTGCTCCATTTAACTCACAAATTAAAATTTATAAAGATCGATTTTTTATAATTGATTTTACAAATACCTTAAGATGTATCTCATTGAAAAACGGTGAAGAGATATGGAATTTTCAAACAGAAGAATCATTTATAAGATCTCAAAAAAAATTATCTATGGCAATAGTAGGAGAAGTAATTTATTTTAATAATTCGTTGGGTGATATTAGTGCTATTAATATAAATGATGGTGAATTACTTTGGCAGTTGCCAACTACCAGTAATATAATTGTAGAGTCAGCTTTCTCACTTGAAACATCTGATATTGTTGCAGACGAAAATAATTTATTTTTTTCAAATAATAAGAATCAATTTTTTTCTATTGATATAAAGTCTGGAAATTTTAATTGGATCAATAAAGTTAATTCTAATATCAGACCCACTTTAGTTGGAAATTTTTTAATTACAGTTTCTTTAGAGGGTTATTTGATAGTTATAGATAAAATTACAGGTAATATCATTAAAGTTACCGATGTGTTTAATAACTTTAATCCTAAAAAAAGAGATAAAATTTTCCCAGAAGGATTTGTTGTTGGTCTAAAAAATATCTATTTATCCACCAATACAGGTAGACTATTAGTAATTGATATTAAATCTGGTAAAACGATTTCAACATTAAAAGTTGATAATGAAAAAATTTCACGTCCGTTTATTTTAAATAAAAATTTATATCTAGTAAAAGATAACGCAATAATTAAACTAAATTAATGTTCCTTAAATTATTAGAAAAGTTAGGTAGAAAAAAAGTTGTTTTAGATAGAGGGCCATCACACCCAAGATTTGATCTAGCAAAACCTTGGATGAATAGATATTACTTAATTTTCAGGCATAGACCTAAATGGTTTCCATTTAACATACTTATTCATGAAATGTTGGCAGATGATCATGGTGACGGCATACATAATCATCTTTTTCCATACATTACTATTGTAATAAAAGATGGCTATTGGGAAACAACTAAAAAAGGAAAATTCTGGAGAAGGCCTGGTTATATTGGATTTAGATCTGCTAACACTTACCACAGAGTTGATCTAAAGCCCGGAACTAAACCAATGACTATTTTTATTTCTGGTCCATTCGGTTTGAGGAAAGGTCCAAGATCAGAATATGGTATTGATTTTAAATCAAAAAAAAATTGATGTCTAAAACTTTTGAGGAAAAATTTAGATCATTTTGTAATTTAAAGAATTTAGAAGTTAATAAAAATCAGATAACAACAATCAAAATACTTGAGGATTTTTATAATAAAAATTTTCATTCATCAATCTTCAGTTTTTTTAAAAAAAAAGATCATAAAAAAGGACTTTATCTTCATGGAGGCGTTGGTGTTGGAAAAACAATGATCTTAGATTTTTTTTATGATCTTATCTCTGAAAAAAAATTAAGACTTCACTTTAATGAGTTTATGTTAAATTTTCATGATTTTGTTCACGAAAACAAAAATAAAGGAGATGAAAATATTATAGATTTATTTGTTAGAGATCTTAAATCAAAAGTTTCGTTAATTTATTTTGATGAGTTTCAAGTCACCAACATAGTGGATGCTATGATATTGGGTAAATTATTTAATCAGATATTTAGTGCGAATATAAAGATAATCATTACTTCAAATATTATGATCTCAGCATTATATAAAGATGGTCTTCAACGAGATCAATTCAAACCATTTATTGAGATTATGAAAAAAAAGACAATCGAACACGAGCTTGTTATTGAAGACGATTATAGAAAATCAAAAGAAAATAAAAATGATAGATATTTCTACCCATTAAACCAAGAGTCTAATTTTAAAATGAATAAATTTTTTAGGATTATTTCAAAAGATAGAAAAAAAACAACATTAAGTCTCAATATTAAAGGAAGAGAATTTCTAATCAAAGAATTCTATGACGGAGTTGTTAGATTTACGTTTGAGGAATTATGTGAAAAAAATTTAGGCGCTGAAGATTATCTTGAAATAATTAAAGTTTCTAAATTTATAGTTATTAATCAAATACCTAAGTTTAATGATATAAATTCTAACCAACAACACCGTTTTATAACTTTAATTGATATAATTTATGATAAGAAAATACCAATTGCAGTCACCGCAGAAAAAAATTTAGATGAGTTGACGTCATCAAAAGTATTAAAAGAACCATTTAAACGTACAATTAGCCGGCTTTATGAACTTACATCTTCAAACTTTAATTTATGATACAAAAATTCAATAATTTTAAAATCAATACCAGCGGACAAAAATTATACGAATTTACCGATCAAACCATAAATTGGATAAAAAAGAATAAATTTAAAAATGGTATTCTTAACTTAAGTATCCAACACACTAGTGCATCTTTAATAATCCAAGAAAATGCAGATCCTGATGTTCAAATTGACCTAATCAATTATTTTAACAAACTAGCACCAATGGATAACAAGCTATATATCCATACAACTGAGGGCAAAGACGATATGCCTGCACACATAAAGTCTAGTTTAACTAATAATCAGATTTCTCTTAGTGTTGAAAATGGAAAATTATTACTTGGAACTTGGCAAGGGATTTATTTATTTGAGCACAGATTAAATCCACAAACAAGAACTATAATTCATCATTTTTTAGGAGAAGTTTAATTTTTTTTTAAACTCTGAAAAGCTTTTAATGCAGAAGCTCTTGCTTCTTCATGTATCACTATTGGTTTCGGATAATCTTTTCCAACGATTGTATTTATTGCTTGTTGATATTTCATTTCCATTTCCCAAGGTTTGTGAATAAATTTTTGTGGAACTTTGCTTATTTCTGGTATCCATTTTTTTACATATTTCCCTTCTTTATCAAATTTTTCACCTTGAAGAATAGGATTAAAAATTCTGAAGTAAGGAGCTGCATCTGCTCCACAACCCGCAACCCACTGCCACTGAGCTACATTATTTGCTTTATTAAAATCAAGTAAACAATTTCTAAAATGTTTTTCACCCTCGGTCCAATTTATTCTTAAATGTTTCACTAAAAAAGAGCCAACTACCATTCTTATTCTGTTATGCATCCAGCCAGTTTCATATAATTCTCTCATCCCAGCATCAACAATTGGATAACCGGTCATTCCTAATTTCCAAGCTTTCAAAAACTTTTCATTTTTTACCCAAGGAAATTTATCAAATTCTTTTCTGTAATTTCCTTTTAAGAATTCAGGAAAATAATTAATTAAACTATGAGAAAACTCACGCCAACCTAATTCATTAATATATTTTCTATAACCAATACCTTTGGATTTGATTTCGTTACATTTTTTCCAAATAGTGCTTACATGTATTTGCCCATGTTTTATATATGGAGATAATCTAGATGTACCGTCTATAGAAGGATAATCTCTTGCTGTGCCATATTCTTTAATTTTATCATTAATTAAATTGTTAAGAATTTTTTTTGATTCATTTTCTGAGACATTCCAATAATTTTCAAATTTTTTATACCAATTTTTTTTTGGTAAAATACTTTTAGGCTCAACACAATTTTTAAAAAAAGATATTAGTTTCATTTTTTTTTTAATACTATAATTTTTACTTGGTGGTAAACCCAAATATTTTTGCTCAGCATTTCTCCAGAAAGGGGTAAATACTTTAAAAGGGGTTCCATCATTTTTAGTAACCTCTTGAAATTCATTAAGTATATTTCCTTTAAAATATTTAAATTCAATTTCATTTTTTAAGAAAACATCTCTAATTTTTTTTCCTTTTGCAATTACGTCTGGCTCATAGATTTTGTTCCAATATATTGTAACTTCATCTTTTTTTTTTATTTTAGAAAATATATCTACTTCATCACCTGCTAATATTTGGAGATTTATTTTGTATTGAGATAATTCTGATTTAAATATTTCTAAAGATTTAAACAACCACCACTTTTGTGCTTCTCTCTTATTATCAAAATCAATTTTATTATAAATATATAATGCAATTACATTTTCATGATTTTGTGTGGCATATGAAAGAGCAGGATTGTGATCAATTCTAAAGTCTTCCCTGATCCAAGCTATTGCATTTTTTGTCATATAAATATTATTTTCTACCTTTAGATAACAGCTGTTTGTAAAATTTAACATCTGCATTTCCTTCGCATCCAATGACAAGAATATTGGAATCTTCCTTCAAATCTAATAATTTTCTCGCTTTGAGATTGTTAGCTAAACCTATAAGAGCAATTACCCCTGGCGTTGCACATTCACTTCCTGTTATTGAAACTTTGCTCAATTTTTTATCTTTTAGCATCGCTGTCATTTTGGCAACATTATTGTCAGTAACAGATACACAATAGTCAGAAGTTTTCTTTAAAATTTGCCATGGTACAAATGACATTTCATTACATGACATTCCGCCCATGATACTCTCTTTTTTTATTCTTATTTTTTTTAGTTTATTTGTTTTTATACTCTGAAGTACACAATCAGCTCTGTCAGGTTCAACAACAATTATTTTTGGAATTTTTTTAAAATATTTTGCTACCCCAGCAACCACACCTGCTGCTAATCCTCCAACACCAGCTTGAACAAATATGTGTGTTATGTAATGATTTGTTTGTTTGGATATTTCTTTTATTATAATGGAGTATCCAGCCATCGTAAGTTGGGGAATATACTTGTAGTTTTTGGTAGAGACGTCCTGAACAATTTGCCAATTGTTCTTTTTTGAAAGTCTTTTGCATTCTTCTAATGAATTTTCATAATTTCCTTTAACTCTTATTACCTCAGCACCAAATTTCTCTATTTCACGAACTCTTGTTTGGCTTACATATTGACTTACAAAAATTTTACACTTTAAGTTTAATCTTTTTGCCCCCCAGGCAACAGACCTACCATGGTTACCGGCTGTAGCTGATGAAATAACGATATTTTTTTTTCCTTTAGATATTCTCTCTACAGCGTATGCTCCTCCTAAAGCTTTAAAAGACTTTAAGTGAAATCTCTTAGATTCATCTTTATAAAATATATTGTTAAATTTTAAATTTTTCTTCAATTTATCAAGTGATAAAAGAGGAGTTACCTTATAATTTTTCCAACTAGATATTGATTTATAGGCATTAGTAATAAATGCAGATGGAAGATGTTTTAAAACATAATTTCTTTTAAAATTATAATGATTATTTTTTAATAATTTTTGATATTTCCAATTTTTAAGATTTTTTAAGCTTTTCACTTTAACAATCTAGAGTATTTTGTCTTTCCCATTTGGTTATAGGTTTCGACTTATCAAATTTCTCTACATTATCAAATTCTTTAATTTCTGTACCTCTAAGCTTTATATAGCTATCGATTACATTAGCACCAAAAGCCTCATTCATTTCTTTATTTTGTTTTAATTTTTTTAATGATTGATTTAACTCATCAGGAAGTTTTGGAAGATCTGGATATTTTGCAAAGTCTTTGTACATATTACAATGAAGAGGTTTACCAGGATCAATCTTATTTTTAATACCATTTATTCCAGCCGCGAGAACACTTGCTTGAAGCAGATAAGGATTAGCAGATCCATCCATTAATCTTAATTCAAATCTTCCTGGATCAGGAATTCTTATCATATGTGTTCTATTATTACCGGTGTAAGATATACTACTTGGTGACCACGATGCTCCTGATTTTGTTGGAGGCGCATTAATTCTCCTGTAACTATTAATTGTTGGATTAAAAAATGCAGATAGAGATGAAGCATGTTTTATAACTCCACCCAAAAAATTATATGCTATTTTACTTAGACCTAATTCATTAGATTTATCTAAAAATTTATTTTTCTTTCCATCCCAAACAGAAATATGGGCATGACAACCGTTTCCAGTTAAATTTTCAAATGGTTTAGGCATAAATGTTGCTCTTAAACCGTGTTTTTCAGCAATGGTTTTTACCATGTATTTAAAAAATGTATGCCTATCTGCGGTCTTTAAACAATCTGAGTAATCCCAATTCATTTCAAATTGGCCATTAGCATCTTCATGATCATTTTGATAAGGACCCCATCCCATTTCGATCATACAATCGCAAATTTCTTTAATTAAGTCATATCTTCTCATTAAAGCTGATTGATCATAGCAAGGTTTTGATTGGGTATCCCTTGGATCTGCAATTGAATTTCCATCAGGAGATATTAAGAAATATTCACATTCTACTCCAGATTTCATGACAAGACCTTGTTTTGAGAGTCTTTTTATTTGTTTTTTTAACATTACTCTTGGTGAGGCATCTACTGGTTTTCCATTCATCCAAAGATCTGAGGCAAGCCAACCCACTTCTTTATTCCAAGGTAACTGAATTAAACTATCTGGATCTGGAATTCCAAACATGTCTGAATCTGCAGGAGTCATATCCAACCAAGCAGCAAATCCTGCAAACCCTGCACCATTTTCTTGCATTTCTTTAATTGCGTGAACGGGTACTAATTTTGATCTAAGAACTCCAAATAAATCGACAAAACTTATTAAAAAATATTCAATTTTTTTTTCTTTAGCAATTCTGAACAAATTTTTTGGCACAAATTAAGTTATCATAGTTATTTGAAAAAAGAAAAAATAGTTTCTTTATATATAATTAAATTTACACAAATAATTATTATAACTGCTAGAATTACACCATATTTTGCTTTAGGAAAAACAACACCACGCATTTTGGTTGGTCTTAATTCTTCGTTATTATTATCTTTTTCAGGCATTATTAGTTAAGAAATAAAAATGGGCACCGTTTATCACAGTGCCCAAATTTTTAGTTTAGATTACCAATCGGTAATATTGCTTTTATGATCATTGGCTCCATGTCTTTTTCTTGCTAATCTATCAAGTTCATCACTTTCAGATTTAGCTGTTAAAACATGCCAACCAACCCATAAAATAATAGCAAGTATAACAAGTATACCTTCACTAGATCCAGCACCAGGATAAACAGCACCAACAACTTCTTCAGCTGGTTTGTTTAGGTGATCAATCCAATTTGTAACTGTCGCCATATATTACTCCTTTACCTGGTTGAGGAAGCAACTGCTTTTTCGTCAGATTTTGCAGCTTCCATTATTTCATAGTCTAGTCCAGCTATTTCTACTTCTCGCGGAATTCTTAATTTACCCATTCCGTGAAGAACTTTAGCTATGACATAGCCTGGTATTAGTCCAAGAACTACGAACATTATTAATGCTCCTAAGAATTGTCCTAATGGGTTAATTGTAGCATAAGTTGTTCCGTCCCACATTGCACCAACACTGTAACCAGATGATGGGTAACCATTTAGAACAAAACCACATATTACTAGACCAATAAATCCAGCATAACCATGTACTGCAACTGCACCAACTGCATCATCAATTTTGAACTTACGCTCAACCCAGTAATGTAGTTTGTATGAAATCACAACACCGATCATACCAATGATCATTGCTTGAATTGGATGATATAAATCATTTCCAGCTGAAGCACATATGATACCTGCTAGTCCACTTGAGTAAGTCCAGAAAGGATCACCTTTTGCAATCCAATAACCGGCTAATAATCCTCCTGATAATGACATCAAGAAGTTAAAAGTAATACCACTAAGTGTAGTAGGGGTTACGTATATGTTTGTTGCTGTCCAATAACTTATGCCTTCCATACCGTATTCAGGTCCAAGGTCAAAGATTGGTATGTTACAAGCTGCGTAGAATCCCCAGAAACCAGTATAAATTAGAAACAATCCAATTGTAACTAACCAAGGGTTTCTTGGTCCAATATTTCTTGGTTCACCGCTAGATGAAAACTTACCAATTCTTGGTCCTAAAACCATAAGAACACCCAAAGCAAAACCACCCGCTATAGCGTGAATTACTCCTGATGCATAAGCATCATGGTACCCTAGTAGTTTAAGCATCCAGCCATCAAAGTGCCATCCCCATGCAGCATCAATTGTCCAAAATACAGATCCAATTGCAATTGCTAAAATACCAAATGCAAAAGTTGTTATTCTTTCAATGATTGCTCCTGAAACGATGGAAGCAGCTGTCCAAGAAAATAAAAGGAATGCAGCCCAGAAGACACCAGAAATATGGTCCCCTAAGTTAACAGCCATTAACTCACTTGTTGCCGTGTACCAAGTAGCACTAAATGCAGAATCGTCTGTAATTAGAGCTGTACTTTCGTTCATTATTGATGGTGCTAATCCAGGTCCTGTAGGAAAAGCCCAGTAAATCCACCAACCAAATAAAAACCATGTTACTGTTACCAGAGGTATCAGCATCGTGTTTTTCATAAGAGTATGTTGATGGTGTTTGTATCGAGAAGCTCCAACTTCATACATACAGAAACCGACGTGAATTAAAAACATCAGTACCACTGTTACCCAGTAGTAAAATTCCGTAAATATAGTAGTAAGAGCACCTAACTGATCAGTCATATTCTCTCTCCATATTAGTTTTTCAAAAGCTTATGAAATTACGGTTGGTGTGACAAATGAAACAATTTTCTAAAATATAGAAATAGCAACAAGTTTATAAAAAATAATCAACCTTAGATTGTGATGCTAAAATTTTAAGTATGCTTTTTTAAGATCTACGAGTGGATGTTTTGGGGACATTTGAAATTTTACCAAAAGTTCTCTTGCGATCATGTCCCTGTCTTGTTGGTTGTTAGGCAGTTTTATCGATTTTGGAATTGTTACCCAACCATTAGCATTTCTACAAAATACTGCAGGTCTATCTTCTTCGTAACCCATGTGAACATCTTCTAGCCAATTAAGGTCATCCCAACCCATTGCCTCTAAATATTTTTTAAGGAATGGAGTGATTTTACTATAATCAGGTAAAAGGTTTACATCATATCTATATCCAATAGATTGACCGATCATTTTTTCTCTAGCAGTTTCCTTCTTTTTTCCTAATTGGCCTTTCACTACATTTATTTTTGTAAGTTTTTTTCCTTTTTTCTTAACCATAATTTAATCTATATTTTGTGAAAGTTGTCAACTCCAACAGTGTAGTTAGTTCCTGCTAATGGTACTTTTGCTAAAGCAGATGACTCAGTAGTTAAAGCAGCTAAATCTTCTGGTTCTAAAGAATGTATATTTGTTTTTCCACATGCTCTAGCTAACAACTGAGCTTCAAGTGTCATTGAATGTAAATAATTATAAACTCTCAAAGCTGCATCATCAGGGTTTAATCTTGCTCTTAATTTTGGATCTTGTGTAGCAACTCCCACAGGGCATCTTCCAGTATGACAGTGGTAGCATTCACCTGCTTTCACTCCCATTTCTTTTTCAAAATTTGCCTCCGGAATATCTTTGTTGCAGTTTAGCGCAATCATAGAGCCCGTTCCAATAGCTATCGCATCTGCACCTAAAGCTAATGCTTTTGCCATATCAGCGCCATCTCTTACTCCACCTGCATAAATCAATGTTACCTTTCCAGTTTTTCCAACATCATCCAATGCTCTTCTTGCTTCTCTTATAGCTGCAATACCAGGAATACCTGTGTTTGCTGCAGCGATGTGTGGACCTGCTCCTGTAGATCCTTCCATACCATCTAAATAAATAGAGTCCGGATCACATTTTGCAGCCATACGAACATCATCATAAACTTTTGATGCACCTAATTTCAATTGAATTGGAACTTTATTTTTTGTTAACTGTCTAAGTTCCTCTACTTTTAATGCTAAATCGTCTGGACCTAACCAGTCAGGATGTCTTGCAGGAGATCTTTGATCAATACCAGATGGTAACGATCTCATTTCAGCAACTTGATCAGTTACTTTTTGACCCATCAAATGACCACCCATACCGACTTTCTGTCCTTGTCCAATAAAAACTTCTATTCCATCAGCTAATTGTGCATGATGAGGATTAAATCCATATCTTGATTGAATACATTGATAAAACCATTTTTCAGAATATCTTCTTTCATCAGGTATCATTCCACCTTCACCCGAACACGTTGCGCTACCAGCCATTGTAGCTCCTCTTGCTAAAGCAGTTTTTGCTTCATAAGATAAAGCACCAAAACTCATACCAGTGATATAAACTGGAATATCTAATTCAATTGGATTTTCACATCTTGGCCCAATAACAGTTTTTGTTTCACATTTTTCTCTGTAACCTTCAATAACAAATCTAGTAAGAGTTCCTGGCAAGAAAACCAAATCATCAAATGTTGGAATTTTTTTCATTAATGCCATTCCACGCATTCTGTATCTTCCCAATTGAGATTTTATGTGAATGTCATCAATTACTTCAGGAGTGAAAATTGCATTATGGCCCAATAAACTTTTATTTCTTCCACCGTTTGAACTTAAATGTACATCCGCTTTTCCACCAACGTTTCCATTAGTTTTTAATTTACTGTTTTTTTTCTTTTTTTTCTTAGCCATTAAATTGCTCCTTTTTTCTCGGCAGGCTCCAAGTTATCGTAATTCCAAAGTTTTTTACCTGCTACAATTTTTTTCATTTTACTGACATCGAAATTTTCGCCAATCTCAGCAACCTTTAGTTTTCTCTTAAGCCAATCTTGATCACTTTTGGTTAATTCCGCATCTACTGCATCACTACCATAAGAACCAATTTCTCCACCTACGAAAATTGTCCCATCATACATCGAATCACCTAAATTTATACCAACATCACCTAATATGATAATTCTGCCTCTTTGCATCATAAATCCAGTAAATGCACCTGCATCACCACCAATAATTATTGTGCCACCTTTCTGATCAATACCTGTTCTTGCACCAACGCTACCTTTACATATCAAATCTCCACCCCTGATAGCAGCTCCAAAACAAGATCCAGCATTTTTCTCAATTACAACTTTACCTGCCATTAAGTTTTCTGCACAAGACCAACCAACTCTTCCATTGATTCTCACTATTGGACCATCACATGAACCCATTCCAAAATATCCTAAACTACCTTCAAAAATTAAATTTAATTTATTTAAAATACCAACACCTAAACTATGTTTTCCTTGGGGATTTTTAATAACAATTGTTCCATAACCCTGACTCATCAAATTATCTATTTTTTTATTTGCCTCCGCCGCAGTCATATCTTTGACGTCAAGATCAGTTCTTTTATTGAAATCAACATCATAAGTACCAAAGTAATAAAAGTTTTCAGCTTCATCAGGATTGAAGAATTTTTGTTGTGTTCTTCCAGTCAAAACCTCAGTGTGCATTCCCATTGCTTGGGCTTTAGTTTTTTTCGAAACACTTTTTATATTTGCCATACTTTTACCTCTCCATCGAATGGATCATAAGTATCAATTTCTTGTGGTAAAATTGATCTTATTGCTATTTCCTCTGAACCCATCGCCACCAAATCATCAGACTCATACAAAACTAAAGGCTTAGCAGCCATAGTATCTTTTGCCATTCCCAAAGAGTCTTTTGTAGCAACAAAGTAAGTAAAGACACCGTCTAACCCAGTAAGAGATTCTTTCATGCCTTCCTCTAAAGATGCTCCCTCTCTCATTTTTTCAGCTAAATAGACAGCTATAAGTTCTGAGTCACACTCAGACATAAATCTCATTCCTTTATTTTCTAAAGCTCTTCTGTTGTTCCAATAATTTGTAAGTTGTCCATTATGAACCACTGACACATCACTAAAAGGATAACCCCAAAAAGGGTGAGCAGATTTTATATCTACACCAGATTCAGTCGCCATTCTTGCATGCCCAATTGCATGCGTGCCAACTAGTTTGTCTAGATTATATCTGTCACAAACCATTTTTGCATTTCCAAGATCCTTAATTACCTCTAAAGATTTGCCCATTGAAAGTATCTCTACTCCTGGAATACTCTCTATTTTTTGTGAAAATTCTAATAAATCTTTTTTATTGTACTCTATTTCGTATCTTAATGAGTAAGGAAGTATTCTCTCCTCCTTAACGACTTTTGCACCCATTTCTTCAAGATAACTATCTACAATTTTTTTTCTTTCATCATAAACAGATACATCTTCAGCAACTGATGTGCTTCCTTCACCAACATTTTCTCCAACTTTAAATCTCATGATGAAATTTTTTCCATCAGTGTCTCCATAAAGAGCGTAACCTGTACTATCTTCTCCTCTATGTTTTAGAGCCTGTAACATCCCTTGAAGCTCATGACCAACTTTTGAAGATTTTCCTCTGTGAATTAAGCCTGCAATTCCGCACATATACTTTTCCCCTTTTTTAATATTATGGTAAGCAATCTAAATAAGTATCTAGATCCCATTGAGTTGTTGCACCTAAAAATTTTTCCCACTCATCATTCTTGTACCAATGAAATATCTTATACATTTCATCAGGCATTGCTGATTGAATAACTTTATCGGCAGCCAATTGATCTAATGCTTCACCAAGACTTAGAGGTAATTTTTTAACATCTTTTCCAGCTTTTTGAGCTTCATAAATGTTTCTGGACTCTGGTTTACCTGGATCAATTTTATTTGTTAAACCATCATCAAATGCCTTTAATAGACCTGCTCCCATCAAATAAGGATTATGCATTGAGTCTACTGATCTATATTCAAATCGTCCTGGAGCAGAAACTCTTAATCCACAAGTTCTATTTTGATAACCCCAATCCGCATAAACAGGTGCCCAAAATCCTTGATCCCACAATCTTCGATAAGAATTAACAGTTGATGACCCAATTGCGGTTAGTGCTCCTAAATGTTTCATCACACCACCAATAGATAACAAACCAACTTTACCAGGTAATTGAACATCTTTAGTATCAGGCATAAATGTATTTGTACCACCCTCTACATAGCTAAATACCTCATCCATTCCTGGAATAGATTTATGACCTAATTTATTAACCTTATCTTTACCACCTGTCCATAAAGACATGTTAGTGTGGCAACCACTTGCTGATACTCCCATAAAAGGTTTTGTCATAAAGCAAGCAATTAAATTGAATTCTCTTGCTACTTGTGCACATATTTGTCTATAAGTTGACAGTCTATCTGCATTTCTCAAGACATCATCGTACATCCAGTTCAATTCTAGTTGTCCTGGAGCATCTTCATGATCACCTTGGATCATATCAAAACCCATTGCTCTAGCGTATTCCATTACTTTCATAAACACAGGCCTTAGAGACTCAAACTGATCAATATGATAACAATAAGGTTTAGAAAATCCTTTACCTGTTGGGGTACCATCTGGATTTTTTGTTAACCACATCATCTCAGGTTCAGTTCCAACTCTCAATTGGTAACCATGTTTTTTCTTAAATTCTTCAGCAATTATTCTTAAATTTCCTCTACAATCAGATGTTAAATGCCCACCTGGATTTTCTCTTTCTTCCCTATTTCTAAAACAAGTAACGAATACTCTTCCAACTTTTTTATCCCAGGGTAGTTGACAGAAAGTTTCAGGATCTGGAATTCCAACTAATTCTTTAGCTTCAGGCCCATATCCTATGTAGTTGTTATGTCTATCTAAAAATAAGTTGGCAGTAGCACCGTAAACTAACTGAAATCCTTTTTCACAAGTTCTTTCCCAGTGGTCTGAAGGAATACCTTTACCAACGACTCTTCCTGTGACTGATATAAATTGAAAAAAAATATACTCAACTCCAAGTTCATTTATCTTGGCTCTAACTTGTTTTACAAGTTTATCTCTACCAGGTTTATTTACGTGTTTTTCTAGATCTGTCATAGTCCCCTCTATTAAGAATTTTTAAGTCAAAAAGGTAACTGAAAAAAAAACGTCTGTCTACTTAGATAAACTAACTCCAAGGAAACGGACTGTTCGAAGTAGGGTGAAGTTCACCTTTCTCGTATCGGTTGAATCTAAATGGTTTCAACAAGTCACTTTCTTGTCCTAAAATTTCTTTCGCAACTAATTCACCAACGCCAATCATTTTATAACCATGGTTAGCATCTGCAATCATATAAACGTTTTCTAAAAATCTATCAAATATTGGAAAAGAATCTGGAGTCATACATCCAAGACCACCTGAAGGACCTTTTCTGTAAAGATCTGACTTACCTTCAAATCTTTTTTGACAATGAGCTAAAGCAGAACACCACATATCATTAAAAGCCTCAGTGGTTTGGTATTCTGGTGACTCTATTCCGTAAGGATCCACATTTACTTCATCAAAATGCTTATCTACAATGTAAGGTGAAGTTCCACCTTGGACACCCAGACCCTCAATATCAGGTTTGTAATAAATTCCCCAAATTTTATCTGTAATTAATTTTTTTGTTTTATCAGAATATAGAGGTGCAGTAGAATCTACATGAATTACTGGAGGCTGTTCGCCATTATTCATTTTTAAAAAATCTGGTTCAACACCAATTACACCTTCTTGTAACATCCAGTAAGTCCACATGTCAGTCGTATGCATTTTACCATCTTTACCTTTGATATTTGCAGTTTTAGGGAGTTCAAGCATATTCCAGAAATCTCTAGCCCAAGGACCAGCCCCAATGACTACTTGTTCGCAATCTATTGTGCCTTGATCTGTTTCTACTCCTGTCACAGCTTTACTGTTACTGCCTCTCTTGAATCCATTGACTTTTACACCTTTAATTACTTGAACACCGTTTGAAGTTGATTTGTTTTCTAGAGCTCTAATAGAATCTTTGTTAAATGCATAGCCACCTTTTTTTTCATGAAGTACAGACGTAATTCCTTGTGCTTGCCAATCATTAAACATATCTTTCATATATTTCGTACAGTCTTTTTCACCTTCAATGAACTCAGATTCATAGCCTATTGCTTTTTGTTGTTCGTAAATTGTTGCAACATCTTTATGCATAACTTCTGGAGAAATTTGTAAATATCCAACAGCATTATATTTAAATGCTTTAGGATCACTTTCCCAAACTGAAACTGAATGAGCCATCAATTCTCTCATTGCTGGCTGGAAATAATTATTTCTTACAACACCACAAGCAATTCCACTTGCACCTGCAGCGATATCATTTTTTTCTAAAACTACAATGTCACCCGGATTTTTATATGTCTCTGATAATTTCCATGCAGTACTTAATCCGTGGATACCTCCACCTACTATAACAACTTTTGCTTTTGTCGGTAATGACATAAAAACAACTCTATTTTTCGTGCAATGTAAATATATAGTTTTTTATATATATAAAATATATAAGTAAAACTTGTAAAGATGTTAAAAACTTAGATGTTTTAAAGTTTCAATATATCTATTGAATTCATGAATAAAACTCTCACTTGGCTTTATGTGTTTTTTCCTTTGATCATTTGAAGTTTTTTCTAAAAAAAAAAAACCTTTTTCACAGGCCTCATTTATCATCAGAGCAGACTTTGGACGTGAAGTTTTAAATAATTTAGTTTTGAGCTCTTCGACAGTTAGATTTTCTTTATATTTGTAAGCATGCATTACTAAAAGCATCATGTGATAATGTGATGGTGATTTTCTAAAAAAATAATTGCTAGACATGTGAGAAAGTTTCATTTGATCTTCCCAAAATTCCAATAAATCTTTAGCTGTTTTTGGCATTATGATCTAACTCTTGTCTTTTTAGGATCAAAATGTGGAAATGCTACTACTTTTGCAGAGATTCTTTTCTGATGCCCGTCAATTTTACCAACTTCTACTTCAGTTCCTTCATTTGAATATTGAGCATCAATTCTACACAAAGCTATATTTTTATTTAAAGTTGTGGACAAACATCCACTAGTAATTATGCCAATTTGTGACCTTCCAACATGCACACAGTCACCGTGTCCTGCTATCTCTCTACCAATAAGCTCAAGACCCACAAGTTTCTTTTGAGGATTTGCTTTTCTTTCTTTTAACACCTCTTTACCAATAAAATTTTCCTCTTTAGTTTTCAATGGAACAGCAAAACCTATTCCAGCCTCAAAAGGATCTTGTTGACCATCAAATTCATTACCAAATAAAATTAAACCCGCTTCAATTCTGAGCTTATCTAAAGCTGCAAATCCAGCAGGTATTAAACCCTCATCCTTTCCTGCTTCCATTAGTTTGTCCCAAACCTTAGGAGCATTTTTTGGATGACACCAAACCTCATATCCAAGTTCACCTGTATAACCTGTTCTTGATACAATTAATGGAATACCTTGCAGGTTCTCAACTCTACAAATAGTAAATCTGAACCATTCTAATTCATCGATAGATGGCTGTGTTGGTGGAGTAAAAATTAATTTTTTTAATATCTCTCTACTTTTCGGTCCCTGTATAGACACGTTACTTATTTGGTCTGTTGAATTTTTTATATTAACTTTATATTTTTTCTTTTTTGCTATTTCTTTTAACCATTCACCAGCATATTCATCACCACAAATCCATCTAAAACCAGTTTCACTTAGTCTTAACAATGTTCCATCATCAAACATCATTCCATTTTCATAGCACATTGCAGAATAAACAACCTGACCTACTGCAAGTTTTTTTATATTTCTTGTAAGTGAATAATTCATCAATTCCTCAGCATCAGGACCTATAATTTCAAATTTTCTTAAGGATGATAAATCAATTAGAACTGCTTTTTCTCTACAAGCATTGTACTCTTCCACTACACCGTGTTTAGTATAATCATTTGGAAGCCAAAATCCCCTGGCGTCAATAAAGTTTCTTGTGAGTTTTGATGTTCGTTCGTAAAAACCAGAATTTCTAGTAAGTTTTTTTTCAGAGTCGGTTTTCATTCTAAAAGCAAATGATTTTGAGAATTCTTTTTTTTTATCATAAGTTCTAACAAAAATATCTGTTGGATTCCATGAATTACATGCGTCTATATCACTAGGACAAGCGGTAGTTCCTATAGTCAAATCCTTCAAAGCTCTAAACATTACGTAGTCTCCGGGCCTAGCAAATGATTCATCTGAAATCACTGAATTTAAACCAGTAGCAGAAGTATTAAAAAATAAATTGATAGCATGCCAACCTTTTTGTTTTTTTACTCCATATTTAGCCATTGCATTATTTAGATTATCAGAGCAGTTAGGATGACCAAAATAGCCAGCATCTTCATAATATTTTGAAGTACAAGCTAGATTAAATGTATCATGTTTTCCAACAGTATCTCTAATCACTTCTACTAATGGCTCATGATCAGTGTCATAAAATTTTGAAAATAAACCTGGACCAGGAAAAGTATTTCCCATAAATGTCCTAGTTGTTTGCCAATCAAGACCTTTCTCAATTTTCTTATCAAGTTTTTTAGTATCAAACGCCACAAAATCTGAACATTGTCTTCCTGCTGGACTTATGACTTGAATAAAATCTCCCTCTTTAACCTCAAATGAAATAGCAGTTTGTCTTTTGATATTTTCTTCATGATTAGGTTCAAAAATAGGATCAGGAATTATTGATAATTCTTTATCTTTAAGTATTTTATATCTTTTAATGAATAACGTTATGTCGCTTGATGGATTTTGCTCAGATACTAACATATTATTTTGTGGAGCTGCAAAAATAACATAGCATTTATCTTTAGATTTTATCTTTATTTTTTCACCACTTGGAGTTTGTTCATCAAATAAAATTGATGATTTAGATTTGTTAATGTCCAAATTTCTTTTTTTTAATTGAAGATTTGTAATTAAAGAACTTTCATCTCTGCTCTTAAGCAATTCTTTTATAAAACTTTTTTTACAATTTTCTTTTTGATTTAAAATTCCAAGTTCAGGTTTACCATCTTTATCAAAACAAATAATTTCGCAAATTTGATTTCCTTCTTCATTTATAATTTCTATTTCATCATCAGGAAATATTTGTAAGCCTGTAAGACCTCCAGCGTTGACAACATGTCTTTCAACTCCAGGTGGTAAAACATTAAGACCGGGTTCTTTAATATCCAAAGTAGTTTGCGACATTTTTATAATTTAAATTCATATTATATTTAAATCTTCTAGTTGACTATCATTTTACTTAGGCACATACTAAGGGCACTTAATATTAAGAAAGGGGAAATAATGCGAAAAATAATATCGTTAGTTTCTGCAATTATAATCTCTGTGGTTAGTTTCGCTGGATTATCAAACGCAGATAGCAAAAAACCCATTGTCATCCCAACACATAACTGGTCAAGTCAAATTGTAATGGCTTACGTTATTGGTGGAATAATGGAAGACATGGGAAATAATGTAAAATATGTAAACGCTGACTCTCAAGCAGTTTATGAATCAATAAGAATTGGTGATGTTTCTATATCACACGAGGTATGGGAGTCTGCTTTTGGTAAATCGTTTACAACAGCCTTAGACAAAGGTGGTTTATTAGATTGGGGAGATCATGAGGCAAGAACTCTAGAGGATATGGGTTATCCTAACTGGGTTGCTGAAAAAGGTTTATGCCCAGGACTACCAGACTGGACTGCTTTAAAAAATCCTGATTGTGCTAAAAACTTTACAACACCTGACTCTCCAAATGGAAAAGGAAGAATGTTGGAAGGTCCACAAACTTGGCATGGTGACTTAATCCCTCAAAGAGTTGACGCTTTAGGCTTAGGAGATCTTTGGTGGGTTAAATTTGCTGGAAGTGCAGACGCACTATGGGCAGAGTTATCAGCAGCTGAAAAAGAAGGAAGAGGAACAATCATCTTTAACTGGACGCCAAACTTTACAGATGGTGCTGGTTTTACATTTATCGATTTTCCTCCATACACAGCTGGTTGTAGACCAGAAGATGGTGGAGATGGAAAATGTGGTTCACCAGATGGTTATTTGAAAAAAGCAGTTAATGCTGACTTTCCAAAAACTCATCCAGATGCAGCAGCAATGTTTAAAAAACTTTCTTTTACAACAAGTCAAATTGGAGCAATGGCAGCTTTAGTTGATATTGACAAAATGACTCATGAAGATGCTGCAAAAGCATGGTTGAAAAAGAATAAGAAAGTTTGGAAAGCTTTTACTAAATAAGGTTAAAAGCAACTAAATCTTTAAATCTCTCCCAACATTGTTGGGGGAGATTTTTTTTAAGCATTAATTGAATGATTAAATATTTTTTAAGTATATTTATTAGTTTATTATTTTTAAATCAATCTTTAGCAAAAGATGTAAGCATAAATGAAAATATAGATCTTGAGTTTGTTTGTGATTTAGAAAAGAAAATAATTAAAAATTCAGAATATAATTATCGAACTTTTTTAGCTAAAGATTTAAATGAAAAAGGTTTAGATGAATTTAAAATTTTATCAAAAAAACCAGAAACACTTTTGATTAAAGGGTTATCATCATTTCTTTCAGACTCAGCAAAACTTAATGTAAAAGTAGTGAATAAAGATGTAGTTTTATTCAAATCAATCAATCAAAAAAAAAATTATTCTGAATCCGGAATTATTACAAGAAAAACAGGTGAATTAATTCATGAAATAACGAAAAATATGAAAAGCAAAAACTCTGAAAAATATATTTCTATCTATTCATGCAATAAAGATGACAAAAAAGTATAACTCTTTTTTAATTAATTTTGTGTAAAATATTATTATGAAAAAATATCTATATATCATATTTTTAAGTTTATTTATCAGTTCAGTTGCAATAGCAAGAAGTACTGGATGCAAAGAAGGAAATTGTGAAAATGGTTTTGGAAAATGGGTTTATACAGATAAAACTACTTACGAAGGCGAATGGGTAGACACTAAAAAAAATGGCCAGGGAGTTGAAACTTGGCCTAATGGATACATCTACAAAGGTAATTTTAAAAATAGTGAGTGGAGCGGAGTAGGTGTTTTAACTTTTCCAGATGGCTCAACTTATGAAGGTGAATGGGCAAAAGGGTTTATGAATGGGAAAGGTACTTTTACTTCGTCAAATGGGACTCAAAAATCTGGCATATGGAAAAATGGAAAGTTACAAGAGTAAATGTCAAAAGAAAATTTTTTAAATAGATTAAAATATTTACCTGAAACTACAAAGAAGTTTGGTGGGTTAGTGCTTATAATACTAGTTATATTATCTTCTTTTTTTGCATTAAACATAATGTTTGGTGGAGGTGATGAACTTGTAAGAAAAATGAAAATGGAAGAGGAGAGGATTGCTAAAGAAAAGAAATTAAGTGAATTAATTTCTAAATTGCCTTCAGGGATATTAGTAACTTTTGATGGCACAGATTATTTTAAGTTAACAGATGAAGTTTATGAGCAAGTTTGTAAAGCTACAAAATTAATTCCTCAACGTGCAATTATGGGGGCTAATTTTCTCAATTTTAGAGCACATGAAATTTATACAATAAACGGTAATAAAATTGATGAGACATTTGTTAAGTGGGATGAGGAGAAAAACAAGTGTTTTGCAGGTTTCACAGTGAGTGGGAGTAATGTTGGTGTTGACGAGTCAATAACTGTTAGTGGTGAAGCATTAAGTTTTTTAAGCACCGGAATCGATACTAGAGTTTATTATATTAAAAATTTTTAGGGGGAAAGTAACAATATTATGGATTTAATTTTATCCTAATTTCATATAACTTAACTAAAATTTATGTCTGAGCCAGTAATCAAATGTGAAAATGTATACAAAATATTTGGAGCAAACTCTAAAAAAATGCTTCAAGACTCAAATGGGAATGTTGATGCTAAAACTTTTCAAGAAAATGGTTGTATCGTTGGAGTAAACAACGCCTCTTTTGAAGTTTCAAAAGGTGAGATGTTAGTTGTTATGGGTTTATCTGGTTCAGGTAAGTCAACTTTATTAAGATGTATCTCGAGATTAACTGATGCAACAGGTGGTAAAATTTTTATAGAGGGCCAGGACTTATTACAATTAAATAACAAAGATCTTATAGATCTTAGAAGAAATAAAATGGGGATGGTTTTTCAAAGCTTTGCTTTACTCCCACATAAAACTGTTGTGGAGAACATTGCTTTTCCACTTCAGATTAAAGGGATCAAAACTGAGGATAGTATAAATAAAGCAATGCATATGGTTAAGCTAGTTGGCCTTGAAGGTAGAGAAAATTATTTTCCTAGAGAACTTTCAGGAGGGCAACAACAAAGAGTAGGTATAGCAAGATCTTTAGCGGTTGAGCCCGATATTTGGTTTTTAGATGAGCCCTTTTCAGCTTTGGATCCGTTAATTAGAAAAGAGATGCAAGATGAGTTTTTAAGACTTCAAGACAAGTTACAAAAAACAATTATGTTTATCACGCATGATTTTGATGAGGCTTTAAAACTTGCTGATAGAATTGCTATCATGAAAGATGGAATAATTGAGCAGCTAGACACTCCTGCAAATATTGTTTTAAACCCAGCTACTGAATATGTCAGAAAATTTACTGAAGAAGTGCCGAGAGAAAAAGTTTTATTAATTAAAGATGTTATGGATACATCGAAAGATAATTTGGGTGATTTACAAGTCTCTAAAGATGAAATCATAGAGAATGTTGCAGAAAAAATTCTTACTCAAGAAAAATCAGTTGCCGTAGTTGATAACAATAATGAAATTATAGGCTCTATTAATCCAACAAAAATAATCAATACAGTTTTTGGAGGAAGAAAAAATAATAGTTAAATTATGGAACTTTTGAAAAAATATCCAAAAACTTTTCAGTGGTTATTTCTATTAATTGTATTCTTTGCCTTGTGCTTTGCTATTGATGTTCCTGAAACATATAAGTTTATAAGGGGTCAAGCAGAATTTATAAAAGACCCAAATCAAAGCAGTTATGTATTTCTTGGTAAAGAGGTAAGATATTATGCTTTCGATGTATTTTGGAGATTACCTCCGTTGCTTGGATGGTTACCCATTTGGATTAATGATTCATTATTTTTTATAATGAACGAGTGGATGCCAATAGAAGTTTGGAATGAAGATACTCAAGAATTTAAAAGTCGTCCTATAATTTTACAAATTAGTAGAAATTTGACTGCCTTTATGACTTTTTTAATTGAATTAATAAGAGAGATCCTATTAGGAGGTCTTGAAACTATTGTTGCATTTTCTAGCTGGGATTGGATAGATAAAAACCCATGGGCTGAACTACCAGGATTACCATGGACTATTGTTGCTGCAGGTGCGGCATTGCTTTCTTATAAGCTAAGCGGTAAGGGTCTAGCTTTGTTTGCAGGCTTAACTATGGTTTACATTTCTGTATTTGGTCAATGGAAGCCCTCTATGCAAACTCTTTCATTTATATTAGTTGCTGCTCCATTATCATTTATTTTTGGTTTAGGACTGGGGATAGCAGCTTTTAAAAGTAAACGTGTAGAAAAAGCTTTATACCCAATATTACTCGTGATGCAGACAATGCCACAGTATGCTGTATTAGTTCCAGCATTAGTTCTTTTTGGAGTGGGTGATCATGCTGCTGTAATTATTACCATGGTCGTAGCAATACCACCGATGATATTATTGACACTTTTAGGATTAAGAGCAGTGCCCCCAGAGGTTATTGAAGCAGGCAGAATGAGTGGATGTAGTAATTTTCAATTAATGTTTAAAGTATTAATTCCAACTGCTAGGAGAGACATTTTAATTGGAGTTAATCAAGTCATCATGGTGTGTTTTTCGATGGCAGTTATCTCAGCCTTTATTGGAGCAAAAGGTTTAGGATTTAATTTATTATTAGCACTTAACCAATTAAATATTGGGTTAGCTTTAGAGGCAGGCTTATGTATTAGTTTAATTGCAATTCTTTTAGATAAAATGTCTTTAGCGTGGGCTAATAAACAAACAGATTATTTTGGTAATCTTAACTTTTATCAAAGAAATAAAAACCTTTTATTCTTTGGTATTATATTTGTTATTGGAATAGCACTGGCCTATGTTGGAACTTTTTTATTTAAAGATACTTTCAATTATTTATTTGAAATTCCACATAACAAAGGAATATCGACTGCTGATTTTTGGAATAAAGGGGTAGATTGGATCTTTGAGACTTTCTTTATATACATCAAAGCATTCAATACATGGCTGATACAAGATGTTCTTCAGCCAATGAGAGCACTGTATTTAAGGATGCCTGCAATCGCTACAATAGTTTTAGTTGTTGGTGCAGGATATTTAATTGGTGGCTTACGTTCAGCATTGGTAGTTTGTGCTTTAACTTTATTTATTGCATTTAGCCCATGGTGGGACAGAGCTTTAGTTACAACATATATGGCAACTTTTGGAGTTATCGTCTCTTGTATTATTGGATTTACGGTAGGGACTTTATGTTTTCAAAATAAACATTCAGCCAATTTTATGTTAGGTGTTTGTGATATTTTTCAAACATTCCCGTCTTTTGTATATTTAATTCCAGTAATGATGTTATTTGGAATAACAGATACATCTGTACTAATTGCAGTTATAGTTTATGCAACAATACCTGCCACAAGATATACAATTGAAGGACTAAGAAGTGTTCCAGCTGGATTACACGATGCAGCAACTATGTCGGGTGTCAATAAATTTCAAAGATTGACAAAAATAGAATTTCCTTTGGCATTCCCACATATGATGCTTGGTATAAATCAGACTATCGTATTTGCGTTGTTTATGGTGATTATAGGAGCATTTATTGGTACTGAAGATTTAGGTCAATATATTTTAAAAGCATTATCAGATAAAAAAGGTGCAGGAATTGGATTAACACTTGGTATCTGTGTTGCTTTCATAGCTTTAATATTTGATAATTTAATTAGAGCTTATGTCCAAAAAAGAAAAAAACACCTAGGTATTGATTAATTTAAGATTATTTATCTAAAAAAGTTTTTGAAGAGTCATCCATAGCAGTTGCCCATGGCGTATGATGAATAGGAGCTACAGAACCAGTTACAGGAGATGAAAAAGATTTATTTCTGTAAGTTGAAATATCCTCAACTTTATGATGTTCCCACTCTTTAAAGTGTTTTCTTATTAATTCAAAATCAATTTTTGGATAATCAGACATTTTATGAAGCTCTTTTGTATACTCAGTTTGAAAATCAATCATTTGATCTGGGTTTTCTAGTTTCTCTTCCATTGCAACCCATTTATTAATATCTTTTTCGACTTCACTATTACTAGGAATTTTGATCTTATTCATGATTACATCTCTTGCGTACCAAGCTTGGCAATCAAACATATTAAATGTGTGGAATTGATCTTGCATACCAAGATATAAAAGTTTGTGATTATCTTGCCAAACCACTCCTTTAAATAATTTTGGTGGATATAACCTGTTTCCAGTTTTTAATTGCAAATTTTCCTCTAAAAAAGGAAAATGATGGAGATAACCAGTGCATAAAATTATTACATCAGCTTCTTGTTCAGTTCCATCTTTGAATATTGCTTTTTTTCCTACTAATTTATCTAGATAGTGAACTTCTTTCATACCACTAGGCCATTTAAATCCCATCGGATTATGTCGATAACCAATGGTAACACTTTTTGCTCCATATTTATTACACTGAAGCGCAATGTCTTCTGCTGAATAACTACTTCCTAGCACTATTACATTTTTATTTCTAAATTCTTCTGCATCTCTAAAATCATGAGAATGCATTATTCTTCCTGGGAATGAGCTCATCCCTTTGTATTCTGGAATAAATGGAACTGAAAAATGACCTGTTGAAACAACAACATAATCAAAATTATCTTTCAATATTTTATTATTAACTTTATCTTGATAACTAATCTCGAATTTGTCGTTTTTAAAAACGGTATTTATAACTCTGGTATTAAATTTTATCTTCTTTTTTAGATTTCCTTTACTTACTCTACCAACGATATAATTATACAAAACTTCTCTAGGTGGAAAGGATGGTATTGGCTTTCCAAAATGTTCATCAAAAGAATAATCTGCAAATTCTAAACATTCTTTTGGTCCATTTGACCAAAGATATCTATACATGCTGTTAGGTACAGGATCTCCGTATTGATCAGATCCTGTTCGCCAACTATAATTCCATAAACCACCCCAATCATCTTGCTTTTCAAAACAAACAACTTCAGGGATTTTTTCACTATTTTTTTCTGCTAATTCAAAGGACCGTAACATTGATAGTCCACAAGGTCCTGCACCAATAATTGCTACTTTTGTCATTAATCTACCAAATAAAATAATTATTTCTGTATTTTACTAACAAAATGATAACAATTACAATAAAATAATTATTCGTTATGAAAAATATCTTAGTTATTGGCGGAGGTGCAATGGGTTCTGCATTTACAATCCCAAGTTTAGAAAATAAAAATAATGTGACAATTACAGAGCCTTATAGCAAAAGATTTATTAAAGATTTATCATCTAAAAAAAAATTTCATTCTGCTCTTAAGATAAAGTTACCAAAAAAAATTAAAATTTAGAAGATTTTCCAAAAATTTATTAAAAGAAAATTTTGACTTAATAGTAATAGCCCTAAGTCTTCCAGGTGTTGATTTTATTGGTAAAGAATTAAAAGATTTAAGAGTCAAAACACCAATTTTGGTTTTGACTAAAGGATTAAAATTAGAGAAAAAAAAGAATAAGATTTTAACAATTTCAGAACAGCTGCAAAAAAACTATAATTTAAAAAATATTTCAGTCCTAAAAGGACCCTGTTTGGCAAAGGAATTAGCCAGAAAAAATCAAACTAGTGTAATTATCGCAAATAAAAATATTAATATTGCAAAATCTATTGGAAGAAAAATTTCTACAAAATATTATTTAACAGAATACTCCAAAGACGTTGTCGGAGTAGAAGTGTGTTCAGCAATAAAGAACATATATTCAATGATAATTGGAGCTGGTCAAAGCCTTAATTCTTCATCAAATTTATTTCAAAAAGCAGTTCTTGAAATGAGATATTTAAATAAATATTTTAAAGGTAAAGATGAAACAATCTTAGGGCTTGCTGGAGTGGGTGACTTATATGTTAGTGCTGCTGGTGGAAGAAATAGTAAGATGGGTAGTTTCTTGGGAAAAGGATTTACATTTAAAACTGCAAAAAAAAGATTTATGCTAAAAGAAACTGTTGAAGGTGAAGAACTTGCGAGGGAGATCGCACCATTTATATTGAAAAAAATTGATAGGAAGAAAATTCCATTAATGATTAATTTACTTAAAACAATTAAAGAAAATAAAAAACTTAAGATAAAAGTTTAAAATAGACCTTCTATATCACCATCTCTATTTAGTTTGATGGAGTCAGCTGCTGGCACTCTAGGAAGACCTGGCATTGTCATGATTGCTCCACATACTACAACAATAAATTCTGCACCAGAAGAGAGTCTAATTTCCCTAATTGGTAACGAATGCCCTGTCGGAGCACCTTTTAGACTTGGATCTGTAGAGAAACTATATTGAGTTTTCGCAACACATATAGGTAATTCACCATAGCCAGCTTCTTCAAAGTTTTTTAATTGATCTCTGATTTTAGTATCTGCGATAACTTCATCTGCTCTATAAATTTCTTTTGCTATTGTTTCTATTTTTTTGAAAAGTGGAGTTTTACTTTCATATAAAAATTTAAATTTAGATGTATTCTTCTCACATAAATCTGTTACATGATTAGCTAAATCTTTTGTTCCCTCACCACCATTAGCCCAATGCTTACAAATACTTGCTTTAACGCCTAGCTTTTTACAAAACTCAACTAAAGCATTTACCTCTTTATCAGTGTCTTTTATAAAGTGATTTATAGCTACTGCTACAGGTAAACCAAATTTTTTTACATTCTCAATATGTCTTTCAAGATTTATTAATCCTTTTTTTAGTGCATCTACATTCTCATTTTTCAAATCATCTTTTGCAACACCACCATGCATCTTTAAGGCTCTTATAGTTGCAACTATAACAACGCAACTTGGTTTTAAATTTGATTTCCTACATTTGATGTCTAAAAATTTTTCAGCTCCTAAATCTGCACCAAAACCTGCTTCTGTAACAACATAATCAGCAAGTTTTAATCCAGCTTTAGTTGCAATTACAGAATTACATCCATGAGCAATGTTTGCAAATGGTCCACCATGAATTATTGCAGGATTATTTTCCAGTGTTTGTGTAATATTAGGTCTTATTGCCTCTTTAAGCAGAACAGTCATTGGTCCATGAGCATTTAAATCTTTCGCATAGATTGGTTTTTTTTCTCGGGTGTATGCTACTGTAATATTTCCAATCCTTTTTTCTAAATCTTCAAGATTATTAGCCAGACAAAAGATAGCCATTATCTCAGAAGCAACTGTAATATCAAAACCATCTTCTCTTGGAAAACCATTAGCAACACCGCCAAGATTAATATTAATTGATCTTAGAGCTCTGTCGTTCATATCCATCACTCTTTTCCAAACAATTCTTCTGACATCAATGTTTAATTTATTTCCCCAGTAGATATGATTATCAATTAATGCCGACAAAAGATTATGAGCTGATGTTATTGCATGAAAATCTCCAGTAAAGTGAAGATTAATTTGCTCCATTGGAACAACTTGCGCATATCCTCCTCCTGCAGCACCACCTTTCATTCCAAAGGATGGACCTAGACTTGGCTCTCTTAAGCACACAATAGATTTTTTTCCAATTTTATTTAGTCCGTCGTTTAATCCTACAGAGGTGGTTGTTTTACCTTCACCAGCTGGAGTAGGAGTTATTGCTGTAACCAAAATTAATTTACCATCTGGCTTATTTTTTAATGTATTTAAGTATTCCAAGTTTACTTTTGCAATATGTCTACCCATTGGGCTAAAAGCTGAACTTTCATCTGGAACATTTACTTTTGCTAAAATTTCCTTTATTGGAAGCATTTTTGCTTCACGAGCAATTTGAATATCTGATTTTATGTCGCTCATCGAATTTTATAAAAAATATAAAAAAATTGGTCGATTAGTATCTCTTTTTAGTGCCTTTGGAAATATCTAAAAATTATATATAAAAAAAATATGAACTATTTATACTCATTATTATAAAATTTAATCATGCAAAAATATTCAGTTTTTAGTCTTGTTAAGAATGCCTTTTCAAATCACGAGAATTGGGACTTGGCTTGGAAAGACCCAACTCCGAAGAAAGAGTATGATGTCGTTATTATTGGTGGTGGTGGACATGGTTTAGCAACAGCATACTATTTAGCAAAAGAACACAATATCAATAATGTTGCCATAATCGAAAAAGGTTGGATCGGTGGAGGTAATGTTGGTCGAAACACTACAATAATTAGATCAAATTATATGCATGATGACAATGCATTATTCAGCGAATTTGGAATGGATCTTTGGAGAAGAATGAGTCAAGATTTAAATTACAATGTAATGTTTTCTCCTAGAGGAATAATAAATCTAGCTCACTCTGATGCACAAATGAATACATATGCTCGAAGAGGAAATTCTATGCGATTGAATGGAATCGATGCTGTTCTCTTAAATAGAGAACAGGTAAGAGAAATTATTCCTATGGCTGATTTTTCTGAGAATGTAAGATTTCCAATTTTTGGTGGTCTCATGCAGCCTAGTGCAGGTACTGCAAGACATGATGCGGTTGCTTGGGGTTATGCACGTCAAGCAGATTCTATGGGTGTAGATATAATTCAAAATTGTGAAGTGATTGGTTTTGATGTGTCTGCAGGAAAAATTAATGGGGTGAGAACTTCTCGAGGAGACATTAAAGCAAAAAAAATTGGATTATGCGTTGCTGGTAGCACAAATATTTTAGCTGAAAAATTAAATATGACATTACCAATTGAGACTCATCTACTGCAAGCTTGTGTATCTGAGCCAGTGAAACCGGTTTTGGATAATGTGGTTACATTTGGTGCTGGTCATTTTTACATAAGTCAATCAGATAAAGGAGAAATGGTTATGGGTGGTGATTTAGATGGCTACAATAGTTATGCACAAAGAGGTAATCTTCCAACACTTCAACATGTTCTTACTGAAGGAATAGCAATGATGCCTTTCTTGAGTAAATTGAAAATGCTTAGAACTTGGGGTGGAATAATGGATATGTCTATGGATGGCTCACCAATAATAGACAAAACTCATATTGAAGGTTTGTATTTAAATTGTGGTTGGTGCTATGGAGGATTTAAAGCAACTCCTGCATCTGGCTGGACATTTGCACACACGATTGCACAAGATAGAGTCCACGATTTAAATGCAGGTTATAGTTTGAATAGATTTAATACTGGTCACTTACTTGACGAAAAGGGGCTTGGTACAAAAACTTGGATTTCATAAATGCTCCACATAAAATGTCCACACTGTGGAATGAGATCTCAGAATGAATTTTCATATGGTGGCGATGCAACAGTCAAACGACCAGAATTAGGAAAAGAAATATCTGATCAAGATTGGGATAATTTTGTTTACAATAGAAAAAGTTTAAGGGGAAAACATTGGGAGTTATGGCAACATTTATCAGGTTGTAGGCAATGGATTAAAATTCAGAGAGATACAGCTACTCATGAAATTTTCAAAACTCTAAAAGCAAATGAAGAAATTTCATAATGACACAAAGTTTTAGAATAGAAAATGGTGGATTAATAAATAGAGATAAAAAGATCTCTTTTAAGTTTAATGGTAAAAATTTTTTTGGTTATGAAGGCGATACTCTTGCTTCTGCATTAATAGCTAATGGAGTTCATCTAATTGGTAGAAGCTTTAAATATCATAGACCAAGAGGTTTCTTTGGTGCAGGAGTCGATGAGCCGTATGCAATAGTTCAATTATATAGAAATGGTGAAACAGAACCAAATATAAAAGCTACTGAACAAGAACTTTTTCAGGGTCTAGAGGCAAAAAGTGTTAATTGTTGGCCAAGTGTTAATTTTGACGTTGGAGCAATAAATAACCTTTTAAAAATGTTTCTTCCGGCAGGATTTTATTACAAGACTTTTATGTGGCCAAAAAGTTTTTGGTATAAAATTTATGAACCATTTATCAGAAAAGCTGCAGGGTTAGGCACTGCTTCTATTAAACACGATAAAGAAAGATATGAACATAAATATGAATATTGCGACCTGTTAATAACTGGCTCAGGTCCATCTGGCTTAGCAAGTGCGTACTCTGCTGCAAAAAATGGTGCAAAAGTTATACTTGCAGAAGATAAATCAAGATTTGGAGGAACTCTTTTAACAAGTGAAGTAAATATTGGCAATCAATCAGGTAAAGAGTGGGCAGATAGTATTATCTCAGAACTTAAAGAAATGCCAAACGTTACTGTAAAAAACAGATCCCAAGTTTTTGGTTATTATGATCACAACATGTTAGTGATGTCTGAAAGAATAAGTGATCACTTACCAAAAACGAAAAAATTTCATCCAAAGCAGAGACTTTGGTATATTAGAGCAAAAGAAGTTTTAATTTCATCTGGATCAATAGAAAGGCCAATCGTATTTGGCAATAATGATACTCCAGGCGTAATGTTATCATCAGCTGCCAAAGAGTACATGAAAGTGTACGGGGTATTAGTTGGTAGAAAACCTCTAGTCTTTACAAATAACGATAGTGGCTATGAAACAGCAATTGAATTTAAAAAAAATGGAATAGATCCTATAATTTTAGATACTAGAAAAGAACCTCAATCAGAAATTATTGAAGAGGCGAAAAGTATGAATATTAATATTAAAAATTCATATGTGGTTGTAGCAGCTAAAGGATATAAAAAAGTAAAATCAGCTGATATAGCTAAAATCTCAGATGATAAAGAGGAACTTGGATTAATTGAAAATATAGACTGTGATTGTATTTGTGTCTCTGGTTTTTGGACGCCTACAATTCATTTAGCATCGCAATCTGGAAATAAAACAAAATTTAATGAAGATATTGATGCCTTTGTTCCTGGTATATCCAAACAAAATGAAAAAACTTTAGGTGCTGCAAATGGAATCTATACTTTAGAAGAGACTTTAAAAGACTCCTTTGAAAAAGGGAATTTATTGTCAAAAAAAATTACAAATAATGATAATAAGATTTCTTTTCCAAATGTTGTTGAAAAAAAGTCTACAGTCCATGATAAATTTTGGTGTGTACCGTTACCAAAGGGAAAGAATTACAAGCGTTTTTTAGACTTTCAAAATGATGTTGCAGTTTCAGACATAGAGATTGCTCTTAAAGAAGGATATAGATCTATTGAACATGTAAAAAGATATACCACTCTTGGTATGGCAACTGATCAAGGCAAAACAAGTAATCTTAACGGTTTACAATTGGTATCAAAAATTGAAAATAAAGTTGTGCCTTCAGTCGGGCACACAACTTTTAGACCACCATATTCACCAATTTCTATCGGAGCAATCGTTGGAAGAGAAGTCGGAAAACATTCGAAACCAACAAGAAAATCTCCAATGCATTCATGGCATGAAAAAAATAATGCTGTTTTTGTAGATGCAGGTGTTTGGTTGAGACCTAGATATTATAAACGTGGAAATGAAAATTTATTTGAAGCATCAAAAAGAGAAGCAAAAAATGTAAGAAAAAATGTTGGAGTTTGTGATGTAACTACTTTAGGTAAAATCGACATAAAAGGACCTGACGCTGCTGAACTTTTAAATAGAGTCTATACAAATGCTTGGTTAAAACTGCCAGTTGGTAAAGCAAGATATGGCGTGATGCTTAGAGAAGATGGAATTGTTATGGATGATGGAACAACAACAAGAATATCAGAAAACCATTATCATATGACTACTACCACAGCTCAAGCTGCAAACGTTCTTTCTCATTTAGAGTATTATTTACAAATTGTTTGGCCAGAATTAAATGTAAATGTAGTTTCAACAACCGAGCAATGGGCAGGAGCTGCGATTGCTGGACCAAAATCAAGAGATGTGCTTAAAAAACTTTTTCCTCTTGTCGATGTATCAAATGAAGGACTTCCATTCATGGGTTATGTGGAAAGTGAATTATTTGGAGCAAAAGCTAGAATTTTTAGAATCTCATTCTCTGGCGAGCTTGCATACGAAGTTAACGTTGAGTCAGATAATGGAAATTTTATGTGGGAAAAAATTTTAGAAGTTGGTGAAGAGTTTGAAATTCAACCATATGGAACAGAAGCATTATCCACTTTGAGAATTGAAATGGGACATGTCGCAGGTTCAGAGCTCGATGGAAGGACAATTCCTTATGATAATTCTCTTGAAGGTCTAGTCAGTAAAAAGAAAGATTTTATTGGAAAAAGATCTTTATTGAGGGAAGCATTTACTGCTGAAGATAGACAAAAAGTTGTTGGTGTGGTTCCTTTAGATAAAAAAACAAGTATACCAGAAGGGTCTCATTTAGTAAAAGATTCTAAGGCAACACTACCAAATCCAAAGTTAGGTTACATCTCAGCCTCATGTTGGAGTGTTGAATATGATAATCCGTTTTCTTTAGCTATTCTAAAAGATGGAAAAAATATGATAGGAAAAAAATTATTTGTTATGTCACCCTTAAAAAATAAAATTATTCCAGTCGAAATAGTTTCTTCTCATTACGTAGATCCAAAAGGGGAGAGAGTAAGATCATGAGCTCAATATCTGCCCTAGCGAATATTCATCAACATGGTCAATTTGGTGATTATGAAGGTAAAAAAAGAGATAATCTTTTAAAAATTTCAGAAAAAAAAAATTTACTAATTGTTCAAATAGTTCAATATAAAAATTCTACTATATCAATTGAAAAAATTGATATTGATAAATTGAAATTAAAAGATATTCCTTTAAGTGTAGTTTTTAATGAAAATACAAGAATTTTGTGGAATGGACCAAAAAATTGGTTACTAGTTTCTACTAAAAAAGATTTGATTAAAAATATTTCTTTAGCATTAAAAGGTACAGATTTTGCAGTCACTGATCTATCGCACTCAAGAGCAGTAATCGAAATAGAAGGAAGTTATACAAAAGAAGTTTTAAAAAAAGGATCTCCTTTTAACTTTGATGTTTTGGAAAAAAATAATTCAATAAATTCTTTATATAATAATATCGCATTCACCGCTGATATAGTGAATGTTAGTCCTTACAAAGTGAGATTGTTTACTTTAAGAAGTTTTGGTGAGTCTTTTTATCATTCAATTAGTGATGCCTCATTAGAGTTTGGTTACGAAACAAAATAGTTTTTATTTATCTCTTGTAGCAATGTAAACACCAATCGTTGTTATTAAAAAACCTAAGACATCTATAGTATTTAAACTCTCTTTTAAAAAAAACCATGCCATTAAAGCAGAAGTTGCTGGTATTAGAAAAAATATCGAGACAGTTTTGCTCGCAGAATTTTTTTTAATCAAAAACATTAAAATTGTAAATGCTCCAAAGGAAACAAGAAAAATTTGATGACCCATTGCTAAAAAAAATGTTTTAGTAAAATCTATATATGGTTCAATAAAAAATATAATTACTAATATATGAAAAAAACATCCACCAACAGCTTGATAAAAATTACTCACTGATAAAGGTAAATTATTACTTAATTTTTTTTGCCAAATTGTTGAAGCAGTGATTGATATTAACGCTACTATAGTGGCAACTAATCCTAATAATGGTATATCTGATCCCAAATCTAAACCGAGAACTAATGTGGCTCCCAAAAAACCCAACAAAACACCGAGCCATTGTTTAAAGGACACATTCTCATTTAAAATAGGTCCACTAAGTATATTTGTTAAAATTGGTTGAAGTGTAACTATAAGAGCAGCTATCCCTGTTGGCATACCAATAGAAATCGAAAAAAAAACACCTCCAAGATAAAATCCGTGAAAAAGAACACCACTAAAAAAAGATTCTATTAAATTTTTCTTATTTATAATGATTGTTTGTTTAGAATAAATTGAAAATAGTAAAAATCCAATAGCTACAAAAAAAAATCTAAAAGCTAATGCTGCAAAAGGATCGCTATTATCTATTATTGGTTTTGTAGTTATAAATGCTGATGACCAAAGAATAATAAATATAAAAGGGAATATTTTAATCATGTTTGTAAATGGCTTAAAATAACGAGATTTATCACTATATTAATGAAATATTAAAGCTTATTTTGGACTATTAAATAATTGAGACATTTGCACAAATCAAATATCCTGCGAGCATGATTCTACGATTATTTAAAATTTGCTTGTTTTTATTATCGTTTACATTTTTAACAGGCTTTGTTCCGATCACTGCAGTTTTAGGACCAGCTGTCACTGTAGCTTCTTCAGGAAATTTAGTTAAGGCGACAGCACAATTAGTGTTCGATAACGAATTTAAAAAAAAAACAGGTAAAAGCTCGCTAAGCTATATTAAAGAAGAAGTATCCAAAAATAACAATCAAAAAAATATTAAAAATGATTTTAAAGAATTGATTGAAAAAAGAGTGAAAGTAGTTCACCAAAAACTAGTTGATCAAAATAAAGTGAATAAAGATTTTAAACTACTAGTTGAAAAAAGAGTCAAATTAACTCATAAAAAATTAATACAAAAAAAAATTAATCAATAAGATTTAAAAGAATTAATTTTTTTTGGTTTGTTTCCTTGCACCATAATTCGTAACTTTCGCAAATTCTCCATAAGTGATCAAATGCACGTTGAGAAATTTCTAATGGAAAATGGCTTTTAGTATAATAGAGATCTGGATATTGTATTAATTGTTTAATCATCATTTCTCTTTGAACTTTTAACAATCTAATTGTTTCTTCAGGTATTTTCTTTTTTTCTTTTTTTAATTCTTCAAACCAATTATCATGAAATTTACCACTACTCACCTCATTATAGATTTCTGATCCAATAAAACCATCTATTGCATCGATATTTGAGAAAGCACTATTTTTTTTTTTAATTTTAGAAACTTCTAGATAGATTTTTTCAGCCACATGTAAAATATAAGGTTTATCCTTAGACTTCATTATCTACGATATTTTCTCATTGCTGCACTGGCCAATATTAAATTTGGATCTAAAAATAGCTTTGAGGTTTTTATTTTTTTAAAAGATTTAAAGGCAAATATTGCTATAGGTAATTCTGTACATCCTAATATTATTTTTTTACATTTTTTTTTGATTAGATAATCTATTGAAGGCTTAATTATCTTGCTTGCAGCTTTGACATTACCCATCTTAACTAATTTAATTGCTCTATTAACAGATTTTTTTTGCAATGAGGTATTAGGAAAAATAAGATTATACTGTTTATCAAAAAATTTATTATATACACCAGTATTTAAAGTTCCCTCTGTAGCAAGTAATCCAATAGATGAATTTTTTTTACATTTTTTTTTAGTGTGAATTAATACTTCTTTTGGCATATTAATAATTGGTAATTTAATTTTCTTTTTTAAATCCTCATACCAATAATGAGCAGTATTACAGGGTATAACGATAAACTTGCAATTACTTTTTTTCAATACATTACATCCAAGTAATAAACTTTTTAGAACTAATAAATATTTTCTTTTAATTTTTTTATTTTTTGATTTATCTAATAAATTTCTAGTTTGAACACCAATTGACTCAGGTCTACCAGGAATATTTGATTTATTAAAAAGCAAAAATAAAGGATATTCCTGATCTATCTTCCCTCTATTTAATATTGCAAGTTTGTTGCAAAAGTCTAGGCCAGCTTGAGTGCCCATACCACCTAAAATGCCAATCATTTTAAAATTTTTTTTGATTAAAAATTAATTTATTGGCTACAAATATACAAATTAAAAAAATTGTAAACTTTATAGCCAATAATTGATATTATGAAAATTATGCAGTTTTTAAGTTAACTGCTGAAGGACCTTTAGGACCATCTTCAACATCGAAAGTCAAAGCTTGACCCTCATCTAAACCGTTCATACCAGCATCTCTTACAGCTGAAACATGTACAAACACATCTTTTTCTTTATCTTCTCTTTCAATAAAACCAAAACCTTTGGTTGGATTGAACCACTTTACTTTTCCTTGTAGACTCATATTTTTCTTCTTACTTTGTAGTTTGTTAATTTATTACTTATAATTAAGTAATAGCGCCTTTCTTTATAATTTAATCAGTTTTGTCAACAAAATAGATTGATAATTTAAATTTTAATTTGATGTGTTGTTTATAATCTTAGATAAATAGATTGAATTTATATCCTCTTTATAGTGTGCAAATGGCTTACATGGCTTGAAACCACCTAAATTAAATAATTTCCTTGCAGGTTTAAAGAATTTACCAGCACCAGTTTCAATACTTATTTTTTTTATTTTTAATTTTTTCGCCTCTTCAATTAAATGATTAATTAATTTTATTCCATTACCTTTTTTACGGAAATCATCGTGTAATCTAATTGATTTAAATTCACCGTGATCTTTTTCTATAATTTTCAAAGCACCACATCCCATTAATTCACTATCATACCACAAACTCCAAAATTTAATGGATGGAACCTTTAAACCTTCAATATCTAATACATGAGCACTTCCTTCAGGTGAAGCAGCCCTAAGTTCAATAAAATGCTTAGTTAAAAGTTCATTTACATCAGTGTTTTCAAAATTTCCTTCAATAGTTTTAATCATTTACTTCAATCTAGTTAAATGACCCATTTTTCTATTATGCTTAACTTCTTTTTTTAAATAATCAAAAAAAAATTCATTTTCTTTTAAATTTAAATTTTGTCTATAAGTTTTTATCTCGTCTCCTATTAAATTAATCATCTCAGCATTGTATAATTTTTTTAAAGGAATTTGTTCTAAAGAACATACCGCTCTAACATGGTTTTCAAATTGACTGACATTAAATGAATTAATAGTTAAATGACCAGAGTTATGAACTCTTGGAGCAATTTCATTTACATAAAGATTGTTATTTCTATCAACAAAAAATTCCACACAAAGTGTTCCTATATATTTTAGTTCCTCAGAAATTTGAATTGACCACTCTTTAGATTGTTCAATTAGTTTATTATCTAAATCTGCAGGTATCATAGACTTTCTCAATATCTGATTTTCATGTATATTTTCTATGGGTTCGTAAATTTCGTACTTATTATTTCCAAATCTTGTAATTATAACTGATACTTCTTTTTTTAATTTTACCAATTTTTCTAAAATATATTCTTTTGAAAAATCTATGTTTAAAGTATCAACTTGTTCTAAATTTTTAATTGGGTATTGTCCTTTTCCATCATAGCCCATTGTAGTTGTTTTTAATATTCCAGGTAAAAAATCTTCAAGTGAGTCTAAATCTGATTTTTTTTCCACACTTACATATCTTGTAGTTCTGATATTTAATTTGTTTACAAAATCTTTTTCAGCTAAACGATGTTGTATTAAACGGATTATCGATGGTTTTGGAGAAACTGTTTTAAGTTTGTTAATTTCATTTAAAGTTTCAAATGGTATATTTTCAAATTCATAAGTGATTACTGTTACTTTTTTTACAAATTCATAAATTTGATTTTTATTTGAATATTCACCAAAAATAAATTCGTCACAGAAATTTTGAGCAGGAGCATTTTTATCATCAGAATAAATTACAGTTCTGATTTTCAATTTTTTAGCTGCAGTTGACAACATGCTTCCTAACTGTCCTCCACCAAGAATTCCTAATGTGATTTCCGACATCGAGATTATTTTGGTTTTTTTTTAACAGATTTGGCTTGAGAAATTCTCCAGCTTTCAAGTTTCGCTTTTATCAATGGATTACTGTTAGCAATAATTGAAGAGGCAAGGATAGCAGCATTTATCGCTCCATCTTCTCCTATTGCTAAAGTTCCTACCGGTATACCTTTTGGCATTTGCACAATAGATAATAAGCTATCAAGGCCTTTAAGTTTTTTACTTTCAATTGGCACACCTAATACTGGTATTTGAGTAATTGCAGCTATCATTCCCGGTAAATGTGCCGAGCCTCCAGCACCAGCAATAATTACACCGATATTATTTTTTTCTGCCTCTAATGCAAATTTGTACATTCTTTTTGGTGTTCTATGTGCAGAAATAATTTTAGTTTCAAAAGGAACTTTGAGTTTTTTTAATATTTTTATAGATAATTTCATTGTTTTAAAGTCAGATTGACTTCCCATAACAATCGATACTTTGAGATTTTTTTTTCTATTCATGAATATTATATTCAAACTTTATTTCAAAAATTTCTTGAAATTTCAATAAATTAATAGAATTTCAAATACATATTGATATGTTTAAATAAAAATAAACTCATGAAATTTAAGATTGATAATTTGCAGTATTGTAATTGGACCAGAAAAGTATTTGAAATAAATAGAGAGGCAAAATTAGACGCTGTTCATGTAACAATAGTTTATCATGAGGATTATGATGAATTTTTAAATGAAGTTAAGAAATGGCAAAAACTTTTTGATGAGAATTCAGACTTAATTTTTCATGGAAGCAACTATAAAGATATTGAAAAAGCTCAATTAGAGAAAAAAACTGCAATTTTTTTTGGCTTTCAGAACTGCTCTCCAATTGAGGATGATATTCGTTTAGTTGAAAAAATTCATAATCTTGGATGTCGTTTTATGCAACTGACTTACAACAACCAATCTCTTCTCGCTACAGGATGTTATGAGAAAAATGACAGTGGAGTTACTAATTTTGGACGTGAGGTAATTAAGGAAATGAATAGAGTTGGTATAGTAATTGACATGTCCCACTCTGCTGAAAAAAGCACTTTAGATGCAATTGATATAAGTGAAAAACCAATAGCAATCACACACGCAAACCCGAGTTTTTGGCATGCTGCTAAAAGAAATAAATCAAAAGATTTATTAAAAGCTTTAAGTGATAATGGGGGAATGTTGGGTCTATCATTATATCCGCACCATTTAAAAGATAATACAAATTGCTCATTGGAAAGTTTTTGTGAAATGGTAGCCAGAACGTCTGAAGTGATGGGAGTCAAAAATCTAGGTATTGGATCTGACTTATGTTTAAATCAACCTGATGAAATTGTTGAATGGATGAGAAATGGCACATGGTCTAAAGGTAAAAATTATGGCGAAGGTTCAAAAAATAAACCAGGTTTTCCTATGCAACCAGATTGGTTTCAAGATGCTAGAGGTTTTTTGAATTTAGAAACAGGTTTAAAAAAAGTTGGATTTTCAGAAATAGAAATCGATGGGATATTGGGAAACAATTGGTATAATTTTTATAAAATTATTTAAGACATGGAAGTAGAATTAAGAGATCCAAACATAATCATGAAATTGTCTAGGCTAGGGTCATTTCATCAATCTAAATTATCATTTTTGAGAAGTTTTTTAGATGAATTTAAAGATTGGGATTATAATAGAGACTCATTTAATTTAGATAATGGTGGCTATGGAACTGCAGTTTATTCATTTAAAAAAAAAGAAAAGATTTATTCATTAGTTTGTTTTGCAAATAAGATCGATAATAATGATAGATCAGATAGAGTTATTGCAACTAAATGGGATGCCGCATTTACTTTGCATGATGGGGCTCCAACAGAAAATGATATTAAGAGATTAAAAAATGAAGTACCAAAGCAAGAAGTTGGTAGACTTTCTTATAAAGAATTGACTCTTTCAAGAGCAAATAAATCAGTAAGAGTTTTTGATCATGTTGTAGAAAGTTTAAGTAATGGAAATCAGCCAGACTTAAATCTTTTAGAAAAAGTTGGATACCTTTATAGGACTACGGCTGTTTATGGTTCTGGAAAGTTTGGTTTAGCAGATCGATTTAGAATTAAAAATAGGCAAGAAATTAATGGGCCATTTAGACTGGAAATGATGCTTGTTTATTTGGTAAGACAATTTACCTTTGATCAAGTTAACCATGTAGCTAAGTGTAAAAATCCAAAAAAAGCAGTAAGTTTAGACTTAAAAATTTGTAAAAATTTAGGTATTGGAAACTCTACAGGACTAGGAATGGCACCTTTTATTGTAAATCATCCTACTCTTTTGCACAATTGGATTTTATCTAGAGAAACAGCTCTAAAAAAAATAAGAGAGATTAAAAAAGTGAACTCAAAAAATTGTGACCTTTTTAAAAAATGTGTAAAAGAATCTCTAAAAATTCTCACTAGCTGGAATACAGAAAGTGAATTTCAAGCAAAGAAAATTAACTCACTTGTTATAAATGTAAAAAGATTTTTAAGATTTATTGATAATGATTTTGATTTTACAAGCGAGTATCCTTTTAACCAAATTTATTTATGGCTTGAAAAACAAACTTGTGAAGAGACTATTGAGTATATCGTGTCTATGATGATGGAACCTTTTGATGATATTGTAAAACCCTTAAGAAAAAATATGAGTTCTGATGAAGAAAAATATTTTAGAATTCCAACAGAAAGAACAGTTTTAGAATTGAAAAATATTTTAGAGCTTAAATATCCAGATATTTTAAAGATTAATTTCGAAAATAAAGAAAATTTCAAAAACTTTTGGTTCATTTCTAAGAATAAAGAAGAGCCTAGATATGCAGATCGTTTTGAAGAAAATGGTTCTGAATTAGAGCAACCTCTTGCTATAGCAAGAGATATTAAGAGATTATATGATAGATTAATTATTGCCAAAGAAAGTTCGACTATTGATAAATTTTTGTTAGAAAATTCTGAATTAAGGCATGTTATAAGACGAGCATTTATAATTGAAAAATTTCAATATGCTGAAATACAAGATAATACAATCAGTAAAAATGTAATACCTATTGATATGCTTCGATTAAAGTTGTCTTTTTTTGGTGCCTTAAAATTTGATCCAAGATCTGATAAATGGTTAAGAATTTGCATGTTTCAAGGAGCTCCTCTTCCTCATGAACTTAAAAATTGTAGTCAGCAATGGGTTTATAATTGATAGAAAATTTATGAGATCATTAAGTGAAATCGAAACTACTTCCAAACGCGCAAGTAAAGCCTCGGGTTTCTCTTGGGGTGTGAGTGAAGAGGTTGGAAAAAGTATTAGATTATTGGAAATGTTTAATTTTCAAGGAATAAAAAATTTAAATGAATATTTTAGAGAAAAATTAAATAAAAAATTTGAAAGGCCTAATTTGATTAATAAAAGTAATACGCCAAAAGAATTTTCATACTGCCCAATTTCTTTGGGAGTTAATTTTTTAGATCAAATATACAATATTGAAAAAATTAAAATTGTTAATTTTTCAAATATTGCATACCCATTACTATTTTTACCATTTCTAAGCAAAAGTTCTGAAGTTATTGGAAAAAAAATTCACTTTAAATTTGATAATCATGAATTTCTAATGAACATAAATGTAAATATTGCATCGAATTTACTAAACAAAAGTTGTCCAAATATAGCAAAAAATGCAGAAGTAATATTTATTGAAAATAATGATAATTTTCATGAACAAGATTGGAAAAGTTTATATCAATTGTCGGAACAAACATTCGTTGAAGAAACAGAAAGTTTAAAAAAAGGTGCTGCTGGAGCAGGGTTAACAGATAATGACTAAAAATAATTTAAAAAAAAAAGAAAATATTAACTACAATGACGAATTGAATGATATTTGTGATGAATGCAAAAAACAAGATGAAAGTGTCACTCATAATCTAATTCTAACAGGGTTTAAAATTTGTAAATCTTGTAGAGTTTCAAAAACAATTTTTCCAATTTAAATACTATTAATTGGTAAGGCATTCATTCTACTCATAACAAAAGATATTGACATAAAAGCAATAATTAAAAATGATAAAAATACAATTCCAAAAGATTTAAAACCTGATTTTAAATTTAATATTTGTTTGGTTGATATGATCAAAGCTGCAAAAATCCAAATTTGAGTAAGAAAAATAATTGGGATCATTAATTCAGGTGTTAAAGCAAAAAATCTAATTAAGCCTGGTGCATGCGCAAACCCGACAGCTACTAATACTTTTTTAAAAGGAACCTTCGTTTGTTTGTCTGGAAATAATTTTACCCCAATTACATATATAAAAATTGCCCAAATAAACCACGTTATAATTGCTGTAAGTCCTGACATTCCAATAGCTGTTTTTACTACTGTGTTTGCAGCGACAGCGCCAGCAACCCCATCTAATATCATGATTAAGCCAGCAAAATATATTGCTGCCTCACCGAAATTTCTATTATCGCTGTAAAGAGTCTTATCTAATTTTATTGATTTGAAAATTATATTTAAAAATTCTGCTAACATTAATCTTTTTTGTTTTTTTGAGCATTATAAGATACAATTAAAGGAAATAATATTAATCCAATAGCTATTATAAAGCAAACTGCAATAATAAAAACTTTGATCATTTATGATTAAAAGGGGAGTAAAAACTCCCCTTTAAAAAATTAACCCTTTACTACTTCTCTTGTATTGGCGTTGTAAGACTCCTTAAAAGGAATATCAACTACAACTGCGTCAACAGGAGTGCCAGGAGTTATTGAATATTTTTCAGGTAAGTGAACTTTATATTTCTTTCCAATTTTTCCTTTTGGAAAACCATTAGAATTTAAAGTCCCATCAAAAGGTACATAGCCCATTGCAATATTTTGCTTTTTTTCTGGGTGATACCAAGGGGAAGTGATGAAACCTACAGGGTCACCACCATTTTCATTTGATATAAGCCAAAAATCGGGTGCATACTCTTCAATTGGTTTTCCACCTAATTCTAGTCCTACCAGTTGAAGTTTATAGGGTTTCTTCCCTTCTTTTAACTCTTTACCCATTTTTTCTAAAGCCGCTTTGCCAACGTAGTCACCTGTTTTATTCCACTCACCTTTTCCAGATAAAGAAACTTGATAACCAAGATTACATTGGTATGGATTATGCTGTACATCCATGTCTTGACCCCATGAAAGAATTCCAGCTTGAATTCTTCTGTGGTGAGCAGGTGCAATTACCATAAGTTTGTGTTTTTTTCCTGAATCTAAAACAGCATTCCACATATCTTCAGCATATAAAGTAGAGTCCCTTAAATAAATTTCATATCCAGCTTCTCCAGAAAAACCTGATTGAGAAATTACACAACTTCTCCCACCAACTTTGACTTCAGCTAATCCATAGAAGGGCATATTGTCAAAATCAACTTGATCTCCACAAAGATCTTTCATTAATGCTTTTGATTTTGGTCCCTGTATTTGAACAGGACTTACATCAATTTCATCAACTGTGCAATTGTACCTGCCATCTGCATTCACTCCCTGAAGATACATTCCAATATCAGAGTCTGACAGAGAAAACCAAAATTCATCTTTTGAAATTCTTAAAAGTATTGGATCATTTAAAACTCCCCCGTAAGCATTACACAGAATTACATATCTTGCTCGCATTGGGGAAATTTTTGTTGCATCTCTTGTTATAACAAAGTCAACAAATTTTTCAGCATCTGGTCCCTTCACTTGAATTTGTCTTTCTACAGCAACATTCCACATAGTCACATGATTTACAATTGCATCATATTCAACCATTGCGCCACCATCTTCAGGTTTCACGTAACCTCTAGGGTGATAAATTCTATTGTAAACAGTTGCTCTCCAACAACCTGCTTGCATTGATAGGTGCCAATAAGGAGATTTTCTCACTCTTGTCGAAATTAACATTTCAACTTTAGTTGGACCACTTTGTCTTAAATTATATGGTACTTTTCGATCTGATTGATCTACTGAGGTAACATGTTTTAATTTAGTATAGTCAAATTCTTTAGACATAACTATTCTCCTTCAACCACTTGTTAGTTTCCTTCAAGCCGCCGAATGTATAAATGTGGAAAAAATCAGTATGCGATTTAACTTTCCCAATTAGATCATTAGGGTCTTTAGGTTTCAATAAATCTAATGCCTTACTAAAATTAGACTTAAGAAAGTTTAAGGAATTTTTCGCACCAACTATATTAGCAAATTTTATTAAGCTAGATATTTTTAGAGGCCCAGTAATTCCCACATGCACTGGTACGCTTTGTTTAGAAACAAAATCAATGATAGGCTGAGGATCTAATAACCATTGGGTTACGATGTAATCAGCATAAGGCTTTTTATCTATCATAGCTTTTTCTAAATTTGAATCGGATATATCAGGACTCCCCTCAGGGTGTCCAGCAATTCCTATCGTCATCTTCTCAAAATAACCAGTCTCTAAAAGTTGAAAAGAGCTATCAAATTTTCCCATTGGTTCTCTTCCGCCACCGATTACTAAAACTTGTTTTACACCTCCATCTTTGCATCTAGAAATGTAATCTTTTAGCTGTTTTTCATCTTGCATTGATCTTGCTGGAAAGTGAGGCACTGGGTTAAAACCTTTCTTTACTAACTCAACCGCCTGTTGAGCTGTTTCTTTATAGTCCCCACCTGGAAGCATTGTAATATAAACATCACTTACTTGCGGAACAGTATCCAAGTCAGTTTGAGGACCGATTTCCAAAGAAAATTTCATATTCTAATCATTATATTTTTTGAAATCGCTGTCAAAGAAATTCATTAGAAGGTATGGCGAAATTTGTTGCCAAAAAAAATGCCCATGATAATTTTTTTTGTGGACCAAAATCTAAAAAATTTACCCCTTTCTAAAATACTAAATATTGAAAAACTCCATAATGTCGATCAGCCTATAGAGGTGGCAAATGGCCTTCCTAATGAGTGCTACACAAGTAACGATTATTTAGCTCACGAAAGAGAAAAAGTTTTTTTTAATAAGTGGACTGTAATTGGGGTAGCAAGCTCCATTCCCAATCCTGGAGATATTAAACCACACAATCTACTGGGGACTCCATTGATCTTGTTAAGAGATAAAAACATGAAGATTCGTGTGTTTCATAATGTTTGTAGCCATAGAGGTTTTAAACTTTTAGATAAACCTTGTACCTTAAAAAATGTAA
>CABXTC010000005.1 GCA_902515095.1 uncultured Pelagibacteraceae bacterium
AAATTTAGTAGGAATCGCTTAATGAAATCAAAAACAAAAGTAGTTGTCATCGGCGGAGGTGTAGTTGGAGTAAGTGCACTTTATCACCTAGCAAAAAAAGGCTGGTCAGATGTTGTTCTTGTTGAGAGAAAAGAATTAACTTCTGGTTCTACTTGGCATGCAGCAGGATTGTTACCATTGTTTAATATGAGTTATTCTGTCGGACAACTTCATAAATATGCTGTCGATCTTTATAAAAAATTAGAGGAAGAAACAGGAAAAAATGTTGGTTTTAGTGTTGTCTCAAATATTCGTTTAGCAAGTACCAAAGATAGAATGGATGAATATCATCAGTACGCTGGTGTAGCAAAAACAATTGGTGTAGATGTTAAATTTTTAACACCTCAACAAGTAAAAGAGATTTGGCCTTTATGTCATACAGATGATTTAGTTGGTGCTATTCAGCATCCAGAAGATGGATATATTCAACCAGCAGATTTGACACAAGCCCTTGCTACAGGTGCTAGAAATATGGGAGCAGAAATTTATCGAAACACAACTGTTATAGCTATAAAACAAAATAAAGATGGTTGGATTGTAGAAACAGATAAAGGGTCTATTGAATGTGAACATATAATTTCTTGTTCAGGAAATTTTGCAAGACAAACTGGTGAGATGGTTGGATTAGATATACCTGTTATACCAGTTGAACATCAATACATTGTAACTGAACCACATCCAGAAATTCAAAAAAGAAAAAAAGACGGTCTTCCAGAAATGGGTGTTCTTAGAGATAGTGATAGCAGATGGTATATGAGAGAAGAAGCTGGAGGATTAATTTTAGGTCCTTATGAAGATGGTGCTCCTGCTTGTTATGTAGAGGGCCCTTCAAAAAATTCTGAGTATGAACTATTTCAAGAAGATTTAGATAGACTTGCGCCTCACATTGAAGGAGCAATACATAGAGTACCTGCTTTTGGAGAAGTTGGTGTAAAAAAAGTTTATAATGGTGCAATTTGTTATACTCCAGATGGAAATCCAATTGTTGGTCCAGCTTGGGGACTGAAAAATTTTTGGATTAATGAAGGACATAGTTTTGGAATTACAGCGGCTGGAGGAGCAGGATGGCAGCTAGCAGAGTGGATTGTTGACGGTGAACCAACAATTGATATGCTTGGTGTTGAGCCGAGACGTTATGGAAATTATGCAACCAAATCTTATTTAAAAGCAAAAAATGAAGAAGCTTATAGTCATGTATTTATAACTCATTACCCTGACGAAGAAAGACCAGCTGCAAGACCATTAAGAACATCACCTTGTTACGAAAGAATGAAAAAATTAGGAGCTGTTTTTGGTCAAAAATTTGGATGGGAAAGACCAAATTTTTTTGCAACTGATGGCATGGAACAAAAAGATCATTGGTCATTTAGAAGATCAAAATGGTTTGATGCAATAAAAAAAGAATGTGAAAATGTTAAAAAGAATGTTGGACTTTTAGATATGACAGCCTTTGCTAAATGTAGAATTAAAGGCCAAAAGGCTGAGGAATTTTTAGACTACTTAGTAGCTAACAAACTTCCAAAAAAAATTGGAAGAATCAATTTGTGTCATGCATTAAATACTAAAGGCGGTGTTCACTCAGAATTTACAATTATGAAAGAAGCAGAAAATAGTTATTATTTAGTTTCAGCTGGTGCAAATTTAAGATTAGACCATGATTGGATACAAAAATGGATGCCAACAGATGGGTCAGTAATATTTGAAGACCTCACAAACAGCACAGGTGTCCTAGTTGTAGCTGGCCCGAAGGCAAGAGAGTTAATGCAAAAAGTTTCTACTGACGATTTTTCGAATGAAAACTTTAAGTGGTTAACAGCTAAAAATGTCAATGTGGGATATGCTCCTGTCAATGCTATGAGAGTAAATTTTGTTGGTGAACTTGGTTGGGAGTTACACCATCCAATTGAATATCAAAATCATATTTTTGATAAATTAATGGAGGCAGGCAATGTCATAGGTCTTAAACCTTTTGGAATTAGAGCTATGAATAGTTTAAGAGTTGAAAAATCCTATAAACTCGTTGGAACAGAATTATCAATAGAGTATTCACCTTATGAGTCAGGTCTAGACAGATTTATTCATCCAAATAAAGGAAATTTTATTGGACTTGAGGCTCTAAATAAATGGAGAGAAAAAGGTTTTGATAATAAGTTGGTTACACTTGAAGTACATGACACTACAGACTCGGATGTTTTAGGTAACAATCCAATTTATAAAGATGATAAAGTCGTTGGAAGAGCCACAGGCGGGGAATATGGATTTAGATTAGATAAATCTATAGCCTTAGCAATGGTTAAACCTGATTTAGCAAATGTAGGTGAAAAACTTAAAGTTGATATTCTTGGAAAAATGTATGAAGCTACAATTTTAGAGGAAAGTCCATACGATGTTGAAAATAAATTGTTGAGAGCTTAATGAAAATCCTAGTCGCAGTAAAAAGAGTAATAGATTACAATGTCCAGATTAGGGTCAAAGAGGATAATACTGGTGTGGTAACTGATAATGTCAAGATGTCTACCAATCCACCTGATGACAATGCAATTGAGGAAGCGGTAAAAATCAAAGAGTCAGGAAAAGCAACTGAAGTGGTTGCAGTAAGCGTTGGAGAAGAGAAGGCTCAAGAGACTGTTCGTAAAGCTTTAGCAGTTGGAGCTGATAGAGGCATTCTTATTAAAGCCGATGGAATTTTAGAACCTTTATCAGTATCAAAATTATTACAAAAAATTGTTGAAAAAGAAAAACCAGATTTAGTTTTCATGGGAAAGCAAGCAATCGATGATGATTGTAATCAAACAGGTCAGATGTTGAGTGCTTTATTAAATTGGCCTCAAGCAACATTTGCCTCTAAAATTAAAATAAAAGATCAAAAACTTGAAGTTACTCGAGAGATTGACGAAGGTTTAGAGACAATAGAGATAAACATTCCTGCAATTGTGACTTGTGACTTAAGACTTAATGAACCAAGATATGCTTCTTTACCCAATATAATGAAAGCTAAAAAGAAACCTATTGAACAGCTAAATGCGTCAGATTTAGGAGTGGATACATCTCCAAGAATCGAGCAGATTAAGGTTGAAGAACCTCCAAAAAGAAAAGCGGGGATAAAAGTTAAAAACGTGGCAGAGCTAGTACAAAAATTAAAAAATGAGGCTAAGGTAATATAATGTCAATTTTATTAGTAGCAGAACATAGCAACAAAGAATTAAAACCTTTTACGCTTAACGCTGTAACTGCAGCTTCTCAAATGGATACAGATCTTCATGCTGTGATTATTGGCCATAACTGTGGTGATGCAGCAAAAAAACTATCAGATTTGCCACTAGTCAAAAAAGTGATTCAAGTAGAAGCAGCCCATTACGAAAACTTTGTTGCAGAAAATTTTGCACCAGTGATTGTAAAATTAGCAGAGGGCTACTCACATATAGTTTGTTCAGCTAATACTTTTGGTAAAAATTTGATGCCACGAATTGCAGCTTCTTTAGACACTTCTCAGGTCAGCGATATTATTAAAGTAATTTCTTCAGATACATTTTTAAGACCTATTTACGCTGGAAATGCATTTGCAACCGTAAAAAGCAAGGATCCAAAAAAGTGTATCACAATTAGACCTACTTCATTTGATCCATGTGAGAGTTCAGGTGGATCAGCCCCAATTGAAAATGTTGAGCCTAGTGAGGAGTTTAATAATACTAAATTTGTTAAGAGAGAAGAAATAAAATCAGATAGACCAGAACTTGGAACTGCAAGAGTAGTTGTTTCCGGAGGAAGAGGAATGCAAAGTGGAGATAATTTTAAATTAATTACATCTGTTGCTGATAAATTAAATGCAGCAATTGGAGCTTCAAGAGCGGCTGTTGATGCTGGATATATTAGCAATGATCATCAAGTTGGGCAAACAGGAAAAGTTGTAGTTCCAGATTTATATATAGCTATTGGTATTTCAGGTGCAATTCAGCATTTAGCTGGAATGAAAGAAAGTAAAGTAATTGTAGCAATTAACAAGGATGGTGAAGCTCCAATCTTTAGTGTTGCAGACTATGGCCTAGAAGCTGATTTATTTGAAGCACTTCCTCAATTTATTGATGAATTGAACAAATTAAACACTATACAAAAATAATATAATCTGTAAAAAATTAATACATGTCCAGAGAGTCAATGGAATATGATGTAGTTATTGTCGGTGGGGGACCATCAGGATTATCAACTGCTATTAAATTAAAGCAATTAAACTCAAATCTAAATATTTGTATTTTAGAAAAAGCATCTGAAATTGGTGCACATATTTTAAGTGGCAATGTTTTTGAAACTAGAGCATTAGATGAGTTAATTCCGAAATGGAAAGATTTAAATGCGCCCATAAAAACGAAGGTTTCTAAGGAAAAATTTTTATTTTTAGGTAAAACAAAATCTATAAGCTGGCCAACATGGTTATTACCTGATGTCCAAAAAAATCATAAAAATTATATTATTAGTCTTGCTAATTTGTGTAGATGGCTTGCCGAACAAGCCGAGGCGCTTGGCGTAGAGATATTTCCAGGATTTCCTGCAAGTGAAATTTTATTTAATGAGGATGGATCAGTTAAAGGAGTTGCCACACAGGACATGGGTGTAGATAAACTTGGAAATAAAAAAGATAGCTTTGAGCCAGGTATTGAACTTATTGGCAAGATTACAGTTTTTGCAGAAGGTTGCCGAGGTCATTTAGGAAAGCAATTAATAAAAAAATTTAATCTTAACCAAGATAAAGATCCTCAACAATATGGAATAGGTTTTAAAGAAATTTGGGAAGTTGATGAAAAAAAACATGAAGAAGGATTGGTAATGCATACAGCTGGCTGGCCCTTAGATAATAACACATATGGTGGAAGTTTTATTTATCATGCTGAAAACAGACAAGTTTTTTTAGGATACGTAATAGGTCTAGATTATCAAAACCCTCATCTTTCTCCTTTTGACGAGTTTCAAAGATTTAAAACACATCCATCAATAAAAAAAATTTTAGAAGGTGGAAAAAGAATCTCTTATGGTGCACGAGCATTAATCGAAGGTGGTATTCAAAGTTTACCAAAAATGTATATGCCTGGTGCATTACTAGTCGGATGTGATGCTGGAACTTTAAATATGCCAAAAATTAAAGGTTCTCATACTGCAATGAAAAGTGGAATTATTGCTGCAGAAACAATTAATGAGCACTTAAAAGATAATAAAGATTTATCCGCATTTGAGGAAAAATTTAAAAAGAGTTGGTTATTTGATGAATTGCACAAAGCAAGAAACGTTAAACCAAGTTTTAGCTGGGGTCTAATTTTAGGTATTATCTTTACTGGAATTGATCAAATTTTATTTAGAGGTAGGCTGCCTTTCACACTAAAACACAAACATGCAGATCACGAAACATTAAAGCCTGCAAATCAGATGCCAAAAATTGATTATCCAAAACCTGATAATATAATTACTTTTGATAAAACAAGCTCAGTTTATCTAACTGGGACTAATCATGAGGATAATCAACCTGTGCATTTACATTTAAAAGATAAAGATTTACCAATAAAATATACACTTGAAAAATATGATGAACCAGCACAAAGGTACTGTCCAGCTGGAGTTTATGAGGTTCAAAAAGAGAATGACACTAACAAATTTGTTATTAATGCGCAGAATTGTATTCACTGTAAGACTTGTGATATTAAAGAACCCTCACAAAATATCATTTGGGTCACTCCTGAAGGTGGAGGTGGACCAAAGTATGGAAATATGTGATTGATTATACAGAATAAACAAAAATTATTATCACACCCACTACAACTATACAAATCATAAGATTTTTAAAAAAAACTTTTTTATTTTTATTTGCATAGTAAAAACCTGGTAAGACTAACGCAATTACTAGCAAGAGGTAAATTATAGATAAAATATTGTCACCCATAAGCAAATTTATCTTAAGAAAGATCTATTGCAAATTTTTTTAGTGTTTCGATTGATAAAACTTTTAATGTATTTTCATGTGTTCTTTTTAAAAAAATTGGACATCCTTTCCCGGCATCTACTGCTCTCGCATACCAAGTTACACAAACACACCAACCATCTCCATCTTTTAAACCAGGAAATCCAAACTCAGGATGAGGAGTAATTAAATCATTACCTGCTTCTTTGCACCATTCTAGAAATTCTGTTGTGACTTTTGCGCAAACCGTATGTAATCCATGATCATTCTCATCTGTGTTACAACATCCATCCCTATACCATCCAGTAAGTGGATTGTTGGAACATAATTCTAAATTTTCACCTAAAACATTTTTTTGAATCTTATTTTCCATATACGTTATATATTTCCTCATCTATTGACGCATTAAAAGAGATAGAGCGTCTTTCTTCATCGGTACCTTTAAATGGAAAAACTGTGTGCATCAAATAATTAGGGAATAAATAAAAATCACCAACTTCTGGTGTAATATTAAACGTTGATGGACAAGTAAACATTCTTGCTCCATGTATTAGTTGTAAGCTTCCACCTCTATATGTTTTAGATTTTTTTTGTTGGGTGCTTACTCCCAATGATTTTGGTACCTTAAGAAAACCAGCTCCAGAAATATGGCCACCATGCCAATGTGTTGGATTATATTCATTCTGAAATTGTCTTACGACCCATGTTTTTAGCAAATTAAATTTTGATATTTTTTTCCCCTCATTCAATTCTGTATAAATTTTACAAGAATTTCCTAAAAACTCTAACCAACCAGATGTTTTAACAAATTCTATCTCTAATAAAAATTCTTGAGTTACATCACCAACTAGCGCTTCACCATAGTTTAATTTTTTTAATTTTGTGTCATCATTGATGATTTTATCAATATACTCATTTAATTTATTTAATATCTCATCAGGAATTCTAACTTTCAATATTGCTGGACCTAATACTCTTAAATTTTGATATTTGATTTCCATTTAATTAAATTTTGGTTGGATTAGGTTGGCCCTTATAAACTTTTTCTGGATCAAATCTTTTTTCTTTTTCAGTAAATTTCATTTCTACTTTTCGACCATTTTCAATTGGCCCTAGAGGAATTGATCTATAAAAACAAGATCGATAACCAACATGACAACTGGCTCCATCACCAATATCGACTGTTAACCAAATAGAATCCTGGTCATCATCGATTCTTATTTCAGTTACCTTTTGAACAAAACCACTTGTTTTGCCCTTGTGCCAAATAGACTTCCTTGATCTGCTGAAATAGTGAGCTTCTTTAGTTTCAATTGTTTTTTTTAGTGCTTCCACATTCATGTAGCCATGCATCAAAATTTCCTTAGTTTTATCACACATTGTTATAACTGGAATTAACCCATCATTATCAAATTTAGGCGAAAGAAGACTTCCTTCTTCTATTTCTATGACATTCTCTCTTTTTTTGAACATAATAAGTAATTATGTAGCACATATAGGTATATTTTAAATATTTTAAAATAGTAAAATTATGGGTATAAAGCTGTTCGATGAAACTTGTTAAAGACACAAATATAGAAAAAAATCAAAAAAAGATTTCTGATAAAGAAGCTGAAGAAGCTTTTAAGACAATTTTAGCTTGGATGGGTGAGGACCCAAATAGAGAGGGTCTTTTAGAGACTCCTAAAAGAGTTGTTAAAGCTTTTAAGGAATACTTTAGGGGATATAACGAGGATCCTACGCAAATTTTAGATAAGACATTTGGAGATGTTGAAGGATATGATGACATGGTTGTTCAAAAGAATATTTCTGTACAAAGTCATTGCGAACATCATATGGCACCAATAATTGGCAAAGCTCATGTAGCATATATTCCAAAAGAAAGAGTTGTGGGTCTTAGCAAATTAGCGAGAGTTGTAGAAGTTTTTTCAAAAAGATTACAGACTCAAGAAAGATTAACTATGCAGATAGCGAATACCTTAATGGAGTCTCTAGATGCAAAAGGGGTGGCTGTTACAATAGACTCAACGCATCAATGTATGACGATGAGAGGTATAAAAAAAGAACAAGCATCTACGGTAACTAATTATTATTTAGGTCAATTCAAAGAAGATTTAAGTTTTCAAAATAGATATTTAAGATTTATTAGTATAGCAAAAGATTAAAGTGTCAGATCAATTTAAAGCTCTTATACTCAACCAAGAAGGCGAGAATTTTACAAGAGAAGTTAAATCAATAGATAAAAGTTTTTTAAAACATGGTGATGTAACGATTAAAGTTGATTACTCAGATCTTAATTTTAAAGATGGGATGATTTTAAAAAATGGTGGAAGGCTAGTAAAGGATTTTCCACATATCCCAGGAATTGATTTTTCAGGAACTGTTTTAGAAAGTGATAATTCAAAATTTAAAGCTGGTGATGAAGTTATATTAACTGGTTTTAGAGTCGGAGAAATTTTTTATGGTGGTTATTCTCAAATTGCAAAAGTTAATGGAGACTTTCTGGTGAAGAAACCAAAAGATCTAACAAGCAAACAAGCAATGGTTTTGGGTACTGCAGGTTTTACATCCTTAATGTCAGCGTTCGCTATTAAAGCAAGAGAAGAAATACTCCTTGGCGCAAAAGTAAATGACGTATTAGTAACAGGAGCATCTGGTGGAGTTGGAAGTATTGCAGTAATGATATTAAATAAGATGGGATACAATGTTACAGCTGTTTCAGGAAAAGATTCAAATACTGATTACCTTAAGTCACTAGGAGCTAAAAGTGTTGTTAATCGTAGTGAATTCGATAAGGATCCAAAACTTATAGATAAAGGGTTGTGGGATGGAGTGGTTGATACAGTTGGTGGTAAAATTTTAGCTAATGCAATTGTTCAGACTAATTCGAATGGAATTATCGCAGTTTGTGGAAATGCTAGTACTAACGAACTTAATACAAATGTAATTCCATTTATGCTGCGTGGAATAAAACTTTGGGGGATGGACTCCGCTAATTGTAGTGTAAAAAGGAGAGAATTTATTTGGGGAGAAGCTGCCAAATTAATTGATTTTGACTTGTTAGAAAAGTCTATTCAAACTGTAAGCTTAGAGGAGTTAATTAAAACTTATCCCAAGATATTAAAAGGTGAAATTTCTGGAAGAGTTTTAGTTGATTTAAATAAATAATGGACTGGGACAAACTTAAGATTTTTCATGCTGTTGCAGAAGCAGGAAGTTTCACTAACGCCACAATTAATTTAAATTTAAGTCAATCAGCAATAAGTAGACAAATTCAATCTTTAGAACAAGAATTAAAGGTACAATTATTTGAGAGACATGCAAGAGGTCTAACACTCACTGAAAACGGTGAGTATGTGTTTAAAACAGCACATGAAGTGATTAGCAAATTAAAAGAAGTAGAAACTTCTTTAGGTGATCAAAAAAATAAACCAACAGGAAAATTGACAATTACTACGGTAAGAAGTTTTGGAACTCACTGGTTAACACCTAGAATTGAGGAATTTATGCGATTAAATCCTGAGATTGAAATAGAATTAATTTTTGAGGATAAAGAGTTAGATTTGAGTACTAGACAAGCAGATATAGGTATTTTTATGAGAAGACCAAAACAGTTAAATTACATTCAAAAAAAACTTATAGATTTGAAATATTACATATATGGATCTAATAAATATCTAGAAAAACATGGTATGCCAAAGACTGTAGGTGACTTGAACAAACATAAATTTATTTCATTTGGCAAGGGAGCACCTTCACCAGTTTATAATCCAGAGTGGGCTCTTAAATTAGGCATGCATGATGGAAAAAAAAGAAAGCCTATAATGAAAGTAAATAGTGTGATGGGACTCTTATTAGCAGTTGAGTCAGGTGTCGGTTTAGCAGCATTACCAGAGTATTTAGTAAGCAATTCATCAAATATAATTAAAGTTCTACCTAAATCAGAGGGCCCAATTACTGAGGCACACTTTGTTTATCCACAATCTTTGAAAAATACTGCAAGAGTACAAGCATTTAGAAATTTTTTATTTAGTAAAATAGGCGATTGGAAAGCCTAAGATCTTAAAAATTCACAATAATCATTACTTTCAATATACAAGAAATTAGTGCGACAAAGTTGCGATTGATAATTATTCGCATTGATAATAATTACTATTCTCAATGAGAATGATAATTATTCTCAATTAACTTAAAAAATCGGAGATAAATGAAAAAAATATCAATTTATGCGTTAATTACATCTTTATTTTTGTCAAGTTTGGCAGTTGCAAATGAAGTTAATGTATTTAATGCCAGACACTATAAAGCTGATGCAGAGCTTTATTCTAAGTTTACCAGTATGACTGGAATTAAAGTAAATCTGATAAACGGAAAATCAGGTGCATTAGAAAAAAGAATAATTGAAGAAGGTGCTGATTCTTCAGCAGATCTTTATATCACTGCTGATGCTGGAAGATGTGGTGCTATGGATGCAAAAGGTCATCTTCAAGGTGGTTTAACATCTTCAGCTATAAAAGCTGCTGTTCCAAAAAGCTTTAGAACAAGTAAATGGGTTGGAATAGCGAAAAGAGCTAGAATAATTTATTATTCACCTGAAAGAGTTACTGGTGCTGAATTATCTGGAATGTCTTATGAAGGTCTAGCTGATCCTAAATGGAAAGGAAGATTAGTAATAAGAAAATCTAGCAACATATATAATAAATCTCTTGTAGCTTCATTAATTGAAAATAATGGAAAAAAAGCTACAGCTGAATGGGCAAAAGGAGTTGTTGCAAATATGGCTAGAGACTCTAAAGGAAATGATAGAGCTCAAATCATGGCAGTAGCAGCAGGAGAAGCTGATATTGCAGTAGCTAACACATACTATTTAGCTCTTATGTTATCTGGTAAAAAAGGTGCAGAGCAACAAGAAGCAGCTAAAAAAGTAAAAGCTTTCTTTCCTAATCAAAATGGCAGAGGAACACACATGAATGTTAGTTGTGCAGCTTTAGTTAAAGGAGCACCAAATAAAGATAATGCTGTTAAACTTGTAGAGTTTCTATTAACTCCGCAATCTCAAGAGCATTTCACTAACAATACATTTGAGTTTCCAATGATTGATGGTGTTTCACCAAATCCATTAGTAGTAAATAACTTAGGATTAGATTTTCAACAAGATATGAAAACTAAACTAGCTTCATATGGAAAAAATCAAGCTGCCGCATTAGAAGTAATGACAGCTGCTGGTTGGAAATAAGTGAAAAAAGAAGAAAAATTTATGTCTGAAATTGATTTGAATAAATCTTCCAGCGCATGTTCCCCATGTAGTCAGGAGTGTGAAAAAATTAATAGAAGACTAAATAAAAGAAAATTTGAAGAAATAGACTCTAAGGAAGTACCGCATCTCCTTAAAGTATTTGATTTTTAATTTTTCTTTCCTGTGTCCATCACAGATGGGGATTTGTGGTGGACACATTCAAATCATACATTAATATATAACCAAATATGTTTAGAAATTTTAATATTTGGTTTTTGTCTTCACTACTAATTTCAATATTTGTATCTATTCCAATTTTTACTGTATTTGCTAGCTTCTTTGAAAATACATCTAATTATTATCAAATTTTAAAAGATACTTTTCTTATTGAGTATATTTCTAATTCTTTTATTTTATTATTTTGTGTATTGATTTTTACATTCTTGATAGGCACTGGATCTGCTTACTTAGTCTCTTTTTTTGAATTTCCATTGAGTAACTTTTTTAAATGGGCACTTATTTTATCTTTTGCAGTGCCACCTTATATATACGCTTATTCTTTAACAGCTTTCTTTGAAAATTATGGAACAGCCTTTACAATCCTTAAAAATTTATTTGGAGAAGCAAATTACAATAAAAATATTCCGAAGTTTGATGGTATGTTTGGAGCAATATTATCAATTAGCTTCTCTTTATATGCTTACGTGTATATATTAGCCAGAGCGTCCTTTTTATATCAACCTCAAAGCTTAATTGATCTTGGTAAAAATCTTGGTTTTTCAAAATTTAAATCTTTTTATAAGATAATATTACCAGCAGCACGACCAGCAATTGTTGCAGGTTTATCTCTTGTATCAATGGAAACTTTAGCTGAATTTGGAGCTGTAGATTTTTTTTCAATAAATACTCTTACAACTGGTATCTATAATTCATGGATAACATTTGATGATTTAGCTTTTGCAAATAGAATATCATCTTTTTTACTTTTGTTCATATTCTCATTATTTATTATAGAGAATTTATCCAGAAAAAAAGCAAAGTATCATTTCAACGCCAGAGGTGGCTTTAAGCAAAAAGAGAAAATCAAACTTAATGGTAGTAGTTCATTTTTAGCATTTATCTTTTGTTTTTTAATATTCTTTTTGAGTTTTTTATTTCCATTAAGTCAGATGTTGTATTGGACAATAAAATTTCCAGAAAATTTATTTGATATTCAAATTTTAGATCTTTTACTAAATACTCTTTACTTAGTACTTTTATCTAGTTTATTTTTAATATTGTTTTCTTTAATTTCAAATTACGGAAATAGAGTTTCTAAAAATAAAACTTTAAATATTTTGTCAACCCTATCAATTTCAGGTTATGCTATTCCTGGAGTTATATTAGCTATAGCATTTATTACTTTTATTGCTTGGTTCGATGAGAGTATAGTTAAATACTTAGGATTTACTTCAATCAAAAAAGTTTTTATTGGTTCTATTCTTGGTTTAGTATTAGTTTATTTCATAAGATTTTATTCTTTAGCTTTTAACGGGATAAAGTCAGGATATGAAAAAATTAATATTTCAGTTGACGAGAGTGCTTATTTATTAGGCTACTCAAAAAGAAAAACATTTATGAATATTCATATTCCTTTTTTGAGAAATTCTCTTTTATTTATAATTATTTTGGTCTCACTAGAGATCATAAGAGAATTACCCGTTACATTAATTTTAAGACCTTTTAATTTTGAAACTTTTGCAACAACAGCATATATTTCTGCTTCTGAGGACTTGTTGGAGGCTGCTGCAGTACCCTCATTATTTTTAATATTAATCGCTTCTTTATTCATTATAATTAGTTCAAAATATATTTTAAGAGATAACAATGAGTAATAATTTTTTTGAAGTTAAAAATGTTGATTTTAAAGTTGGAGGTAAAACCAAGGTAGCTAATGTGTCTTTTGCTATTGAAAATGAAGGCGATGTGATTTGCCTTTTAGGTCCATCAGGTATCGGAAAAACTACTATTTTAAGAACAATTGCGGGTTTAGAAAAAATTAAAAAAGGATCGATAAAACTAAAGGGAAATATTTTATCCTCAGAAAAAAAAAATCTTGAGCCAGAGGATAGAAATATATCTCTTGCGTTTCAAGAAAACAGTTTATTTCCACATTACACTGTAGAAAAAAACATATTATTAGGTGCAGAAAGAAATAAAGGTAAAAAAGATAATCAAGTCAGCTTAAAAGAAATTATAGAGTTATTAGATATTTCTTTAATATTAAAAAAATATCCACATGAAATTAGTGCCGGTGAAGCACAAAGAACATCTCTTGCAAGATCTTTAGTAACTCAGCCTGATTTATTATTATTAGATGAACCGTTATCAAATGTGGATCAGAGTTTTAAAGAAGAAATACAAGAAAAATTAAAAAAGATATTAAAGAGTTCAAAGATCACCACAATAATTGTTACTCATGACTCTTATGAGGCTTTTTACTTAGGATCAAAATGTGGAATAATCTTAAATCAAGAGCTTAAGCAATTTGATGATCCATATAATGTTTATCATTTACCAAACTCAATTGAGGTAGTTAATTTTTTAAATAGAGGCACTCTTATTCCGGCAGAGGTTACTAGCCCTAAAAGCTTAGAAAATAAAGATCTTGGAACAATTACAGGAAATTTTGTTAAACCCTTTCCAATAGGATCAAAAGTAAAACTTTTAGTTCAACCAGAAGACTTACACCATGATGATAAAAGTAATTTAAAATTTGAAGTTATAGACAGGAAATTTAGGGGTACTAATTTTATTTATACCCTGAGAACTCCAAGTAATACACTAATACCAGTTTTTGTTCACTCTCATCATATACATCAACATGAGATTGATGAAAAATTTGGTGTTCAAAGACCAATTCATATTGATCATATAGTTTGCTTCTAATAAAAAGCTTTTTAATAAAATGAATAGTAAGTTTAAAATCTTCATAAAAGGAATAATTGACGTTAGTCCTTTAATGATTCCAGTTGTTCCATTTGGTTTAATATTTGGTGTCCTTGCTATTGATATAGGATTTACACCTCTAGAAACAATGGGAATGTCTTTAATAGTATTTGGTGGTGCTTCCCAAATTGTTCTTTTACAATTATTTTCTGGGGGTGCTTCTTCTTTAGTTATTATTAGTTCAGTCGGAGCTGTAAACTCAAGACATTTACTTTACGGAGCAGTAGTCTCTGAACATTTATCAGATTTAAAATTAATTTGGAAAATTATAATTTCTTACTTCCTAATTGATCAAGCATTTGCAATATCCAATGAATATTTAAAGAAAAATAAAGATAGAAATCGATATTTTCATTTAGTTGGTGGTGGAGCAACTTGTTGGGTTATTTGGCAATCAACAACTTTATTAGGAATTATATTGGGTGCATCTATACCGGAAAAGCTAGGACTAAGTTTTGCTGTTCCATTAACTTTTTTGGCACTATTAGTTAATGATTTTAGAAAATTTATAAATGTAATTGTAATAATTATTTCGGGAACAGTAGCTTCTCTGGGCTACAATTATATTCCTTTCAAAGCTTATATAATAGTTGCAGCTTTAGCTGGGTTATTAACTGCTATGATATTAACCAAAACCATTAAAACAAAATGAGCAATTGGACACTAATTATATATTGTGGATTAATTACTTATCTCACTAGATTTACAATGATTGCATTAATTAAAAAGGAGATGTTTAATGACAGGATAAGAGAGATATTATCTTTTGTACCATCTGCAATATTCCCAGCTATTATTTTTCCTGCAATTTTTATAAATGAAACAGGACTATTCCAAATAGAGGAAAACCCAAAGATATTGGCAGCAATAATTGCAATGGTAATTGGGATATTATCTCGAAGTATAATTGCGACAATTTTTTCTGGATTAGCATCTTATTGGTTTCTAATTTTTGTTGTATAAAAACTTATGAAAAAAATTTTTATTTTTATTTTTTGTGTAATAGCTTTTAATGCTAATGCGATGGAAAAAAAGACAACCTTTAATAAAGAGTTGTTTAATAAAGCTCAGTCCGAGGGTAAATTTGTAGTAGTAAGTTCTTGGATTAAATATTGTTCATCCTGTGCTGGTCAGATGAAAATTCTAAAGCAAGCAAAAAATGAAGGTGGTCTAGCAGATATTAAATTTGATAATATTGAATATTTTTCATTTGATGTAACTAATAGAGAAATCGCTGACTTACTGAAAGTACAATACCAAACTACACTTCTAATTTTTAAAGATAACAAAGAAATTTATAGAAGTGTTGGTGAGACAACTAAAGATTTAATTTATGAGGCTATTAAATCTTCAATTTAAAGTTCAACACCTAATTTAATATTATTTGCAACATTAAAATCTATTGCTGCCGGCTTCTTTAAATTAAGGTTATTCATTATCTCAATATATTCCTCAACATTATTAACTTGCAACCTTGGATTAAATTTTTTTTCTTTTCCAATGGTACTAACTTTTTCTCCCTTATAATCGTGCGCAGGGTAGACAAGCGTTTCCTCAGGTAGTTTTAAAAGTCTATTGAATAATGAGTTATAAGCATCTTTTGAATTGCCATTTTGAAAATCTGTTCTTCCGGTACCATTAATAAGCAAGGTATCTCCTGAAAATAAATAATTATCCATTAAAAAACTAAAACTGTCAGAAGTATGGCCTGGAGTATAAAGAGCTTTAATCTTTAATTGATCAAGTTTGATTATTTCTTCATCTTTAACTTTTATCTCAACAGCATCTGTTGGGGTATGTTCTCCCATAATAGTTACACACTGAGTTTTGTCTCTCAATTTACCTGCGCCAGTGACATGATCAGCATGAATATGGGTATCTATTACTTTTACTAATTTTAAATTTAATTCAGTTAGTAACTTTATGTAGTCCTCGACATTTTCTAAAACAGGATCAATGATTAAAGCTTCTCTTCCCTCTGCTGAGGCAATTATGTAGGTGTAAGTGCTGGATTTTTGATCAAAAACTTGTTTAAAAATCATAAGTAAATATTATCATAAGATCATGGAAACCACTACATTTGACTGGTCCTGTAAAAATACTTGGAAACAAAGTGCAAAAAATACCGCATGGTGTTTGCTTGGATGTGCCATTGGAGATTTTGGTACTATTTTATTTTTTCAACTAACAGAAATACCATTTCCAGTTTTAGGAATAATGATTCTTGCAATAATAAATGGTTTAATAACTAGCGTAATGCTTGAAACTTTTATCTTACTTAGACAAAATATAAGTTTTAATAATGCATTAAAAACAGCTTTAGGTATGAGCTTTATCTCTATGGTAAGTATGGAAATTGCGATGAATTTAACTGATTATCTTTTAACTGGTGGAGCAATGTTAACTTGGTGGGTTATACCTTTAATGCTTGGAGTAGGTTTTGTAACTCCATGGCCCTATAATTATTGGAGACTTAAAAAATTTGGCATCAACTGTCATTAAAAACTGGGATAATAAAACTTGGCTTTCTTCCAATGATTACATTAAGTCATTTAATAAATTTTTATTCAAAAATATAAAATTAAACCCAAATTCTGAAATATTAGATATTGGATGTGGTCGAGGTAAAATCTTAGGAACAATAAAATCAAGTTTAAAACTTAAAATTAAGCCTACCGGTATTGATATTATAGATCACAAAGATAAAGATAAAAGGATAAATTTTAAAAAATCAGATGCTACATCATTTTTTTTAACTAATAAGAAAAAATTTGATTTAATTTTGATTAAACAAACAATTCATTTGTTAACCTATAAAAAAATTAAGAGATTATTATTTCTTTGTAAGAAAAATTTGAATCATAATGGTAAAATTTTTATATTAACATTAGATGGTAAAAGAAATGAATTACCAACTTTTAGAAAAATGAAAATAAGACTTAATAAATCCCTTAAAAGAGATAACAAAGTTTTAAGACTCGTCACCAGACTTTATCCTCAACGAAATAGAAAAAACTTTATCTATAAAGTTAAAATTAATAAAAAAAAATATCTTACTATGATTGAGAACAGGTATATCTCAATTTTATTACCATTATCTAAAAGAGAAATTTTAGAAGGTATTGAGGAAATTAATCATAAATATAAAAATTACATTCAATTTAGAGATAAACTGGATTGCTTTATTTTATAAGATTCTTTTTAGTAAGTTTTCTTTAAATAAAACTTTATGTGCTATTACTGCTAAAATATGTAATGAGATTAAGGCAATCAGACAATAATTTGCAATTATATGAATATCGTAAAATAGCTCTGCTAGTTCGAAGTTATCTTTAATTTCTAGATTAAAGAAAAATAAGTCAAGTATTTCACCATTAAATAATTTTTTTAAAGCACCTGAAATAGTAATAGTCAGAATAAATATGTACAAAAATACATGGTTCATTTTTGCTATTAATCTTTGTCCTGGAAAGATACTGTTACCCAACGATGGAGTTGGATTGAAAATTTTATAGACTAACCTTAATATAGTTAAATAAAATATCGAAAGACCAACAACAACATGAATACTTTCAATAGTTAATCTTGTTTCATTAAAATCAAGATCAACAAGATAGAAACCTAATGGTATTTGAACAATTAATGCTGCGGCACTTAACCAATGAAATGCTTTGGAAATGAACCCATATTCTGTTAGGTTATTTGTTAAACTCATATGATCTCTAAATATATCATAAATCTAATCAAATATATTTTCTTTATTACTGCGCTAACATTGATCTCTATACCTGCATATTCAGAATTATCTGTTGAAGAAATAATCAAGGGAAGAAAAGCTTTATTTAGTAAGAATTATAGTACTGCTAAAAAAGTTCAAACTTTTGCATCAAAAGGTGATTTTGAAAAAGCAAAAAACCTCATGATAGAAATGAGTGAAAATTATAAAAAATTGTTGGAATATTTTCCTGAAAATTCAAAGGAAGGATTTAAAACAGAAGCTTTACCAGCTATTTGGGAAAATAAAGATGAATTTAATAATTTAATGACCAAAGCATCAAATGATATGATAAAATTAACTAAATCAATTGAAGCATCAGATGATATTAAGGGTACTTTGGCAAAATTGATGTGGGCCAATTGTAAAGCTTGTCACAGTAAATTTAGAGCACCTCATTAAATTTTAAATTGATTTCAAATTAAATATATATAAGCTTATTTGATGAATTATATTACTGGTCTAATAAATTTAATTGTGAGTTTAGTTGTTTCTACAATTATAATTTACGCTATAAATATTGTAGCTGGTTTTGCTGGAGCAGATTATTCATTTACCAATGGTGAAGTGTTTGTAATGTGGATTTTGATGGCAATTTTAGTTAATAACTGTTTTAAAAAATAAATCTTCTTTGGATGAGCAACTCAGTAAAGACTGATGATGTCATTTTTAATTTTTTTAAACAAATCTGTGATGAAAAAGACGATCTAAAGTGCGTAGAGTTAGGAAATAGTTGGATTAAAGCTATGGAAAATAACTTAGCTAGTATGGAGGCAAATTTAGATGAAAAAGATAAAAATAAACATAAAGAGGATATTCAAAATAATCGTAATCATTTAAATAGTCTCAAGGGCAAAAACTCAGTTGAGTGGAAAGAATATGCAACCAAATGTATGATTGAAATCATGGATAATAAAGTGTAATTATCTTTAAAAGGGGTGTCTTAACAGACTGAGATTAAACCCTAAGAACCTGTCCGGTAATTCAGAAAGGGATAACAATGGATAAAACATTTTTTTTAAGTCAATCTACATCATTAACATTAGTCATTATTATAAGTTTAATATTTGTTTTTTTAGGATTATATAATTCAAAAAAATATCAAGGTCTAAATAACTATCTAACTGCCAATAGAAATGTTGGATTATTTTCATTAACAACAAGTTTAACTGCCTCAGCTTTAGGAGCATGGATTTTATTTGGCCCAGCTTCAGCGGCAACATGGGGAGGAATAGGGGCTATCATAGGATATTCACTAGGTACAGCCTTTCCAATGTTTTTTTTAATATATCTTGGAAAAAAAATTAGAAAAGAATTTCCTAAAGGATCTTCTTTAATTGAGTTTATGCGTAAAAAGTTCGGAAAAAGTTTATTTAAATTAATTTTATTAATGACAATTTTTTATATGTTCATTTTTTTATGTGCTGAAGTTACAGCAGTAGCTGTTTTAATTAATTATATTTCAGGTACTGAACTTTGGATAACAGCTTTAATTGTCTTACTTTCAACTCTTGCTTACACTTTATATGGGGGCTTAAGGGCTTCTATATTTACTGATAATATTCAAATGGTTGTTATTGGAGTTCTTTTGTTAATTTCTCTATTTTACATAACCTCTTTTACAGGCTCTGAATTTTCTTTCAATTTTATAAAAGAAAAAAATCCTCAACTATTAAGTTCATCTTACGTCCCGAGTTATACAGCTGGTTTGACTTTTTTTATTGCAGTAGCTGCAACTAATTTATTTCATCAGGGTAATTGGCAAAGAGTATATGCTGCTAAAAATTTTGAAACTCTTAAGAAAAGTTTAATTATATCTTTTTTTATTATTATACCTGTCGTATTTTACATGGGATTTACAGGAATGGTTGCTTTCTCTATAGATCCAACTAACAGACCGGATCTTGGTTTTTTTACATTATTACTTAAAGATCAAACAGAACTACTTTCTATTGTGGTGATTATATTAGGTTTGGCATTAACCATCTCTACTGTAGATACTTTAGTGAATGCAATATCGAGCTTGATTGTTGTAGATGGTAAAGCAACATTTAATTTAGATAAAAAAACAAATTACTTAAATGTTTCTAAATATATAATTTTATTTTTATCACTAATTTCTTTTATTGTTGCATCCAAGGGATTTGATATTTTATATTTATTTTTACTTGCTGATTTATTCTGTTGTGCATTTGTGCTAACTGTTTTCTACAGTTTTTATAATAAAAATATTAATGAAAAAACTGCATATGTATCAATTATTTTTGGATTAATAGGAGGTTTTTTAATGTTTCCTTCCCCAGATTTTTCTAAAAGTTTACTGGTTGGTACTCTTTTGCCTAACGAATTATTTGCACCATTTGTAACACAGTCATTATTATTTTTGTCTTTTGTAGTAGCAACTTTTTTACCAATTGTAGTTTTTAAAGCTAAAAAGTTATAATATTAGTTGATTGTATTAGGAGAATTAATGTCTATATATCTGACACAATGTCAGATAGTCAAATAGCAATTAAGAATCTTTCAAAAGTATATGACAATAGTTTTAATGCACTAAAAAAAATTACTCTTAAAGTTAAGCAAGGTGAAATTTTTGCATTGCTTGGACCAAATGGCGCAGGAAAGACAACTTTAATTAGTATAATTTGTGGGATTGTTACCCCATCATCTGGCACCGTTACTATTGATGGCTTTGATATAATCAAGGATTATCGTGAAACAAGATCTAGAATAGGAATGGTTCCTCAAGAACTCAACTTAGAGTCTTTTGAAACAGTTTTCGATACCGTATCATATTCAAGAGGTTTATATGGTAAAGCTCCAAAACCAGAACATATAGAAAAAATTTTAAAAGATTTAAGTTTATGGGACAAAAAGGATCAAAGATTAAAACAATTGTCTGGTGGAATGAAAAGAAGAGTTCTAATTGCTAAAGCCTTATCTCATGAACCAAAAATATTATTTTTAGATGAGCCAACAGCAGGAGTAGATGTAGAATTAAGAAAAGAAATGTGGAAAGTAGTAGATTCTTTAAGAAAAACAGGAGTAACAATTATTTTAACAACTCATTATATCGAAGAAGCTGAAGCCATAGCGGATAGGATCGGCGTTATTAATCAAGGTGAAATAATACTCGTCGAAGAAAAAAAAGAATTATTAAAAAAGATGGGTCAAAAAACACTTACAATTGAACTACAAGAAAGAATTGAAGAAATACCAAAATCATTAGAAAAATATAACTTAAATATTGGAGATGATAATATGTATTTAAATTATACATATAGTCTTAAAGAAAAACAAACAGGTATAACAAATTTGTTACAAGATTTAAAAGATACTGGCTTAAAGTTACGAGATTTAAAAACAGAACAAAGCAATTTAGAAAATATTTTTGTTAATTTAGTAAGGGAGAATAATGAAATTTAATTATTATGGTTTTAAAGCCATATATGTTCATGAGATGAATAGATTCTATAGGACAGTAGGTCAGTCTCTTCTCTCACCAGTAATATCTACATCATTATATTTTGTTGTTTTTGGTTCAGTGATTGGTGGTTATATACAAAAAATAGATGGAGTAAGTTATGGTTCATACATTGTACCAGGATTATTGATGCTTACTTTATTAACTCAATCAATTAGCAACACTTCTTTTGGAATATTTTTCCCAAAATTTAATGGAACTATTAATGAGATTTTAGCAGCACCTATTTCAACAATTGAAACAGTTTTAGCTTTTGTTGGGGCAGGGGCTACCAAAACTTTAATTGTTGGTGCTGTGATCTATGCTACAGCTTCTTTTTTTGCTGAAGTGACTGTTGAGTATCCAATGTTAATGATATTCTTGTTAGTATTGGTCTCTTTTACTTTTGCATTATTTGGTTTTTTAATTGGCGTTGTTAGTAAAAACTTCGAACAAATGTCTATCATTCCATCATTAGTTATTACACCAATGGTTTTTTTAGGAGGAAGTTTATATTCTTTAGATATGTTGCCACCATTCTGGCAAACTATTTCTTATTTTAATCCAGTAGTTTACCTAATTGATGGCTTAAGATTTTCATTTTATGGAATATCAGACTTTAATATTTGGATAAGTGTAGGATCCATGGTTTCATTTTTAGTGGTATGTGTGATTGCTGTCTCAATATTATTGAAAAAAGGTTATAATATTAAATCTTAAGATGAGGCAATTTTCTTTTTAGGATCGTAAAAAGGCTTTTCAATTATTTTGGAATTAATCTCTTTATCATCAGAAATAATTTTCAAATTATTCCCAATTTCTGAATGATTAATTTCTACCATTGCAAGCGCAATATTTTTTTTTAATCTAGGGGAATAAACTGCAGAGGTAACTTTACCAATTTTTTTTCCGTCTTTATTGATTGGCCAGAAAGAAGTATTTGGCCCTTTTAATGGTTCACAATCTAACTCTAAACCAACTTGTTTTCTTTTAATTCCTTCTTGTTTAATCTTTTTTAAAGCCTCTTTACCAATAAAGTTAATCTCACTATTTAAATTAACTAATCTATCCAGACCTAATTCAAATGGATTGGTTACTATATCTGCATCAGCATGATAAGATAGCATTCCCCCTTCAATTCTTCTTATTGACGATGTATGACCTGGTTGAAGACCATGTTCTTTTCCTGCCACCATTATTTTTTCATAAAGTTCATTACCTTTAGATCCATCTCTAAGGAATAATTCATATCCAAATTCACTAGACCAACCTGTTCTTGAAACAATTAACGGAATCTCATCTAAATTTAATTCTTTGAACCAATAATATTTTAGATCTTTAATCTCTTCACCAAATAATTTGATCATTATTTCAGCTGAAGTAGGGCCCTGTAATTGAAGTGGGGATACATCAGGTTCATTAATTTTAACATTTAATCCTGAGTTAACAGCTACTCCTTGAGCCCACAATAAAACATCACTATCGGCAAGTGATAACCAAAAATGATTTTCAGCTAGTCTTAAAAGTACAGGATCGTTAATTATTCCACCTTTTTCATTAACTATTAAAACATATTTGCATTGTCCTATTTGTAGTTTTGATAGATCTCTGGGTGTTATAAATTGTATGAATTTATAAGCATCTGGACCTGTGATTTCTACTTGTCTTTCAACTGCAACATCACACAGAATTGATTTTTCAATTAAATTCCAAAAATTTTGTTCAGGATCCCCAAAATCTCTAGGAATATACATGTGATTATAAACTGAAAATCCTGTTGCACCCCACTTAACTGTAGAGTCAAAATATGGTGATTTTCTTATTTGAGTCCCAAAGCCAAAATTTTTATTTACCATAAGGGCTCATAACATATAGATTTTAGATTACAAAGAAATTCATATTTTTATTTAATAAACTAATGGACCCTTTTCTGGGCCAGTTAACTAACATATTAAAGAGGAATGTTTTTTAAAATTGTTCAGACTCTGTAGAACCTGCCATTGCTGTGGTTGAGCTTTTTCCACTACTAATCGTATTGGAAACAGCATCAAAATAAGAAGTGCCAACTTCTCTCTGGTGTTTCACACTTGTGTAACCATCTTTTTCACGAGCAAATTCTTGTTCTTGAATTTTAGAATAAGCAGACATACCTTCTTTTTTATATTTTTCTGCAAGTTCAAAAATCGCAATATTTTGTGTATGAAATCCTGCGAGTGTTATGAATTGAAATTTATAGCCCATTGCACTAATTTCTTTTTGAAAAGATGCTATTTCTGAATCAGATAAATGTTTCTTCCAATTAAATGAAGGTGAGCAATTGTATGCTAAAAGTTTACCAGGAAATTTTTCATGAATTGCGTCAGCAAATTTCTTAGCCTCTTCTAAATTAGGAGTTGCTGTTTCACACCAAATTAAATCAGAGTAGGGTGCATAAGCAAGACCTCTTGATATTGCTTGTTCGATACCAGCTTTAACATAATAAAAACCTTCTGGAGATCTTTCACCTGTTAAAAAAGGTTTGTCATTTTTATCATAATCATTTGTAATTAATTTTGCAGCATTAGCGTCAGTTCTTGCTAAAATTATTAATGGAACATCCGCAATATCAGCTGCTAATCTAGCAGCTTTTAAATTTTTTATCATAGTGCCAGTTGGAACTAATACTTTTCCACCCATATGACCACATTTTTTTTCACTTGCTAATTGATCTTCAAAATGAACACCAGCAGCACCCGCTTTAATAAATTTTTTTGCAAGTTCAAACACATTTAATGGACCACCAAAACCTGCTTCTCCATCGGCTATGATTGGTAACATGTAATCAACTCTTTTTTCTTTTTTCATATCACCATCTTGAAGTTCCATATGTTGAATTTGATCTGCTCTAATCAAAGCATTATTCATCGACTCAACTAATTTTGGAGCACTGTCATAAGGATACAACGATTGATCTGGATACATTTCTCCAGCACTATTAGCATCAGCAGCTACTTGCCACCCACTTAAATAAATTGCTTTTAATCCTGCCTTAGCATGCTGTACTGCATGATTTCCTGATAAAGAGCCAAGGGTATTAACGTAGTTTTCTGTATTAAGAAGCTTCCATAGTTTTATTGATTGCTGTTTGCAAAGTGAGTATTCAATTTTGATTGAACCTCTAAGCCTCTCTACTTCCTCTGGAGTATAATCTCTTTTAATACCTGCAAATCTTTTTAAATCGTATGAGATATTTTCTGCACTCATTATTTTTGTCCTGTAGTTTTAAAAGTTATTATTGAAAATGGATTAAGTAGAAATTTGAAGATTTAGTTTGAGTCGTTTAGCTTCTCAGTTAAATCATTAATTCCACTTGAACCCCAATCACAATGATCATCTCTCATGTAGATTCCTTTACTATTATGTCTAGCTAGGTCCTCATGTCTTATGATTTGAGCTTCATTTTCAGTGTTTTTTAATTTATCATTCATGTAAACTTTATAATTTACAGGATTTACAAAATCTATAAAAAAGTGTAAAAGCCTTGTAAAGTAAGGAAAAATTTTGTAAAAATAAATTTACAAAATTTACTAATAGCAAATATGAGTCAACAAGATTTAAAAATTGGACCAAAAATAAAGGCTTTTAGAAGACAATTAGGTCTTCAAGCTAATAAACTAGCTGAGGAATTAAATATTTCTCCTAGTTATTTAAACTTAATTGAAGGTGGAAAAAGGAAAATTGATGGTGATCTTCTTCTTAAGGTTTGTGAAAAACTTAATATTGAACTTTCACAACTTACCTCAAAAACAGATTTAAATTTAGAAAATACTTTATCTGAAATTTTAGATGATAAATTATTTGAGGATTTAGATATATTGGGTCCAGAAGTTAAGGACCTTGTAGGCACAAATCCCAAAATTGGTAAAGCAATCGTAAGACTTGGTGATATTTTAAAAAAGAAAGATCATGAAATGATAAACAAAATTGAGACAATATCTGGGAAAATTGTTGATAATAGAAAAAATTCATTTCCGGGTGAAGTAATCTCAGATTTTTTACAAGAAAGTAAAAATTACTTTCCAAAACTAGAAGAATTTGCAAATAAAGTTTTTGAAAAAGTACAAAAAAATAATCGAACAAGATATATTGCTCTTTGTGATTATCTGCAATCAGAATATGATATAACAGTAAAAGACGTGATTCCTGAAGAAAATAAACCTTTTTCAAAACTTTATCACAAGAATAAAAAAGAACTTCTATTAAGTGATTATAGTTCTTTAGAAACTAAGAAACTTCATGCTGCTGCACAAATAGCTCAAGAAGGTTCAAATAAAGAAATTGAAGAATATCTATCTAAATTTACATTTCCCTCTGATGAGTCAAAAAAATTAACAAAAATTGCGTTATTAAATTATACGGGGGCAGCAATTTTAATGCCTTACAAACTTTTTCATACGGAATGTAAAAAACTAAAGTATGATTTAGAGTTATTACAGAATACCTTCGCAACGTCTTTCGAACAAGTCGCTCATAGAGTAACCTGTTTGCAAGATCCAAAACTACCAGGAATACCATTTCATTTTTTAAGAGTTGACATGGCTGGAAATATTTCAAAAAGATTTTCGTTATCAGGAATTGAAATTCCTCGATATGGAGGAGCTTGTCCACGGTGGAATGTTTATTCAGCATTAACAAGGCCAGGTATCATTCAAGCTGCTGTAAGCAAAATGTCTAATGGTGAAAAGTATGTGTGTATTGCTAGAACAGTTGAAAAAGGAATTGGGAGATTTGGACAATCAAAAAGTATTTTATCTATTGGATTAGGATGTGAAGCAAAATATGCAAAAGAATTTATATATTCTGAGAATTTAAATATTAATGATAAATCTACAGAAATACCAATAGGTGTGTCATGTAGAACGTGTGATAGATTAGACTGTTCACAAAGAGCCTTTCCACCATTACACAAGAAATTTGATGTTGATATTAATTCTAGAGGTGTCTCCGTATATGTTGGAGACAAAAACACATAGGCGATGATTAAATTTATCATACCTGCGATCGTTGTATTTTTGATAGTTCTATTCTGGGAAAAAATAAATGAAATAATTTATAATAAATTTAATATTAAGATAAATTATATTGTTGTTACGATTTCATTATTAATTTTAGGAGTAATTTTTACTTTATTATATTTTTGAGATGAAATTAATGAAAAATTAGAAAATGAGAGAAATTTTTAAAAATGTAAGAAACAAGTTAGCTGAGAAATATCTAGATAACAGTAGCTTAAAAACCTCAAAAAAATTTAAACCTAGAATTAAAGCCAGAATCCGAAAAAACAAACAAATAATTAATAAAAACATTCATGATTTCTTTGGCTGGGTCAAAGGAGCAGAATTAGTGGAGCTTAAAGATTGCAATACATCTGAGGATCCAGTTAGACCAGAATTAAGTGTGTCTTTTAGAAAAAATTATGGGAGGAAAATCTATGGTGTTAAATATAAAAAAGAAATTCATGCCGTGATGTGTTTTGCTTTTACCAATAAAGTACCAAAAAACGTTGAGGAATTAGATAAGTTTAGTCAAGACGCTCATCTGCAAAGTACCTACAGGGGTCAAAATGTTGGTCAAATTGCTATTGCTTATACTGTTTGGTCCAAAAAAAAAGGTGGTGGAAAATTGATAGTTAAAGAAGTTTATAAAAAGATAAAGAAGTCAAACCATTTAAATAGATTAGTCACACTCTCTCCTTTAACTAAAATGGCTACAAAATTTCATAGTAAAAATGGCGCAAAGCTTCTACAAGTTAATGAAACTACTCAAAATTTTGAGTATGAAATAATTAAAGAATAAAAATTTAAAATTCATATAAAATAAAAAAGACATATGATAAAATTTTTATATCTTCTAATTTTAATTTTAAGTTTAAATAATTTAACATTTGCTATGGAAAAAAAACCTTATCATCATCTCTCCGACGGCACTTTTAGGAATCCTGAGGGCTCACCTAAAAGAGATCCTAATGTAAAATGGTCGTATAAGATTTTCAATAAAGAGAAAAAGAAACTTGATATGACAATTTCTGAAGGACATGTTTTAGAAAAAGATCAAGTATTAAGAAATTTAGAAAAATACAAAGATAGTGATTATATTGGCTGGATCGGACATGCTACATTTATTATTAAATTAGGAAATACCACTATTATTACCGATCCAGTATTTTCTAAAAATGCTGGGCCACTAATATTTGGTCCAAAAAGATTTACTGAACCAGCATTGAAATTAAACGAGATACCAAATATTGATTTATTTTTACTTACTCATAACCACTATGATCATCAAGACATGATGACAATAAGGAGATTTCCATTCAAAGATACTAAAGTTTTAGTTCCACTTAAACTTAGCAAATATTTTAAAACTAATGGATATAGAGATATCAATGAAATGGACTGGTATGATGAAATTAATATCAATAAAAATTTAAAAGTTACTTTTCTTCCAGCTGTTCATTGGTCAAAAAGAAGTTTAACAGACACCAACAAAACTTTGTGGGGAAGTTTTTTAATTGAATATAACGGAAAAAAAATATTATTTGCCTGTGATACAGGATATGGAAATATTTATAAAGATTTAGGAAAAAAATATGGACCAATCGATTTAACCATAATCAACATTGGTGCATATAATTTTTTTCCAATTATGCCTTATAAAGATAAATCTATTTATCATACCAATCCAGAAGAGGCCCTTAAAATTGGCAGAGATTTGAAAAGTAAAAAGGTTCTGGGTATGCACTGGGGAACATTTGTATTATCTTTGGAGCCAATTATGGAACCACCAATAAGATTTAAAGATAATGCTGAAAATTATGGATTTAATAAAGAGGATGCACTTATTTTTAAGATTGGTCAAATTTCAAAAATATCAGATATTATCAACTAAAAATTTATGGAAAAACTTAATTGGAATTATCCTACTTCGATGTGGGTGGGTGAAAATAGAATTAAAGATTTAAGCATAGCTTGTAAAAATTTAAATATAAAAAAACCTTTATTGGTAACCGACAAAGGACTTGCACAATCAAGTATTGTTAAAGATGCTTTGTCAAATTTAAAAAGTAATAATTTATCTACTGAAATATTTTATGATGTGATTGGTAATCCAACAGGTAAAAATGTAAGTGACGGAGTAAAACATTATAAAGAAAAAAATTGTGATGGTGTGATTGCTTTTGGTGGTGGAAGTGGTCTTGATGTGGGAAAAGCAATTGCATTCATGGTAGGTCAAACTTTATCATTGTGGGATTTTGAGGATGTTGGCGATAACTGGACTAAGGCTGATCCAAACAATATCGCTCCTATTATAGCTGTGCCTACTACTGCTGGAACAGGTTCTGAAACGGGTAGAGCATCTGTTATCTTGAATGAAGAGCTAGGAGTTAAAAAAATTATATTTCATCCAAAATTTTTACCATCCATAGTTATTTTAGACCCAGTTTTGACAAAAGATTTACCAAAAAAAATGACAGCCGCAACAGGCATGGATGCGTTGGCTCATAATTTAGAGGCATTTTGCGCCCCAGGTTATCATCCAATGGCTGACGGAATAGCTTTAGAGGGTATGAAATTAATTTCTAAATGGTTACCAGAGGCATATAAAAATGGATCAAACCTTGAAGCAAGAATGAACATGCTTACGGCAGCTAGCATGGGTTCTACCGCATTTCAAAAAGGCTTAGGAGCAATTCACTCTTTAAGTCACCCAGTAAATGCTTTAAATAATTTGCATCACGGTTTGTCAAATGCAATTTTCATGCCGTATGTTCTAACTTTCAATAGAGATGTTATTGAAAGCAGGGTTGCAAAAATTTCAGAGTATCTTGAGTTGAGAGATAAATCTTTTGATGGTTTTTTGAGATGGATTTTAGATTTAAGAGAAGAATTTGAAATTCCCCATAAATTATCAAGTGTCATAAATGAAAAAGATTTACAAATTGATCGTTTATCAAAGATGGCTTTAGAGGATCCATCAACAAGCGGTAATCCAAAAAAATTGAAGGTTGAAGATATGAAAGTAATGTATCAGCATAGTATGTCTGGTAGTTTATTCTAAATGAAAAATTTCAATATTTTAATTGTTGAGGGAAATTTAAAAGAGGAAAATCAAAATTTTTTAAAAGTGGGTATTCAGACACATACTGAGAGTTTAAAAGATAGTCTTAATAAATTAAATAATAACTATAATTTTGAGGTTATAAATCCATCATCAGATATAAATTTAGATGAGGTAAAAAAAAAACTTACAAAATACGACGGATTAATTTGGGGTGGAAGTAGTTTGAATATCTATAACAATACACCAGAGATAAAAAGACAAATTGAATTTATGAGAGAATGCCAAAAACAAGTTAAAAATATTTTAGCGATTTGTTGGGGAATGCAAGTTGCAGTGACCGCTGCTGGAGGGGAGGTAAAAAAAGCAGAAAAATCTCATATTGGAATTGCAAATGATATTATGATTAATAATGAAGGATTAAAATATCCAATCTATAAGGATAAGAATAATAATTTCAATTCTCCAGCGTTTAATTTTGATGAGGTAATTAAGTTGCCAACAAATGGAATTTGTTTAGCATCAAATAGAATTAATAAAGTTCAAAGTTTATACTTTGAGGTAGGTAAATCCAAAATTTATGGATTACAATATCATCCTGAAATAACATATGAAAAAATGATAAGTTTAATTGAGTTTAGGAAAGACAGATTAATTCAAACAAGAAAAGCATTTAAAAATGATGAAGAAATTCAAAATCACATATCGTTTATTAAAAAAGAAATTACTGTGTCAAATAAGACTCAAAGAATGATTGAGTTAAAAAATTGGTTAGATAATATAAATTTGATTTGAAATGTTAAGTTATATTTTACCTTTTATTGTTCTTATTTTAATTGTCGTTTTTATTCATGAATTTGGACACTATTACTTTGCAAAAAAATATGGAGTAGGTGTTACTGATTTTTCTATAGGCTTTGGTCAAGAAATCTTTGGTTGGAACGATAAATCAGGAACAAGATGGAAAATATGCTGGATACCTTTGGGTGGATATGTAAAGTTTTTTGGAGATAGAAACGTATATTCTCAAGCAGACCATAAAGAAATTTTAGAGAAATATAATGAGGAAGAGCAAAAAAAATTATTTATTTTAAAACCTTTGTATCAGCGAACTCTTATTGTATTTGGCGGTCCTCTTGCCAATTTTTTATTGGCACTAGTAATTTTTTTTTCAATTTATACTTTTGTTGGTAAAGATTTTACACCAGCAGTCATAAATGAAGTCCAAAAAGATAGCCCCGCTATGATTGGTGGATTAAAACAAAACGATGTTATTTTAGAAATAGATGATAACAAAGTTGAAAGTATAATGGATGTCTCTAAATTCATCACAATGTCCACTGATGAAATTATAGATTTTAAAGTGAAACGCGCATATGATGAATTAATTTTAAAAATAAAACCCAATATTGTTCCAGGTGAAGACAATTTAGGAAATAAAATTAATAAACGAATAGTTGGAATAAAATTGGGAGCATATAATAACGAGATTAATCATGTCAAACTAGGACCTGCACAAGCAATATATCATGCTGCTCATGAGGTATATTATGTGGGTATTTCTTCTTTAAAATATATTGGTGCAATGATTTTTGGTAAAGCTGACACCTCTCAGCTTGGAGGTCCAATTAGAATAGCAAAAATTTCTGGACAGGTTGCAGAGTTTGGTGTTTTGGCGTTTATCAGCATGATGGCATATATTTCAATCAGTCTTGGCTTGGTTAATTTATTTCCAATCCCAATGCTTGATGGTGGACATTTGATGTTTTATGCATTTGAAAAAGTTTTAGGTCGTCCGCTATCGCAAAAAACACAAGAAGGTTTTTTTCGAATCGGATTATTTTTATTGATATCTTTAATGTTTTTTACAACTTTTAATGATCTAAAAGACTTGGGATTGTTTAATTAACGTTTTCGTAAAAAGTTCAAAAACTCAATAAAATCAACATTTTTTTGATTTACACAATATGTTGTGTATAACTTTTTTGAATATACTAAAAAAAGTCTTGATTTATCAACACTTTTGATAACAATGAAAATAATCTAATAAAACCGGAGCTAAAATGAATAAAAAACAACTAGTAGTCAAAATTTCAGGGGCATTAAATCTAAGTAAAGCTGATGCTGAAAGAACTTTTGATACAATTACCAACACAATTTTAGATGCTTTAAAAGCTGATGATTCAGTAAAAATCGCTGGTTTTGGAACATATAAAGTAGCTAAGAGAAAAGCTAGAGTTGGAAGAAATCCAAGAACTGGTGAACAGATCCAAATTGCTGCATCACAAAAAGTTAAGTTCTTACCTGCAAAAGCTTTAAAAGAAGTATTCAATAAATAATAAATAACGTCTTTTTACAGCCTTAACGAAAATCTCGTTAAGGCTGTTTCTATATGCAAATACTGCATACCCAATTTTCCTAATCAGCGTTAGTTATTGACGCCTAATAAAAATAAAAGAATGATCTTTAACAGGGAGGTCTTATGACTAAATTAACAAAGATAATAAGTGCGCCGCTTATTAGTTTAATATTTTTATTAAACATGAGTAGTGCTGGTATGGCAGATACAACTGTTTCTGCAGAGGTAGGGTTTATATTTAATACTCTATTATTCTTAATTTGTGGTTTTCTAGTAATGTTTATGGCAGCAGGTTTTGCTATGTTAGAATCTGGGATGGTTACATCGAAAAGTGTATCCGTAATTTGTGCCAAGAATATAGGTTTATTTTCAATTGCCGGAATTATGTTTTGGCTAGTAGGTTATAATCTAGCCTACGGTATTCCAGAAGGTGGTTATATTGGTAAGTTTATTCCGTGGTCAGACGCTAGTGCCGTTGATACTGGTTATTCAGATGGATCAGATTGGTATTTCCAAATGGTCTTTTGTGCAACAACAGTATCAATAGTTTCTGGTACAATGGCAGAGAGAATTAAGTTATGGCCATTCTTCGTATTTGCTGCGATTCTTTCAGGAATTATTTATCCAATCGTAATGGGTTGGCAGTGGGGTGGAGGCTGGTTAGCAGAAGCAGGCTTTTCTGATTTTGCTGGTTCAACTTTAGTACACTCAACTGGTGGTGCAGCTGCCTTAGCGGGTGCGATAATTATTGGTCCTAGGCTAGGAAGATTTACAAAGTCTGGTACTCCAGCGCCACTTAAGCCATTTGCAGCTTCATCAATTCCATTAGTAACTATTGGTGTATTTATTTTATGGTTAGGTTGGTTTGGTTTTAATGGTGGTTCGCAATTAGCTATGGGAACTGCTGTTGATGCAATCGCTGTATCAACAATTTTCATGAACACATTTTTAGCTGGTGCAGGTGGAGTAATAGGTGCTGCTATAATTACAAGATTACATTTTGGTAAAACAGATGTAGTCCAAATGCTAAATGGTTGTATTGGTGGATTAGTTGCAGTAACAGCCGAACCATTAGCTCCATCACCTTTCGCAGCTATTCTAATTGGTGCAGTAGGTGGTTTAATTGTAGTTTATGGTACAAAACTATTATTTTCATTAAAGATTGATGATGTAGTAGGTGCGATACCAGCACACTTGTTTGCAGGAATTTGGGGAACATTAATAGTTCCAGCAACAAATTCAGATGCAGCGTTCAGTTCACAGTTAATTGGTGTGTTATCAGTTAATGTGTTCGTATTTGTATTCGCTTACATTGTGTTTAGCGCTATCAAAGCAACTATTGGTCTAAGGTTGAGTAAAGAGGGTGAAACCAAAGGTACCGATGTTACTGAAACAGGAGTTATTGCCTACGCGATACGTGACTAATTGTTAACAATAACAATAAAGGGATCCTTCGTTCCTGTGTATCTGGGGATACTCATCGAAGGATCCCTTAAAAATATCTCTCTAAGTTAGTTAAACAATAAAAGCCCTCTTCCCTAGGGGGCTTTTTTAATTATTTTCATCCCACAATTCTTTGTAATTTATAAAAGGTGATAAACCATAACTTGAATTAATATTTGTGAAATGGACAGATAAACTTTTTAAAGGAGAAATGCAAAACTCATTTTCATAAATTTCATTAATATATTTTTCAAAAGGATCATGACGATCTTCACAATTTTTTGAAAAATTTTGCCAGTATAAATCTAATAATTTTTTGCTAGTCAAAAAGGTACATAAAGTCTTATTAATTGTTCTCCAATGTCTTTTATCTCCTATTAGAATATCGGTTTTTTGATTATTCATATACAAATATGGATAATCTGACGGGCACATAAAAATATCTTTACCTATTTGAGATGATATTCTCTCATATGTAGCAACCATTTCTACCAACATAGTATCAAAGTGAAGATAATCATCCTCAACAAAAAAAATTAAGTCTTCCCCAATATTTTTGCCAATTTCAAAACACTGCATTAAACTTGCTAGATTAGAAAAAGTTTCTTTTGTTTTTTGTTTTTTTATTTTGGTTTCAAATTTTTTAGTGTCTAAAGACATTATTTCTGTATCTGTATTTTCAATTAATTCTTTTATTCTATTTAGATTTTCATTTTTTGAAGAGTCATCAACAATGATTGTTTTAATCTTTAAATTAGGGAATTTTTTTTGACAGAGATTGATTGATTTTGTTAATGATTTTATTGATCGAACTGAATACTCAATTTTTGGTTTTTCAAATAATCTTCTTTTATTTTGATCCCAAACTTCTATTTCTGTATTGACCCTAACAATTATTAAAATTGAATTTACTTTTCTTGTAATTTTTACTTCTCCTAAGGGCAAGACAATTGATTTTTTATTTATAATTGAAAGATCTTCATTTAATTCCTTATTTAGTGTAGGCGAAGTAAATTGATTTTGATCTATAATTTCAAAACCAAAAAATTTACAAATTTTGATGAAAAACTTTTTCATATGTTTTTATTTATGATATAAATATTTACAATATTATGACAATTAAATCATCCCAAACTCTTGTGGCAGAAGCTTTAAAGGAAATTAATACTATTTCTACCGACGAAGCTTATGAAATATTTAATAAAAATGAGTGCAACTTAATTGATATTAGAGATGTAAGAGAATTGGAAAAAGAAGGAAGAATAGAAGATTCAAATCATATTCCTAGAGGAATGTTAGAATTTTGGCTTGATCCAGAGAGTGCATATTTTAAACAAGGTAAACTAGATCTAAACAAAGAAATAGTTTTATTTTGTGCTGGAGGTATGAGATCAGCTCTTGCAGCAAAATCTTTAAAAGATATGGGATTTAAAAAAGTATCTCATATTGATGGAGGTTTTGGCGCACTAAAACAAAGTAAATTTAAAATTACTTAATTATTTAACTCATCTAAAGCATATTCAAGTCTATCTTGTCCCCAAAATAATTTATTGTTTATCATAAATGTTGGAGCACCAAATATATCATTTTGAAAAGCAATATTTGTTAAATCTTTAAGCTCATCTTTTATTTTTTGATCTTTTATACCTGACTCAAAATCACTTAATTTTATCTCACATTTTAATAATATATTTTTAATAATCTTTTCTTTTGAAATATCTTCATTTTTTTTCCAATAGGCATCAAAGCATAGATCAAAATATTTATCTCTTCTATCAGGACTCATAAAAAGGTATCCTCTCATGAGATACAAAGAATTAATTGGAAATCTATCATTCCAAATAAAGTCAATTTTGTTTTTTTTAGCAATTAACATGCAGTCATTTTTCATATTTTTCATTTTTCTCTCATTAAATGCCGGAGCTGTAATGCCCCCCAAATTATGTAATCCACCAAGAAGAATTGCATTGTAATTAAATTTGTCTCTATTATTTAGATTGATAATCTTTTTGTGAGCCAAGAATGAATAAGGACTTATAAAATCAAAATAAAAATTGATTTTTTTATTCATATAAATTTATGTTTTTGGCGTAGAAAATTCTTATTAACCAGTAGACGAACAAACCCAAAGGTCCAATTAAATAAGTAATTACAAGAGGTACTGATAATAAAAATTTATTAATCATAAATTTTTGTGAGTCTTTTACTATCCATCCACCCACAAATAGATTGATAGAAATAAAGTGTATCCAAAACATAATAAGAAAATTTTTATCAGAGAACAAATCAGAGATTTCATCAATACCCATATATAGATTGAAGTTACCGACAAAATCAAAAGAATTAAGATATGATTTATATAATACAAATATATAGGTGCCTCCAAGAATAAAAATTGGAAATACAGAAGTTACAAAATACCTGGCCAAATGAGATCTTGGAAAAAAAATTAAAATTAGCCAAAAGGGCAGAACACCAATATTCACCCAATTGTAGAGCATATCTATTGTAAAATAATTATAAATTTCTTCGAGCATTTATAAATATATTATATTAAATCTGACTATGATTCCTATAAGAAATAAAAAAAAAACTCTAAAAGTCACAGTGGAGGAGATGAGAAATTTTGCTTATGCATACGTAGAAAAATATGCACCTTCTAAACAACAACTTAAAACTTATTTACTTAAAAAATACTTAAAAACTTCTGTTCCAAATGTAAAAAAGCAAGATGTTAATAATTTGATTGATATTGTTCTCTCAGATTTAGAAAAAAACAAATTTATAAACGATAAATTTTATTCTACTAGCAAAGCAAAAAGTATGATTCAAAGAGGAAGTTCAATAAATAAAATTAGAAATTATTTATTAAGCAAAGGAATTAATAATCAATATATTAAGGAAACTTTAGAAAAAATTCATGACGAAAATTCTGATCAAGATTTTTTTTCAGCAATAAAGTTGTGCAAAAAGAAAAGAATTGGTCCTGCACGAACAGAAGATAATAGACCTTTGTTTTATAAAAAAGATATATCATTATTGGCTAGAAATGGATTTGATTTTGAAACTTCAAAAAAAGTAATGGAAATCGAAAAAGATGATTATGAAAAAATTATCCGGCTACTTTAAGTTATTCTTTTTATTTTCTTTAGCTAAATAGTCTATTTTATTTTTAATATAATTTCTTACAAATACAAAAATCAATAAACCAAAAATTGAGACTGAAACTATAATTATTAAAATAATTCTTAATTGTTCATCCATTATACGATATTTTTACTTTTTAAAATTAAACTTGGATTTTTAAAATCTTTTTTTCCATATAAGATTTCTTTATTTTCAAAATCAGTAATGCTTCCACCAGAATGTTTTAAAATTGCATGTCCAGCAGCTATATCCCATTCTGAAGCCCTAGGTTCTGCTACATATCCATCATATTCTCCTGTAGCAACAACACAAAATTTTAAAGAACTTTTCATTCTCACAAACTTTTTAACTTTTAGTTTCTTGTATATCTCGTTGATCTCTGGTTTAATTTTATTTGAGTAAGATACAAACTTAATCTCATTTTTATCAAAATTTTTAGAGTGACTCAATTTAATAGATTTTCCATTAATCAATTCAAAAGAGAAATCATCTCCATAAGAATAAAACATTCTTTTTTTTGCAGGAGCATAAATTAGTCCGGCTACAGGTCTTTTTTTAATTATTAATCCTGCATTAATTGTAAATTCATCAAGGTCATTTATATAGTCATAGGTTCCATCAATTGGATCGATTAACCAGAAATTTTCTAGGTTACTGCGTGATTTATTTTCTGATGTTTCTTCTGAAACTATTGGAATATTTGGTGTTAGTTCATAAATTTTTTTAGTTAAAATTTTATTAACCTCTAAGTCACCATTACTTACAGGAGTATTGTCGGATTTAATCTCCTTAATAAGACCCTGCTCTCTAAGAGTTAATGAAACTTTTCCAGCATCTAAGAAGGTTTTAATTAAATCTTCGACAATTTTTTTAATATCACTTTGGATCATTTATTTTTTTTAATTCTATGTTTTCAGCGTTTATCACTTTTTTACCAGCATTTTCAAAATTAACTGTTACTTTACCTTTAATAATTGATTGTATCTGTCCAATTCCCCAATCTTTTTGCGCTGGATTGAAAACTTTGTCACCTGGTTCATAATCAAAAATCATTTAATTTAATTTATATTAGAAATAAGTATAAATACCATCAAATGAATAATAATTTGAATTCTATTGGATTAAAAAAAAAACCTTCAGAAACAACAGTAGTTGTCGCCATGTCAGGAGGTGTTGACTCATCTACAGTAGCTGGAATGATGAAAAAAGAGGGCTATAAAGTTATTGGCATAACATTAAAGCTTTATGATGACGGAAAAGAAGTTGTTGCATCAAAACAATGTTGCTCTGGACAGGATATAATGGATGCAAAAAGAGTTGCCCAAAAATTAAATATTGATCATAAGATTCTTTATTTTCAAAATAAATTTAAACAAGGCGTTATTGATAATTTTGTTGATAGTTATCTTAAAGGTGAGACCCCAATTCCATGTGTACAATGTAATCAAACAGTAAAATTTAAGGATCTATTTGAAGTATCTAAAGATTTGAAAGCTGACGCTTTAATTACAGGTCATTATGTAAAAAGTATTACAACAAATAATGTAACAAATATGTATCAAGCTATTGATCAAAATAGAGATCAAAGTTATTTTTTATTTAACACCTCAAGAGATCAATTAAACTATTTAAGATTTCCATTGGGTGGAATGCTTAAAGATGAAACAAGATCAATTGCAAAAAAATTGAATTTAAATGTTGCGGCTAAGCCAGATAGTCAAGATATTTGCTTTGTACCTAATGGTGATTATGCTTCAGTGATTCAAAAATTTAAGCCTGGCTCGTTTAAAAAAGGAAATATTAAAAATTTAGATGGAGCTGTAATAGGAGTTCATGATGGGATCATCAACTTTACTATTGGTCAAAGAAAAGGAATTAAAGTTTCAGATAAAGAAGCCTTATATGTAGTAAGAATTGATGCAGAGAAAAATGAAATAATTGTAGGACCAAGGGAAAAAATTGGAAAAAAGGATATTGAACTTAACAATCTGAATATTCTCGCAGATAAAGATGAATTCAAAGATGATCTTCTTGTAAAAGTGAGATCCACAGGAAAACTTCTTAAAGGTAAAGTTAATTTGAAAAAAGATAATACAGCTTTAGTAAATTTAGAGGATTCTGAGGATGGAATTTCTCCAGGACAAGCTTGTGTTTTTTATAACAAAGATAAATTTGGTCTTAAAGTTTTGGGTGGTGGTTGGATTAAAAATTAATTTGTTTTTTCCACATAAAAAAAGTTAATAAATAAAAAGAAATCACGCCTATAAAATAATCCCATTCAAGTGCATGTTTTAAAAACTTTAAATTAAAACCAAAGAAATCATCACCAGGTAAACTTATGATTGGTATACTTATAGCAGCCACAACTATGAGCAAAGAAACCAAATATAATTTTAGCCTTAAAATATTACTGTTTATAAATTCACCTATTTTTTCCTTAAATGAAAATAAGGCTGCAACCAAGTAAGCTTGTGCAACAATTTCAAAAACTATAAAGGTAAACATGATTACTCTTCTAAAAAGTTTATAAAGATCGTTATCGAATTTGACTCCTAAAAAAATTGCATGGACAGTTAATGCTAGTGCAGAAGCAACACCAAAAAAAACTATTTTTTTTTTGTGTTTGTGATTAGGTTCAAAAAATTCAATTATTTTTTTATTAGACAACCAGTATATTATTAAAAGGTAAGAGGTTAAAAACATTGCAGGTTTAAATATTAAATAAGTAGGGAAATATCTTGCTGTTCTACTGATTGAAACTCCTCCATCAATATATGGGAATGGCATGAATATCCTGTATTGAGATTCAATAAGTGAATGAAATTGTGTAGTTATTAAGAGACAGGCATTAACTGCAACAAATGGAACTATAAAAATCCATATACTAATGGATCTTGCCTTTTCAATTGAACTCATCAAGAACTATTTCTTTTTATTTTTTTTTCTAGCTCTTCTTTTCTTAGACCCCATTTTTCTTCGGCCTCGGTGTTTCTTTGGGTAACCCATTATTTCCTTTAGTTATAATTTAATTGAAATTATTGGTGGGATATAGCATTGTCCTTTAAAGTTATCAATTTTTTTATGACCAAATCATTTAAGACTTTTTTAAAACATACTGCAAAAGATTTTCACAATCAGTCAGTAAATCCTCCAGTTGTAAGAGCCTCGACAATAATATTTAAGTCAATGAAAGATATAAGAAAGACACAAGCTAAGGCTAAAAAAAACCCAATAGGTGGTCATTATGACTACGGTCGCCAAGGAACCTCCACAACTTATATTTTGCAAAAAATTTTAACTAAACTTGAGGAAAGCTACCATGTTTTTACAACACCAACAGGTTTTGGATCAGTTTTTTTAGCAATATTCAGTGTTACACGCCCTGGAGATGAAATTATAGTAGCAGATCCAGTCTATAGTCCAACAAGATTATTTACAGAAAAATTTTTAAAAGAATTTAATATTAAAACAATTTTTTATAATCCTACTAACCTAAAAACATTGGAAAAAAATATAACAAAAAAAACAAAGTTAATATTTGTTGAGAATCCCGGAAGTAATACATTTGATTTTCAAGATCTTGGAAAAATTGTATCAATTGCAAAGAAAAATAAGATTTTAACAGCAATAGATAATACCTGGGGAACTCCATATTTTTTAAAACCAATTAAACTTGGATTTGATATGGCCATTGTATCAGCAACAAAATATTATTCTGGTCATTCAGATGTCATGGGTGGAAGTTTAGCGGTAAATAAAAAAGTTTTTCCAAAAGTTTATAATGCTGAGAGAATAACAGGTTTGAGATTAGGACCAGATGATGCTTATTTAATCACAAGAGGTTTGAGAACTTTAGATGTCAGACTAGATCGTCATAGAGAAAATGCAAATAAAGTTGCGGCATTTTTATCAAGAAATAGGAAATTTAAATTGTTATATCCTTTCAAAAAAGACTCTATTAATTTTAGAATGTGGAAAAAATATTACTCAGGTGCTTCAGGTTTAATGGGTTTAAAAATAAAATCTAAAAATATTAACTCTGTAAGAAAATTTGTAAATTCACTTAAATTATTTGGCTATGGCTATAGTTGGGGTGGTTTTGAGAGTTTAGTTTTACATCAAGAATTTAGAGAAACAGGAAAAAGAAAATATATGCATTTAGCAAAAGATGAACACTTAGTTAGGTTTCATATAGGTCTTGAAGATCCTAACGACCTTATCGCTGATATTAAGCAAGCTCTTAAACATTTAAAATAAACACATGTCCTCTGAAAAATTTATAAGAAATAATACTGCTTTAATCACTCTAATTGCTGCCAGCTTAGTGGTCTTGATTTCATTAGGAGTAAGACAAACTTTTGGAATGTTTTTTATGGACTTTAAAGATGACTTAGGAATTTCTTTAACCCAATCAGGATTATCAATTGGAATCCAAATGTTAATGTGGGGATTGACAGGACCTATATTTGGTGCAATTGCCGACAAGTATGGTGGACATAAAGCGATTGCATTGGCATTTGTTTTTTTTATAGTTGGTGTCTATTTTTTATATGCAGGGCCAAATACTGGAATTTTTTTTCAAATAGATATGGGTGTTTTAATTGGAATTGGTTTAGGGGGAACAGCAATTAGTATCCCAATGTCGATAGTTGGAAAGCACTTTCCATTATCAAATAGAACAATTGCAATGAGTATAGTTACAGCAGTTGGATCTTTTGGATATTTTTTATCTCCAATATTAACTCAATATTCTTTAACAGAAAATGGTTGGCAGACAACTTTATTATCATTTCTGGTAGCTTTAGTTATTGGATTAGGCATTTCATTTTTTGTTAGATCACCTTCATTAGAACAAACCATTGAAAAACCAAATACTCAAAGTTTATCTGATGCTGTTAAAGAGGCGTTTGGAACAAAAAGTTATATCTTATTAGTGTCAGGTTTTTTTGTTTGTGGTTTTCATATAACTTTAGTAGGCACACATGTTCCTACCTACGTAATTGATCGTGGATTAGAAAGCTGGACTGCTGCAGCAATTTTATCATTAATTGGACTATTTAACATTTTTGGATCTCTTACTAGCGGTTATCTATCAACTAAAATGAGTAAAAAGATAATATTAAGTGCTATTTATAGTTTAAGAGGTTTATCAATTATCTTATTCATATTTTTACCAGCTAGTAATATTAACTCATTTATTTTTGGAGCAAGTTTTGGTTTTTTATGGTTATCAACTGTACCTGCAACAAGTGGAATTGTTGCACATATGTTTGGCACTAAATACTTAGGACTTTTATATGGTATCGTATTTTTAAGTCATCAAATTGGATCGTTTTTTGGAGCATATCTTGGAGGTTTATTTCACGATCTTTATGGGTCATATGATTACGCGTGGTATTTAGCAATTGCTTTATCTGTCTTTGCAGCAATAATTCATTTACCAATAAAAGAACAACCAGTTATGAGATTGAAAACAGAATAAATTGAGTAAAGAAAATCAACTTAAAGAGATACATACATCAGGTAAAGCTTACGCCATATATAAATCAATAAATGGGTTTGATTTATATACTGACTTTTCAAAAAAGATTACTTTAAATAACAAAAATGTTTCTAGTTTTTTAAACAAGAAAAGAATTAGTAAAAAACCTCAAGACACAGATTTATTTATTGGTTTTTTTGGATATGAATTATTAAATAATTTAATTGGAATTAAAGTTCCAAAACAAAAAAGTACGAATTTTCCAAAAGGAATATTCTATAAACCAGAAAAAAAAATAAGCTATTCTAACAATCTAGTCAATTATAGGATTGATAAAATCAGACTGAAAAAAAAATTTAAGATTAATATTAATAGAAAATCCTACACAAAAATTTTTGATAAATTTAAAAAAAAAATCAAAAGTGGCGAAACTTACCAAATTAAGATCTGCACAAAATATAAACTCAAATCTGCAATTGACCCATTAGATTTTTTTTGTAGACTTTCAAAAACAAATTTAGCTCCTGAAGCTTTTATGATCAGAGATAAAGATTATTCGATTATAAGCTGTTCCCCTGAAAACTTGATCACTAAAAAGGGTTCTTTAATTACTACCAAACCTATAGCTGGGACAGTTAGAAAAAATAAAAGAATGAATAAAATTAAAGCCTTAAGTTATTTTAGAAATAATATTAAAGAAACTAAAGAGCACAATATGATCGTAGATATGGAAAGAAGTGATATGTCTAGGATATGTAAAGTTGGAACTGTTAAATTGATAAAACAGAAAGCTGTCGAGGAATATAAAGACCTTTTTCATTATGTTAGTTTAATCAAAGGTAAAATTAAAAATAATATTAATAATATAGATATAATTAAAGCAATGATGCCGGGTGGATCAGTAATAGGTTGCCCTAAGATTAGCACACTCAATCTTCTTAATAATCAAGAAAAAGAAAATAGAAATATTTACACAGGAAGCTTTGGATATCTAAAGTTTAATGGAGATATGAAGTTCAATATAATTATTAGGTCAATATTAAATTATAAAGATATTTCTGAAATCTCAGTAGCATCCGGTGTTGTTGTTGATAGTAATGCAAAACATGAATTTGGAGAAAATTTTATTAAAGCAAAAGCATTAATTGATCTCTTTAAATGATTTACGTTATAGACCATAAAGACTCTTTTACACATAATGTTGTTCATCAATTTTCGTTATTTGATAAAGTTGAGTGTGATAATTACAACAATATTGATGAGATAAAACTTAACAAAGCAAAAGTAATTGTTTTTTCTCCTGGCCCAGGAAACCCTAAGAACTATCCATTAACTTCAAAAATTTATAATAAATTTAAAGGAAAAAAAAAAATAATTGGAATTTGTTTAGGATTTCAACAAATATTATTTAGCGAAGGTGCTAAAATTATTGAGCAAAATAAAATTTATCATGGTTATCAATCGAGCATTAAAGTTCACAGCAAAAATTCATTATTTAAAAAAAATCAAATTTTCAAAGTAGGTCGCTATCATTCCTTAAAATTAAAAGAACCTTTTAAAATTAAAGATTTTGAGATAACTATGAGATGTTTGGAATCAAAAGTAGCAATGGCTTTTGAAAATAACAAGGATAAAATTTATGGATTTCAATTTCACCCAGAATCTTTTTTAACTATCAATGGTAACTTTCTTATTAAAAAAATCTTATCGTCTTAGAAATCTACAAGAAATAGATTTTAAAGATTTATGGGGTGATCATGGAATTTTTACAACTATGTGGATTTTTGGCAAACCACCAAAAATTTTATTTTTTAAAGATCATCTTTCCAATCTTCTTAAATCCTTAAAGAAATATAAAATAAAAAAAAGATCTATTAAGAGTGATATTTTGCAAATATTAAATGAAAATTTATCTAAAAAAAAAAATTATAATCATCTATTAAGAGTCGCTTTAAATAAAAACACTATATCAATATCTTTAAGAAAACGTTTAATTCCAAAATTGAATTTTAATTTAAAACTTGTTAATCTTAAAAGAGAAAAACCACAATTTAAAAACTTAAAATATAAAAAAATTTTATTTCATTTATCTAAAATGGATAATACTAAATCTGATATTGGTCTTGTTTTTAATAAGAAACTTTTTGAAACAGGTACCTCTAATCTTTTGTTTGTTAAAAATAATAAAATTTTTACACCAAAAAAAGATTATTATGAGGGTATAACATATAAATTTTTTAGATCTAAAATTAAGAAAATTTATAAAAGAGAAATTTTCGTTAAAGAATTGTTGAAATTTGATGAAATATTATTGATAGGTTCTGGTAAGGGTGTAGCTTCAGTTAAAACAATTAAACAAATTGGTTGGAAAAGAAAAAAAGTAAAACACTATAATATATTTTTAAAGTATTACCGTTCGGCTATTAAAAATTCTGATTTATATAAGTTTAATTAATGAAAGATCCAAATAACCCATGTTTATTTTGTAATACTAGAAAGAGTGGTTTTACTCTTCAGAATGAATTGGCCTATGCAAGTTATGACACCTATCCTGTTTCCAAACATCATTGCTTGATAATACCAAAAAGACATATAAAAGATTTTTTTGAATTAACTGATAAAGAATTATTAGCCTGCAATGATCTTATTAAAAAAGTCAAAGATGAAATAAAAAAAAAAGACCCAAATATTAATGGTTTTAATCTTGGAACAAATATAGGTAAGGCGTCAGGTCAATCTATTTTACACTGTCACTTTCATTTAATCCCTCGAAGATTAGGAGATGTTGAGAATCCTCAGGGGGGAGTAAGATCAGTTATCCCCAATAAGCAACACTATAAAAGAAAAAAATAGCCTGTTATTTAAGGTTAATTGCGATGAGTTAGCAATTGAACTATTTTTTCAAATAGATTAGAAACTTTAAAAATTAGTTTAAAAATTCTAACATAAGGCGGATATGTTTAATACAAACCCATTTTCTGTTTTAGCAGAAACAATTCCCCCTATAGCAATGCAGGGTTTTATAGTTGCAATGATAATTTTAATAGCCCTTGGTACTATTATTCAAATGATACATCATAAAAATCTTACATATTTTTTCAATAATGCAAAAAAAGCAAAATTATCTGCTACTAAAGAACTAGGTTTTGGAGAAAAGACATCGATTATTGCAAAAACAACAGTTGTTGATATTGGTACGACCTCAGAACTTGGTTTTGGTAAAAGAAGACTAGCTCACGTACTTGGCATGTATGGAACAATTTTATTTTGGGTTTCATCAGGTATTTTAGTTTTTGGTTATACTGGAGTTGGTAAATCGAATTCAGAAATGTGGTCTATGCTATGGCATGCAGGTGCAATTTTAACTTGCTTAGGTGGTTACTGGTTCTGGTTTTTTTTAAGAGTTGATGTTTCAGCAGAAGCACACCCTTGGTATAGAATTATTAAAGCAGACTTGTTTGTATTGGCTTTGTTAGCATGTGCAACTTTCGGTTTAGCTTGGTCATATACTCAATTTAATGGACAGATTGGTCTATCATATCTATTTTTTATTTTATTTGTTGCCGCAAATTTGATTTTGTTTGGTGGAGTTTATTGGTCAAAATTTGCGCATATGTTTTACAAACCAGGAGCAGCAATACAGAAGAACTTAGCAGAAGCTGACGGTTCAAGAGACAATCTTCCACCTCCAGCAGATGCACCTGAGCAATTTGGTCTAGGTATAAAAAGAGAAGAGCCAAAACACTATTAATATGTTATTAAAAAAAGGAGAAAATTAAATTATGTCAACTTTTGTATACATGACTAGATGTGATGGCTGTGGCCATTGTGTGGATATTTGTCCATCTGATATTATGCACATAGATGAAAATATTAGACGTGCAAAAAATATAGAACCAAATTTTTGTTGGGAATGTTATTCTTGTGTTAAAGCTTGCCCTAATCATGCAATTGATGTTAGAGGTTATGCTGACTTTGCACCTATGGGTCATAGTGTTAGAGTAAGAAGGGAAGAAGAAAAAGGAACAATTTCTTGGAAGATTAAATTTAGAAATGGAACTGAAAAAAATTTTGTTTCTCCAATAACAACTAAACCTTGGGGTAAGTTTATTCCAAAACTTGCTGAAGGTGATAAACCAAATCAAGGAGAAATTAATTCTCAAAGACTTTATACAGAGCCAGAAGGTTTAAATACTAATGGAGAATTACCATCAGTACCTAAAGACTCATTTAAAAAAGGAGTTTATTATTAATGGCTAAACATAAAACACATTATGAAGAGTGTGATGTATTAGTTGTTGGCGGAGGTATGGCGGGAACCGGTGCTACTTTTGAAGCTAGACATTGGGGTAGAGACTTAAAAATTGTTTGTGTTGAAAAAGCCAATATAGACAGAAGTGGAGCTGTAGCTCAAGGTTTGTATGCAATTAACTGTTATATGGGAATGCAATGGGATGAAAATCAACCAGAGGATCATGTTAGATATGCTAGAAACGATCTGATGGGAATGGTTAGAGAAGACCTAGGATACGATATGGCCCGACATGTAGACTCTACAGTACATATGTTTGATGAGTGGGGTTTACCCATGATGAAAAATGAAAAAACTGGAAGATATTTAAGAGAAGGTAAATGGCAAATAATGATCCATGGGGAAAGTTATAAACCGATTGTTGCAGAAGCAGCAAAAAAATCTGCTGACAAAATTTATAATAGAATAATGGTTACCCATTTATTAATGGATGAGGCTAAGGAAAATAGAATTGGTGGAGCAGTTGGATTTAATATGAGAACTGGAGATTTTCATGTATTTAGAGCTAAAGCAGTAATTGTTGCAGCAGGTGGTGCTTCACATATTTTTAAACCTCGTGCTGTTGGTGAAGGAATGGGAAGAACTTGGTATGCTCCATGGAGCAATGGTTCTGCTTATGCATTACCAATCGCTGCAGGTGCAAAAATGACTCAAATGGAAAATAGAATTGTTTTATGTAGATTTAAAGATGGTTATGGCCCCGTAGGAGCCTATTTTTTACATTTAAAAACTTATACACAAAATGCAAACGGAGAGAATTATGAAAAAAAATGGTATAATCAAACTAAAGAATTAGTTGGAGAATATATTGATCATCATCCAACTCCTACTTGCTTAAGAAATCATGCATTCATCCAAGAAACTATGGCAGGCGGTGGACCTATTCAAATGGTAACAACTGAGGCTTTTCAAGATCCACATTTAGAAACAGTAGGTTGGGAAAATTTTTTAGGAATGACAGTTGGTCAAGCAGTTGTTTGGGCTTCACAAAACATTGATCCAAAATATACTAATCCTGAATTAACAACTTCTGAACCTTATGTTATGGGTTCTCACGCAACATGTTCAGGAGCATGGGTGAGTGGACCAGAAGATCTTTCTCCACCAGAATATTTCTGGGGTTATAATAGAATGTTAACTATTGATGGATTGTTTGGTGCAGGAGATACAGTTGGTGGAAGTGCACATAAATTCTCGTCAGGTTCATTTACAGAAGGCAGATTAGCAGCAAAAGCAGCTGTAAAGTACATAGAAGACAAAAAAGCTGATGGTATTTCAGTATCTGACAAGCAATGTGAGAATTTTAAAGTTAAAGTTTATAAACCTTTAGAAACTTACACAGTTGCTCAAAATGAAATTACTGGAGGTACTGTTTCTCCTAGTTATATATCCCCAATACAAGGTCTTCAAAGACTTCAAAGAATTATGGATGAGTATGTAGGAGGAATTGCGACCAACTATATGACCAATGATAATATGCTTAAAAGAGGATTGGAATTATTAGCTTGGTTAGAGGAAGATTTAGAAAAAGTAGGAGCAGAGGACTATCATCAGTTAATGAGAGCTTGGGAGCTTAAACATAGAGCTTTAACCTCACAATGTGTAACTGAACATACACTATTTAGAGAAGAAACACGTTGGCCAGGGTATTATTATAGAGGAGACCATATGAAACTTGATGATGATAATTGGCATTGTCTAACTGTTTCTAGAAGAGATCCAAAAACTGGCAAATTCTCAATGGAAAAAGTACCTGTGTATCATATTGTAGATGAGAATGAGAAGAAGAAAGCCTCTTAAAATATATCAAATAAGTAAAAATCTATGGACCTTTTAGCTAAAACTGATGAGGAGATATTCAAAATAGGTAAACCATTTTGGGAAAATTTAGTTAGATCTTCAAACCTTAAAGATTATGGAGGATTTACAAGAGATTTTTCAACACAAATGCTTTTTGGGGCAAATGAAGTTGAGCTTGGAAAGCAATGGGCTAATAATAAAATAATTACCAATTTAGATGAAACTTATAAGCCTTTTGGTACATTAAAAAGAGGTGATCACGTTACCGTGCTTATTAAACAGACAAATAAAGAAATTCCAGGGGAGTTTTTAGGCAGATTAGTTCTTGGGGTCGAGGATAGTGAAGTGAAGGTGTTTGGAGCAACAATTTATTAATTTGATCAATTGATAAAATATTAATTATAGTTTGACAATTTTTTTACTGGGTGTATTGAGAAATATAGATGCACTTTCCAAATATAAAAATTCCCCAAAAAATTAAAGATAATAAAACTAAATTTATTAAGACTGGGATTTTTTCAGCAATAGGTGCTTGTTGGGGAGTAATCATAGTTGGAACATTTGTAACTTTTAATTAAGTTATATTAATAGTTTTTTTATTTAAAGATGGACGTTTTTTTACCTATAGCTCAAGTATTTGTGAATCCTATTGAAATACTTTTGTTAAGTGCAATTGTTGGTGTACTTTCAGGTTTATTTGGTGTTGGAGGTGGTTTTCTAATGACACCTTTTTTAATTTTTATGGGAGTTCCACCAGCTTATGCAGTTGCAAATGAAGCAAATAATATTTTAGCTACCTCTGTATCAGGATCTACAACACATTATTTAAAAAACACTTTAGATTATAAGATGGGTTTAATGATTGTAATTGGTGGTTCTATAGGAACTGCCTTAGGAATTTATACTTTTACTTATTTTCAAGATATTGGAAAAATAGATACCGTTATTTCTCTAGCTTACATGTATATACTAGCAATTATTGGCACATTAATGCTTGTAGAAAGTCTTGGAGAAATCGATAAAGCAAAAAAAAATATTGTAGAAAGAAAAAAGTTACACGTTCATTATTGGATACATGGCCTTCCTTTAAGAATGAGATTTCCAAAATCAAAATTATATGAAAGTGTGTTTACACCAATTATAATAGGACTGGTAGTTGGATTTATTGCTGCAATAATGGGGATAGGTGGTGCTTTCATTTTGGTACCCGCTATGATCTATATTATTAAAATGCCAACAAGATTGGTTCCGGGCACTTCTTTATTTGTAACAATTTTTGTAAGTGTGATTGTTACTTTTTTACACTCTATTAACTATGGTTCGATTGACTTAATGTTAGTTGTTATGTTGGTAGTTGGATCAATAGTCGGGGTTCAAATTGGTCAAAAACTTGGAGAACAAATTGATAGTTCAGGATTAAAAGCTTTATTAGCAATTTTATTATTAGTCGTTGGAATAATCATCGCTTATGATACTTTTTTTGCAGAAGAAATTCAGAAAGAAACAATCAAAGTAGTAGATAAGGATTTTAATTTCTTTTCTAAGTTTATTAAAGAATTTTCAAAAGATATGCCTTTCTTCTATGGATTATTCTCGATTTTATTTGCAGTCTCTCTTGGAATTGCTGCAGCATTTATAAGGAGATCTATTTCAAATTTTAGAAAAAAATATTTTAATAAAACTGTAAAACAATCTAAATAAAAAGTTTTAAATAAACTTCTATTGTTAAAATGCAAACCAACCCTACAGTCAACATGGAAATAAAACCAACAACAAATGGCTTGTAACCCATATTTCTAATATCTAAAAGATTTGTTGACAAACCAATAGCAGCCATAGCCATAGTCAAAAAAACTTTTGAAAAAAATTTAATAAAATTGATTGTTTCATTCCAGATATAACTATTATTTGTAACAAAGATTTGATCACCCACATTTCTTAAAATAATCATTCCCACAAAACCTAAAACAAAGTAAGGAAAAATTTTTATTATAGAGTAATTTTTTTCTTTGGTTGAGCCTCTATTGTACAAAAAAGCAAAAAGTGGGATCATTATAATTAAAAACGTATTTCTAATAAGCTTAGTTATGGTTGCTATATTTAAAGTTTCAGGACTATCAAATTGTTGGTCGTAAATAAGACCTGCTGCAGCAACCTGAGAAGTTTCATGTATTGCAGTACCTAAAAAAAGACCTGTAAAAAGAGAATTTCCATCAAAGTAAAAATTTGCAAAATAGGGGTATAACAACATTGATAATATTCCAAATAAAGTAATATTTGCTATAGCGTAGGACACCTCATTTTTATTAGCTTTAATTACAGGAGCTGTTGCCATAATCGCTGTTGTTCCGCAAACAGTACTTCCTATTGATATGAGATAAGCCATTCTAGTGGGTATCTTCAATATTTTTATCAAAAGTTTGATTGCAATTAAAACACTTATTATACAAATCAATATTAGTGGAATAGCAATTTTTCCAAACTCTAAAAATTCAAACGGTTTTAATTGAATACCTAAAAAAATAATCCCAAGTTTTAATATATATTCTCTACTAAAATCCAAACCCTTTTGAAAAATTTCTCGAACTTTAAAAAAATTACCAAAAAAAATACCTATAAGTATTGCTATCATTGCAGTTGAGATAGGACTTTTATTATAACCCAGAAGTTCAATACCAATAATATTATTAAAACCTTGGGATAGTGAATAAAGGACTAAAGCGAGAATTATACCTGGTAACACTACCAAATATTTTTTTAAAGACATTATATGAATTAATAATTAAGCACTTCTATAAAGCTTAGTCATCACAAATTCTTTATGACCTAAAGCTTCAGCGCAGGTTAGTCTTCCATTAGCAACTCTTAGAGTTGTTTCAATGAGTTTATCTCCTGCTTCAGATAAGTTCATTTCTCTTGAAAGAATTTTAGATACATCACAATCTATATGTTCACCCATTCCTTTAACTGTTAAAGGGTTTGCAGTTAATTTTACAACGGGTTCAATTGGATTACCGACTATATTTCCTTGCCCGGTTGGAAACAAATGAATATTAAAACCTGCTGCAGCCTGAAGTGTTACACATTCCGCAGCTGCTGAAGAAGTATCCATAAAATATAAACCTTTACCTTTTTTTGGTTCTTCTGCAGGTTCCAAAACATCTACAAACTTACAACTACCAATTTTTTGAAAATTTCCAAAAGCTTTCTCCTCAATTGTAGTTAAACCACCAGCAATGTTACCAGCTGTTGGTTGACTTTCGGAAAGATCATCTGTTGCCTCTTTTAAAATAAAATCATTATATGAACTCCAAGTCTTCATAAATTTGTCTGAAGCCTCTTTGGTTGCTCCTCTCGTTGCACAAACTTTTTCTGCTCCTGTAAGTTCTGAAGTTTCACCAAAGCATAAATGAACACCCAAAGGTTCAAGTTTATCCATTAAGTTTCCAACAGTAGGGTTAGATGCTAAACCAGATGTAGTATCAGATTCTCCACACTTAACTGAAATCCACAAATCACTTATAGGGCATTCTTCTCTTTGTTTTTCAGAGGCCCACATAACAAACTCTTGTGCTTTTTTGGAGGCTTTCATTACTGTCCCAATGTCTCCTGTTCTCTCAATATGAAATCCCTCAACTGGTTTTCCAGTCTTTGCAATTCCGTCTACAATTCTTTTAGTCCATTTTGGCTCAATACCAATAACAATTACAGCAGCAACATTTGGATTACTTCCAGTTCCGATCATTGTTCTAAAATGTAGTTCTAAATCTGCACCAAACTGCAGTCTCCCATAGGAATGAGGCAATGCAATTGTTCCTTTAATATTGTTTGCAACTGCTTCTGCACATGCATTTGAAATATCATCAACAGGTAGAATTATTACATGATTTCTAGTTCCTGCTCTGCCATTTTCTCTTTTATAACCTAAAAAACTTTTTGGAATTTTCATTTATTTACCACTTTTTTGTTTTTACATTATGAACATGCACATGCTCACCTTTTTTAATTGATTTAACTACTTTACCAATATCATGACCATATTTTAAGATCGTATCACCCTCCTTAAGGTCGACCATCGCAATTTTATGCCCTAGGGGTATTTCATCCATTGATTGAATGTCAGTTGAGCTGTCATCTTCCATAATCCAGCATTTACAGTCTTGTTTTGGGGTAATCTTTTCAATTACAACCACACCAACATTGTCTTTTTTATCGTGAATTATGATATCTGTAGACATATAGTGTCGATTTGTTTGTTTGAATTTTTTAAAAACTTATATATTAATCCCGTCAATTAGGAAATAGTTTTATAAAAATTATTACATTTGAATTAAGAGAGGTTTTTAAAATGACAAAAATGACAACAGAGGAAGCTTTTGTAAAAGTTTTACAAATGCACGGTATTGAACACGCTTTTGGTATCATCGGTTCAGCATTTATGCCAATTTCAGATATTTTTCCAGATGCAGGAATAACTTTTTGGGATGTTGCTCATGAAACAAACGGTGGATTAATCGCAGATGGTTATACAAGATCTACTGGAAAAATGTCAATGGTCATTGCTCAAAATGGACCAGGTATAACTGGATTGGTTACTCCAATTAAAACTGCATATTGGAATCATACACCCCTTCTATTAGTTACACCACAAGCAGCAAACAAAACTATGGGTCAAGGTGGTTTTCAAGAAGTAGAACAAATGAATCTATTTAAGGATATGGTTTGTTATCAAGAAGAAGTAAGGGATCCATCAAGAATGGCAGAAGTTTTGAATAGAGTAATAGAAAAAGCGATAAGAGGTTCAGCGCCAGCCCAAATAAATGTACCAAGAGATTATTGGACACAAGTAATTGATATTGAATTACCACCAATAGTTAGACTTGAGAGACAAGGTGGTGGAGCTGAAGCTATCGATAAAGCTGCAAAACTTTTATCAAATGCAAAGTTTCCAGTCATTTTATCAGGAGCGGGAGTTGTAATTGGTGGGGCAATTGAAGAAACAAAAAAACTTGCAGAAAAACTGGATTCACCGGTCTGCTCAGGATATCAACATAATGACAGTTTTCCAGGAAGCCATCCATTAGCTGTAGGACCTTTAGGGTATAATGGATCAAAAGCTGCAATGGAACTAATTTCTAAAGCAGATGTTGTTTTAGCCTTAGGAACAAGATTGAATCCCTTTTCAACACTTCCAGGATATGGAATTGATTATTGGCCAAAAAATGCAAATATAATTCAAGTGGATATGAACCCAGATAGAATTGGATTGACAAAAAAAGTTTCAGTTGGAATTAGCGGCGATGCAAAGTTGGTAGCAACACAAATTTTGGAGAAACTATCATCAAATGCTGGAGATACAGATAGACAAAAAAGAAAAGATTTGATTCACCAAACAAAATCAGCATGGTTGCAAAAATTGTCAAGCTTAGATCACGAAGATGATGATGAGGGAACTGTTTGGAACAAAGAGGCTAGAGAGAGAGATAAAGATAGAATGTCACCGAGACAGGCTTGGAGGGCAATACAAGTTGGAATGCCTGAGGATGTAATTATTTCGAGTGATATTGGAAATAATTGTGCAATAGGAAATGCTTATCCAACCTTTGAGAAAGGAAGAAAATATTTAGCCCCTGGTTTATTTGGACCTTGTGGTTACGGTTTTCCATCAATTCTTGGAGCAAAAATTGGTTGCCCCGATACTCCAGTAATTGGTTTTGCAGGGGATGGTGCTTTTGGAATTAGTATGAACGAAATGAGTTCATGTGCCAGAGAAGAATGGCCATCGATAACAATGGTAATTTTTAGAAATTATCAATGGGGTGCAGAAAAAAGAAATACAACTTTATGGTACGATAATAACTTCATCGGCACTGAATTAGATCCAAATTTGAGCTATGCAAAAGTTGCTGACGCATGTGGTTTAAAAGGTGTCACAGTTAAAAATATGGAAGAGACAACTGCAGCAATCAAACAATCTTGTGAAGATCAAAAGAAGGGCATCACAACATTTATAGAAGTTATACTAAACCAAGAACTTGGTGAGCCTTTTAGACGAGATGCGATGAAAGCCCCAGTTAAAGTTGCTGGTATCAAGAAAGAAGACATGAAAAAACAACCTTCTTTAACTTCTTAAGATATTTGATATTAGACAACCTTATAAATTCATATTAGGCCAATTTTTATCATTAAATCTATCTAGTTCTTTTTGAGTAAAAGGTCTGAAGAGTACCCACATAACAACGATGACTAAACTTAAAAGAATTATTATTTTCACTTTTATCTGATTATTGTTTTAACAGATCCTAATTTATCAATTTTACCAGTATAAAGTCCTTTACCGATTGGAACAACTCCTACGGTGGATCCTGTAAATACATAAAAATTTTTTTTAAGGTTAATTTTGTCTTTTCTTATTTTATTTAAAACAAACCTTAATGAATTCAACGGGTTAATAAAAACAGCACTAGTGTTCCCGTTAATATTTTGTTTTGTTTTTTTATTATTTATATTTGTTTTTAAATTTCCAATATTAATCTTTTTGTATTTTTTCTTTTGACCTATCAAAAATTTTACATTCGCTCCAAAATCGCTGCACAAATCTCCAAATGAAGTTATTCCTTTCTTTCTTTGCCTATAGCCCACAATTTCAATACAAGGAGCCATATGAGAAATAAATTTTGAAATATTTTTCATTGTGACTGTTCCTTGCGAATTAAAAAAATTTCTTTTGATCAAATAACAGACTTCTAATTCAATACCAAAAGTTGTTTTGCTAATCTTTACAGATTTTCCACTTTTTAAAAAATTATTCTTATAAACTGATGCATAAAACGGCTCTTTTTCTTTTAACTTCTTCATCACTGGAATTCCAGTTCCTCCAGCCTTGTAACCAATAATAGGTTTTTTAACTTTACTTTCGCAAAGCATTCTAAATTTATTCGCCTCAGTTAGTTTTTTTGTAAATTTTCTTGGTAATGGTGCAATGATCTTATTCTTTAGAAAGGCTTTTACCAATTTATTTGAAGTTTTTTCTATTAGTGTGCTCATATATTTTAATTAAATTTTTAATTTAATTAATAAACTATATTTTATGATCCTAAATTTATCAAACTAAAACCAGCAATAAAAAATATTATTAACCAAACCAAACCCTTTATTAAAAAAAAAACAAATCCTCCAACTAGAATGTATTTACCCCATTTACTTTTAGACAATAAATTTTTTAGCTTACTCGTCATTTGAATAGATTTTGTTAATTTAATATCGACATTGGATCAAGTCTAGTTTGAAACCAATTTACTCTAAAATCTAGGTGAGGACCTGTAGATCTGCCTGTAGACCCAACTGTTCCAATTATATCTCCTTGATTGATTTGATCACCAACAGATACCATTACACTTTCTAAATGAGAATAAATTGTAGAAATCCCGTGTCCATGATCCATTATAATTGTACCGCCAGTATAATAAAGATCGTTTTCAGCCATTGTTACAATCCCAGATGCCGATGACTTAATCATAGTTCCTTTCTTTGCAGCTATATCTATTCCATAGTGGGGCCACTTTGGTTTACCATTTAAAATCCTTTGGCTTCCATAAACACCACTGATAATTCCCTCCACTGGCATAATGAATTGATTTTTGAAAAAAGTTAAATCAGAATTAATTGCTCTAGCTTTTCCAATTCTATTATTTTCTTCTTTTATTCTTTTATAAACAGATTCTGGTGGTGTAACTTTACTTTCCTCCAAGCCATCTATTCTTTGAATATTGTATTTTCTTTTGAGAACTTTTTTTATTATTTTTTCAGTTTTTCCATTTGTGATTTTAGTAATAGTTAAATCAAATTTCCTATCTCTATCTATACCAAAAGCAAAATAGCCATTTTTAGAAACTTTCACTTTTTTTTTATCTACAATTATTTTAGAAGAGGGATCAGTAATTCCTATAATATAATGACCTTGTAAAAATTTTCCTTTAAACTCAATAGCATTTAAATGAGTCGATATAAAAAAGGTTATAAAAAAAAATAATCTTGATATTATTTTGCAGTCCATCCACCATCAACTAACAAAGAAGTTCCTGTAATCATTGATGCTGCATCAGATGCAAGGAATACGGCAGCACTTGCTACATCTGAAAGTTCAGCAAATCTTCCTAAGGGAATATTTTCCAAAACTTCTTTTTTAAATTTTTTACTTTTTAAAAACTTACTTGTCATTGGGGTAATAACAAAAGTTGGGCATACAGTATTGACCCGAATGTTATATTTGGCAAGATCAATCGACATTCCTTTTGTTAATCCTTCTAAACCAAACTTTGTCATATTATATACACTTCTTATAGGACCACCAACATGACCCATTTGAGAAGACATATTTACAATTGCACCACCAATTTTTTTTCTATTTTTCGCCTTAATCATTTTTAAAGCACATAATTGAGCAAGATTAAAAGTTGCCATCGTATTTATCTTAACCAAATACTCCATATTTTTTGTTTTAACTTTTGTAAAATGTTCAGGAATATTATTACCCGCATTGTTAATAAGTATATCTATTTTTGATTGTTTATTAATTATCTCTTTAATTTGATTATAATTTGTAATGTCACAAACATAAGATTTACATTTAGACTTTATCTTTTTTATTTTTCTAGAAACCTCATCTAAATCTTTTTTTGTTCTACTTATGATGATTAAATTTGCACCAGCCTCAGCCAGTGCTATCGCACATGCTCTACCCAGTCCTTTTCCAGCTCCAGTTACAACTGCAGTTTTATTTTTTAAATTATAGTTTTTTAAATACATCATAAAAATAATATTTTAATATCAGTATAAATCAATTCAATAGCAACAATTAAAATTGCCAATAATCCTGCCCAAGCGATCCACTTATATTTTTTTATCCAATTAGATATTAATGTTGCCGCTGTTGCCATTAGCACAATTGATAGAACAAGACCAAAAATTAATAAGTAATAATGATCTCCTGCTGCTCCCGCAACTCCTAAAACGTTATCTAAACTCATAGTAAAATCAGCTAATAAGATTGTCCAAATAGCTCTTAAGAAACTTGAATTATCAACCTTTATATCACTTTCGTGATCAGAACCTTTTATGACATCTACATATAGTTTATAGACAATATAGAGTAGAAGGAGACCTCCAATTAATCTTAAACCTGTAATTTGTAACAAATAAGCAGTCAATAAAGTTAAGATTATTCGCAAGACAACTGCTCCACCTATTCCCCAAAAAATAATTTTTCTCCTTTGCTCTAAAGGAAATTTTGATGCGACCATTCCAATTATGATTGCATTGTCCCCTGCTAAGATAAGATCAATAAAAATGATTTGTGTTAAAATAGTTATTTGCTCTGTAGTAATGAAATCAGTGAACATTAACTTCTAAGTATCATATCAGCACCTTTTTCTGCAATCATTATCGTAGGTGCATTAGTATTACCTGAAGTTATATTTGGCATTATCGATGCATCAATTACTCTGAGGTTATTCAAACCTTTTACTTTTAGCGTTTCATCTACTACTGCCATTTCATCTTGTCCCATTTTACATGTGCCAACAGGGTGAAAAATAGTTTGTGTATAATTTGAGCCAGCTTTAACAAGTTCTTCATCATCGTTTATATCAATGCCAGGTCTATACTCTTCTGGTTTATATTTTTTAAATGTTTTAGATTCCATCACAATTTTTCTCGTAAGTTTTAAACCTTTTGCAGCAACCATACGATCATGTTCAGTTGAAAGATAATTGAGTTTTACTTTTGCATAAATTCTGGAATCTTTATCAGTAACATTAACGTGACCTCTGCTTGTTGGTCTTATGTTGGATACTGTAGGGGTGAATGCATGAAAGTCATGATTTTTTGTTGCTCCCAAAGTATCCATACTCATAGGCTGAACATGCCACTGTAAATCAGGTAATTCTAGAGATGGGTCACTTTTAGCAAACATACACATTTGACTTGCACCCATCGTCATTGGTCCACTTCTATTAAAAACATATTCAAGTCCAATCATTAGTTTTCCAAATAAGCTGTTAATTTTTTTATTTAATGATTTAAGACCATGCACTTTATATATAGGTCTAAACATAAGGTGATCTTGTAGGTTTTCTCCAACTCCCTTCAAGTCATGTACCATATCTATACCTAAATCTTTTAATTTTTTTGAATTACCAATTCCGGAAGTTTGTAAAATTTGTGGCGAACCAATAGATCCTGAAGAGAGAATTATTTCTTTATCAGCTGAAACTTTTTTCAGTTCATTTTCTTGCCAATATTCAACATTTTGGGCAGTTTTATTTTCAAAATTGATTTTTTTAACATGTGCATTTGTAATAATTTTTAGATTATTTCGATTTTTAATTGGGTTTAAGTAACCGACAGCAGTACTACATCTAAAACCATCTTTTTCTGTAACCTGAAAATATCCACAACCATGATTGTCGCCAGTATTAAAGTCTTTAGTTTTTGGAATACCAAATTCCTCAGCTGCATTTTGAAATTCATTTAGAAGTGGTAATTGAATTCTTTGATCGGATACAGATAAAGGTCCGCCGACACCATGATAGTTATTTTTTCCGCGCTCTTGGTTTTCCGCTTTTATAAAATAAGGAAGAACATCATCCCAACCCCAACCAGTATTACCTAATTGACGCCAAACATCATAATCTCTACTTTGGCCCCTTATATATAATAAACCATTTATAGCAGAGCTTCCTCCTAAAGTTTTTCCTCTAGGATAACGAATTGAGCGATTGTTCATTGTCTCATCAGGTTCAGTTTTGTAACACCAATCAACCGATGGATTATGCATTGTTTTAAAATATCCAACAGGAATATGTATCCATGGATAATTATCTTTTCCACCTGCCTCCATAAGAAGAACTTTATTTTTTGGATTGTCTGAGAGTCTATTTGCCAGAACACATCCAGCAGACCCAGCGCCAATAATTATGTAATCAAAATTTTCCATCACAAGTTGAATAAATTTTTTATTAATTCTTATTAATCTTCTTTACACTCATATTAATCAATTGTCACTTGTGTCAGGTTTATTTTTCTGATTGTATGCATTTGTTAAATTTAACCAATAAGAGGGAAAAATAATGAAAAAAATCATTTCAATGTTGTTTGCATCTTTTTTAATATTTGGTTTTATATCAAATGCTAATGCTGCAAAAACACTAAAATGTCAGACAGTTCTAAATACTAAGGCTGATGAGGTCAAAATGTTGAAAGACTTTACTGACACAGTAACAACTTTAACAAGTGGTTCCTTGAAATTTGAAATTTTACCTGCTGGTGCAGTGGTTGGAGTTAAAGAAACTTTGGACGCTGTAGATAAGGGTTTAATTGATTGTGGATTTGCTTGGACGCACTATTGGTCAGGTGATCATCCTGCTGCTATGTTATTCGGATCTCCAGTAGCTGGTGGTGGAGTTGGTATCGACAATATCGCGTTTCTATCATGGTTCCAATATGGTGGTGGTAAAGAATTATACGACCAACTTTGGAAAGAAATGGGAAGAGACATCAAAGGATTTATGATTCAACCAGTTGGCCCAGAGGCTTTAGGTTGGTTTCCAAAGCCAATTAAAGATATGGCTGATTTTAGAAAATATAAATTCAGAACTCCTCCGGGAATTCCAGGACAAACTTATAAAGACATTGGTATAGCATCTGTTGCAATGGGTGGTGGAGACATTCTTCCAGCTCTTGAAGCAGGAACTATCGATGCTGCTGAATGGTGTTGTCCAAAACCAGACTTAACTTTTGGTTTTCAAAAAGTCTTAAAGCATTATTATCTACAAGGTTTACACCAAGTAGTCGTAAATGCTGACTTTTATATTACTGGAAAAACTTACAATGCTATGTCTGATCATGAGAAAAAGTCACTTGAAGTAGCTGCTAATGCATCATTAGCAAAATCTTTAAGTTACAGGATCTATGAGAATGGTAAAGCTTTGAAAGAGTTAACTACAAAACATGGAGTAATTTTAGAAGACACTCCTTCTGATTATTTCACAGAATATATGGCTGCTGCAAAAGCTTCTTTGAATAAGAATGCTAAAGATAACAAATTCTTTAACGAAGTTTACACTTCAATGAAGAATTTTGCTGACATAGCTGTTCCATTCTGGAGTGGTGCTCAAATGTCTAATGCGAAGCTAGGAATGGCTCACGCAGCAACATTAAAGTAATCAGTAATTAATCTTAAATTGTATAATTAGAGCGGACTTAATTGTCCGCTCTTGTTTTTTAATAAAGTTTTTATGGCAGATGAACCAACCAAACTAGATATATCTGATGAAATGATTGCCGAAAGGCGAGGTGGTTCAGGAAAAATGCCTGAGGATATGCCATCATGGATGGCTAGCTCTATAGTAAATATTGATAAGTTCAGTAAATGGGTTGGCAATATTGTTTGCTGGATTTTAATGCCTTTAATTTTTGCAATGACTTACGAAGTTCTTGCAAGAAAATTATTTTTAGCTCCAACAATTTGGGCATATGACATAAGTCGATTTTTGTATGGAGCCTTATTCATGTTGGGTGCTGCATATGCTCTTTCTAAAGGAGTTCATATAAGAGCTGACTTTTTATACAGAAATTTTAAAACCAAAAACCAAGGCAAGATTGATTTTTGGTTGTATCTTTTATTTTATTTCCCAGGATTAATTGTTTTTCTATACATGACCATTGGCTTTGTGGGCGAGTCGATTCAAAGAGGTGAAAAAGGTATGGATACTACCTGGATGCCCTACATGTGGCCTATTAAAACTTGTTTACTGGTGGGAATCATTTTTTTGTTAATTCAAGGAATTTCAGAACTATTTAAAAGTTACTGGGCTGCAACAAAAGGTAAATGGCCTGGAGATGATAAATGATAGCTGAACTAATAGACCCAGCTATTTTAGGTTTTATTCTAGTTGGAGTAATGCTTTTTGCCATATTTGTAGGTTTTCCTATTTCGTTTACGTTAATCTTCTTAGGTTTTGTTTTTGGTTACTTAGGATTTGGTAAACTTGTTTTTTATTTAATGACCCTACAGTTCTCAATGGTCATGACCGAACAAACCCTTGCCGCCGTTCCACTCTTTGTCTTTATGGGAATAATGATGGAACAGGCTGGTTTAATGGAAAGATTATTTTCTTCATTCCAAATGATGTTAGCAAAAGTAAGAGGATCTTTATATTATGCAGTTTTATTTGTTTCTGTAATTTTTGCTGCAGCAACAGGTATTGTTGGTGCATCTGTTACAATCTTAGGAATTATGGCTGCTAAGTCAATGAATAGATCAGGATATGATGTAAGACTTGCAGCTGGCACTATAACAGCTGGTGGAACTTTAGGAATATTAATTCCTCCAAGTATTATGCTTGTTGTTATGGGGCCAATTATGGAAATACCAGTAATTGATTTATTTGCTGCAGCTATAATTCCAGGAATTCTTCTTGCAAGTTTATACGCAGGCTATACCACAATTAGATGCATGATTAATCCTAAATTAGGACCAGTCATACCTGAAGACATGAGAGCTGCAAGCATGAAAGAGGTATGGATTGAATTTTTTTTAGGGTTAGTACCACCAGCAGCTTTAGTATTTGCGGCATTAGGAAGTATTTTGTTTGGGTTTGCCACACCAACAGAAGCAGCAGGTTGTGGAGCCATGGGTGCTTTACTTCTTTCGTTAGCTTACAAAAAATTAACTCTTCCAAAGTTACAAGAAGCATTAGTTAAAACATTAGAAATAACTGCATTGATAATGGTTTTGGTTGCGGCTTCAAATTTTTTTGGTGCTGTTTTTGCAAGACTAGGAACACCAACTTTATTAACTGAATTTTTATTAGGTCTAGAAATGAACAAATATCTTATTCTAGCAATGGTTATGGTAATGATATTTTTATTAGGATGGCCTTTAGAATGGGTGCCTATAGTAATGATTATCGTTCCAATAATATTACCATTGATTGAGGCATTAGGATTTAATTTAACCTGGTTTGCTATATTGGTTGCTGTCAATTTACAAACCGCCTGGCTTTCACCACCAGTAGCTTTATCAGCATACTTTTTAAAAGGAGTGGTTCCTGAATGGGATCTTAAAGATATTTATTATGGAATGATGCAATTTATGGTCTTACAGTTAATAGGACTTATATTAATTATTATATTTCCTAAAATAGCTCTTTGGTTGCCAACTCTCTTATATGGACAGTAGAAAGTTAAAGTTTTATATTGTCTGAGTGAGTCCTCAAAATATAAAAAAAAATCTTACTAATTGGGATTTAGTTTCAGTAAATCCAATCGATAAAAATTGGGATTGGAAAGTTCTATTTTGCTTTTGGGGTATAAATATACAAAGTGTTATTGGTTTTTCATTGATCACTTCTCTTTATTTAATCTATGATCTCAATACTTTCATTGTATTTTTTGGAACAGCACTTGGAGCGCTACTAGTTTATATTTTTTCAAGCTGGATAGGAAAACCATCTCAAAAATATGGATTACCTTTCATTGTTTTGTTAAGATCATCATTTGGTATTACTGGTGCAAAATATTTTGGATTAATAAGATTTGTAGTTGGTGTTTTTTTATTTGGTATTCAAACATATTTTTTATCAAAAGCATTCAGTTATTTGATAAGAATAGCATTTTTTTCAATAGAACCTGTAATACTTGATAAAGAAATATTTTTAATATTTTTTTTAGGAATGAATTTAATTGATTGGACTGCAATTATTATTGCAATAATTTTTCAAGGATTTTTATTTAGTGCTGGAATGAATGTAAATAAAAAGATTATTATTTTTTCAGCTATCGCAGTGTATTTTGGAATGTTGTTATTTTTTTTATCAGTTTTACTTAGTGATGTTAAATTTACCTCTCAAGCTTTTTTAAACATACTTAATACTGAAAATTTTCTCAATAAGAATAATTTTGGACCATTAGTTACGGTAACAAGCACTGTGTTTGCATATTTTTCTATTATAATTTTGAGTTTTGGAGATTTTTCAAGATATGTTAAAGATGAAAGCCAGCTTAAAAAAGGAAACCTTAGCTTAATTTTAAATTTATTAATCTTCTCTTTTTTTGCACTGTTTATTGTTTCAGGCATGGATGCTTTTTTGAAGCAAGATCCAGAAAATTTGAATAGAATATTAACAAATCCTACAGATATTCTTGGCAAATTAGATAATTTACAAGTGATAATTTTGGCTTTAGTTTTTATAATTATTGCTTCTGCGTCAACTAATTTGATAGTTAATTTTATTCCGTCCCAATATACTTTGGTAAACTTTTTACCTTTCTCTTTATCCATTAAGAGTGCGGGTATAATAATTGCAATTATGGGTTTTATAGTTGGAATATTTTGGCTAACTTTCCTGAGTCAAGTTGGAGCACTTTCTTTCATTGATACTTTTGGAGCTTTTTTTGGACCAATTTTTGGAATTATGATTTCTGATTTTTATTATATTCAAAAAAGTAAAATTAATAACAAAGATATATATTCTTTAGAAAAAGACGGAATTTATTATTACAGCGGAGGGTGGCATATAAAAGCAGTTTACTCTGTAATTTTAGGTTTTATTTTTTCAGCCTCAACAATATGGAATGCTAATTTGATGTTTCTTCAATCATTCTCTTGGATGATTGGTGCCTTTATAGCTGCTCTTACTTATTATTTACTAGCTAAAGAATAACCTAATGGAAAAAATTATCTTTAACTTTAAAAACAGGACAGCAATTGTCACTGGGGGTGCCCAAGGATTTGGTTTAGATATTACAAAACGTTTTTTAAAATCTGGTGCAAAAGTAATAATATGGGATAATGAACCAAAAGCTATTGAAACCGCCATTAAAGATATAGATAATCCAAATTTAAGCTCTAATGTTGTGGATGTATCTAATTATGGGGAAGTAGATAAAAATGTTAAAGAGATAATCAAAAATTCTAATATTGATATTCTAATAAACAATGCAGGTATTACTGGACCCACTGCTTCTTTATGGGAGTATGACATTGAAATGTGGAAAAAAGTTGTAGATATAAATCTCATGGGAACTTTTAATTGTTGCAGATCCATAGTGCCAAATATGATTAAAAATAACTATGGGAGAATTGTGAACGTAGCTTCAGTAGCTGGAAAAGATGGAAATGCAAATGCAAGTGCATATAGCGTAGGAAAAGCTGGCGCAATAGGATTAACTAAGTCACTAGGTAAGGAGCTTGCAGATAAGAATATTGCTGTAAACGCAGTTACTCCAGCAGGAGCAAAAACTAGGATTTTGAACCAAATGACCAAGGAACACGTTCAAAGAATGTTATCCAAGGTACCAAGAGGCAGATTTTTAGAGGTTGAGGAGTTTACCTCTTTAGTTTGTTGGCTTTCTTCTGAGGAAAATACTTTCTCAACAGCAGCAGTCTTTGATATTAGTGGTGGTCGTTCTACTTATTAACTTCTAGGTTTTTGCTCAACTATTTTGATATTACTCATTTTAGCTCTACTAAACTTGATATCTTTGGACAAAACTGGTGCAAAAATCATTATAGACCAGTAAATTATGAGTATAAAAGCGGATATTGTCTTCATATTATTTATATAGAACTAAATATTGAGTTTTGAATGTTTAAATTTTGTCTAAATAATGTATTAAGAATTTTTTTTATCTTTTATGAAAATTTTTTTAAATATTTTAATCATCACAATTATATCTATTAATTTGTCTTCAGCTGATGAATTACAAGTCTTTGATTTTACTGAAACAGAGCTCGCAGATCTTCAAGTAAGAAAAGTAAGAGGGGCTGACAACAAAACACTTTATACAGTTGGATCAAATGATAATGGGAATTATTTGAAATCAGTTGCTGATAATGCTGCCTCTGGCCTAGGAAAAGAGATCAAGATAAACCTCAATAAGACCCCATTTATAAATATTACGTGGAAAATTGAGAAGGATCTGTCAGGAATTAAAGAAAACACAAAAAAAGGGCACGATTTTGCCGCAAGAGTTTTTGTGATTAAAAAAACTGGAGCCACACCATTATCAAATAGAGCTATTAATTATGTTTTCTCAAGTAATAATGAAGTTGGGGCAAATTTCCCAAGCCCATATACAAAGAAATCGATAGATAATGTTTTAGCTAGCACAAAAGATAACTTAAATGAATGGGTAACAGTTAAAGCTAATGTTAAGGAGGATTTTAAAAGATTGCACGATCTTGATGTTAATGAGCTTGATGGACTTGCTATTATGTCAGATACAGATAATTCAAAAATGAAATCTATCGCATATTTTCAAAATATATATTTTTCAGCAAATTAATTTATTTTTTGCTATAATTTCGTATGCATGAAAATTTTTTTCATACTTTAAAGGTTTATTATGAGGATACTGATGCTGGTGGTGTCATATATTATGCTAATTATTTAAAGTTTTTAGAAAGAGCAAGAACTGAAGCTCTCCATTCAGTTGGGTACAGTAACCAAAAAGTTAAAAAAGATTTTGGTTCATTAATCATAGTAAAAGCTTGCAATATTGAATATAAAAAACCTGCAAGTCTTGAAGATGAACTAACAATAAGATCTTTTGTTAAATCTATCACCAAAACATCTTTTTTTATGAATCAAATAATTACTAAAGGTGATGACACTATAGTTGAGGCACAAGTTCATTTAGTTTTTGTTAATGATTTAGGTAAACCAGTAAAAATACCTGATGAAATTTACTCCAAATTTAAACCTTATTTTTGTGACACTATTAAAACTTAGCTAATTTTTTTGCATTTTTAAATAAATTTACCATCATTTTATTAGAAATTAATTTTGTGTTAACGTTTCTTGGACTTGGATGGTAACTAGATAAAATTATCAAACCATTTGGTAATAGTTGTGTTTTACCATGTTCAAAAACAAATTTGTGTTTGATATCAAATTTTTGTTTATACAGCTTTATACAATTATCGAAAGCAACTTTACCAAGTGTAACAATTACCTTTAGTTTTTTTAAACTCAATATTTCCTTATCAAAAAATTTAGAACAATTAGAAATTTCATTACTTAGTGGCTTATCTTCAGGTGGGACACATTTAAGAATATTTGTGATGTAAGTAGATTTTAGTTTTAAATTATCATTTAAATTTTTTGAAAATGGTGAATTTGAAATTCCTACCTCATGCAAACATTTAAACAAAAAATCTCCTGATTTGTCTCCTGTGAAAGCTCTTCCGGTTCTAGTTCCACCATGAGCTGCTGGAGCTAGACCAATAATTGCAATTTTTGAGTTTAAATCTCCAAATCCTGGAACAGGTTTACCCCAGTAAATTTCATTAATATTTTGTTTTCTTTTATTTGTACTTACTTTTTTTATAAATCTAACCAATCTTGGACATTTTTTACAATTTATTATTGTTTTGTTTAATTCGTTTAATCTAATATCCATACAATGAAATTTTTAAGTTTTTTTATTATAATTTTTATATCTTTAACTTCACCTATTAAAGCAGAATTATATAAAAATTTAATAAATCAACTTAAGGATGGTGATAAATTAATATTTATAAGACACGCATACGCTCCTGGAAATGGTGATCCAGATGGTTTCAATTTAAACGATTGTTCTACACAAAGAAATTTGAGTGAAGATGGAAGAAAACAAGCTCAACGTATTGGTGAATTTTTTATTAAGAATAAAATCAAAATTGGTGAAGTTCTTTCAAGTGAATGGTGCAGATGTACAGAAACAGCAAAAATTGCATTTAAAAAATTTTCTAAAAATAGTTTTTTAAATTCATTTTACAGTTCAAAGTATTCTAAAAATAAAGACAAGCAAGTTAAAGCACTTAATAAATATATTAAAAATTTAGATAGTAAGAAAAATTTGATCTTAGTAACCCACTATGTACTAATATCTGAAGTCTTAAATTATGCTCCATCATCAGGTGAAATAGTTGTTTCAGATAAAAATTTTAATATAATAGGAAGTATAGAGATAGATTATTAAATATTATGTCATCAAAGAGAGCTATGAAACAAGCGCAAAAACAAGCTTACGCAAAGCACAGAAGCAACATTACAAATAGTAGATTTGCTAACAAGAAAAAAAATTTTTTTAATAAAAAGAAAAAAGATTAACTTTCTTTTTTAAATTTTTCGATTTTTTTACAGTTTGATATCTTTGATATACCTTCCTCATCATTTAAAACAGTTTTCATAAAAATTTCGAGCTTTCCTATTTCAAATAAGATTTGAGTGTAAAATTGAGGATAACCATGTTTATGAGTTAATATTTTTCCATTTTCCTCATAAATATTTCTTACATATGAATTGGATTTTTTTATACTAAGGTCGGTAAGTCGATAATTTTGATAAGTCTTTTCCTTGTAAACATAATTTCTAGTCATGATCAATTCATCTAAATTTAAGATGTATTCATTTTTTAAGAACTCATCTTGCTTATCATCACATCTGCTCATTATAATTACCTCTGATTTGAGATATTGAAATGGTAAGATTATTAATATAAGAGAAATTAAAAGTCTAATTACTTTCATGTTTTTCAGCAAAAAATAGACCTATTAAAAGCAAAGCTGTCCAACCAAGTCCTAACAGTCCTTTGATTATGTTAGTATCAGCACTCCATAAATCAAGAACTAATGCTCCAAAAATTAAACCTAGAACATAAATAATAATTACAATTGATGTTTTGCTCATTAATTAAAATATTTTTATAGAGAGATACCATTTTCAATTTTATAAGTATAGATCTCTATAGATAATTTTATAAGAAAATTATTACTATTTATAATAATTGTCGTTGGACAAATAATTACAATAATATATAACCCTCATGAACTTGTGGGGCGATGGCGGAATTGGTAGACGCGTCGGTCTTAGGAACCGATAGAGCAATCTGTGAAGGTTCGAGTCCTTTTCGCCCTACCATTAACTAATTATGAAAGTTACAGTAGAAAATAAAAAAGGTTTAAATAAAGACATAAAAGTTTTCATTGATAAAAAAACAATGAATTCTTATATGGATGAAAAATATGAGGAAATAAAAGGGACTGTAAATTTAAAAGGCTTCAGACCCGGAAAAGTTCCAATACAAGTTTTAAAAAAACAATTTGGTAAAGCAGTATTTGGTGAAGTTTTAGATAAAGTGTTAAAAGACTCAACCACGAAAGCTTTAGAAGAAAATAAAATTAAACCTGCTGGACAACCGAAATTAGATCTTAAAACTTATGGAGAAGATAAAGATCTGGAATATATTATTTCTGTTACAGAGTTTCCAAAAGTAGAATTGAAGTCTATAGAAAATATAAAGTTTGATGAATACACAGTAAAGATTGATGTAAGTGAAACTGAAAAAAGAATTCAGGAAATTGCAAAAAATACACCAAGTTTTAAAGATACTCCTCCTGATACAAAAGCAAAAGAAGGTGATCTAGTGTCATTCGATTATACAGCTACAGTCGATGATAAATCATTTAAAGGAGGGGAAGGAAAAAATACTCAATTAACTTTAGGGAAAGATTTATTTTTAAAAGGTTTTGATAAACAATTAGTTGGAGTTAAAAAAGATGATCAAAAAATTGTTGAAGCAACATTACCTGAAAATTTTCCTGAAAAAGATCTAATTAACAAAAAAGCAAAATTTAATTGTAAAATTTTGTCAGTTAAAATTTCAGAAAAGGTAAAAATCGACGACCAATTTGCCAAAAATTTAGGAGCAAAGGATTTAGCTGATCTTAAAAATCTCATTTCAAAACAGATTAATGATGAATATAAAAATTCATTAGACAGACTATCTAAAAACCAGATTCTTAAAGAATTAGAAAAATTTAAAGTTGATGAGATACCGCAAAATTTAATTGAAGAAGAAGTAAAGGCGCTTTCTCAAGGAATGACAGATGAAGATAAAAAAAATAGTAAAGATAATTTTGAAGAAGTAGCCAAAAAAAGAATTAAGGTTGGATTAATATTAAATGAATTTGGAGAAAAAAATCAGATTAAAGTAACTGAACAAGAATTACAAGCTGAGGTTCAAAAGCAAATTCGAATGATGCCAGGTCAAGAAAAAATGGTAATGGATTTTTATCAAAAAAATCAATCAGCTCTAGCAAGTTTGAGAGGTACGGTATATGAAGAAAAAATTTTAAATCTTGTTAAACAAAAAGCTAAAGCTAATAAAAAAGAAGTTTCAAAAGATGAAGCTGAAAAAATATTAAAACAATCTCAAAATCAGGATAATGAAAAAAAACAACCATCAAACAAAAAAGTTGAAACAAAAAAAAAAGAAGTGAAAAAAAATACCACAAAATCTAAGACTGATCTGAAAAAAACAAAAAAAGTTAGCAAAAAGTAATCTCAAGTTGTATAAGTATATCGAATCAATTTTATGAATAATAAATTATCTGAGCATATGAGTAGTTTGATCCCTATGGTTGTTGAGCAATCAAGTAAAGGAGAACGAGCCTATGATATTTATTCAAGATTATTAAAAGAGAGAATTATTTTTTTAACTGGTCAAATAAATGACAATGTAGCCTCACTTGTAACAGCACAATTATTATTTTTAGAAGCAGAAGATCCGAAAAAAGAGATTTTTTTATACATCAATAGTCCAGGTGGTTTGGTAACTGCTGGTTTGGGAATTTATGATACTATGCAATATGTCAAACCAGATATTTCAACATTATGTATTGGTCAAGCTGCTTCAATGGGATCCTTTTTGTTGTCTGCTGGAACCAAAGGAAAAAGATTTTCACTTCCAAATTCTAGAATAATGGTTCATCAACCTTCAGCAGGTTTTCAGGGACAAGCAACAGATATTGAAATCCATGCAAACGAGGTGCTATCTCTAAAAAAAAGATTAAATGAAATTTACTCTAAGCATACTGGCAAATCAGTGGATGAAATTAAATCAGCTCTAGAGAGAGATAATTTTATGACTGCTGAGACAGCAAAGTCTTTTGGCTTAATAGACTCTGTTGTGGAAAAAAGAACTTAGAATACCACATATAGCATTTACCAATCCAAAACTTGATTAATAGGAGTCATTTATAATAAAGTATGTGAATTGATTCGTTATAAATTTTATGAACACAAATAATAAAAATATTCTTTACTGTTCTTTTTGTGGCAAAAGCCAACATGAAGTCAGAAAACTAATTGCAGGTCCTACAGTATTTATTTGTGATGAGTGTGTTGAACTATGTATGGACATCATTAAAGAAGAGAGCAAAGATACTTTTGTAAAACATCAAGATGGTCTTCCTTCCCCTAAAGAAATTTGTTCAGTCTTAGATGATTATGTGATTGGACAATCCCATGCAAAAAAGGTTTTATCCGTAGCAGTTCATAATCATTATAAAAGATTAAATTATGAAAACAAGACAAGTAAAAATGTTGAACTTGCAAAATCAAACATTCTTTTGGTTGGACCAACTGGTTGTGGAAAAACTTTGTTAGCACAAACACTTGCAAGAATATTAGATGTTCCATTTACAATGGCTGACGCAACAACTTTAACAGAAGCAGGTTATGTTGGTGAAGATGTTGAAAATATTATTTTAAAATTATTACAAGCTGCAGACTACAATGTAGAAAAAGCCCAAAGAGGGATTGTTTATATTGATGAGGTCGATAAAATAAGTAGAAAATCTGAAAACCCATCAATTACAAGAGATGTATCTGGTGAAGGAGTTCAACAAGCTTTATTAAAGATAATGGAAGGTACTATCGCAAGTGTACCCCCTCAAGGAGGAAGAAAACATCCCCAACAGGAATTTTTGCAAGTTGATACAACTAATATATTATTTATTTGTGGTGGAGCTTTTGCTGGACTTGATAAAATTATTTCTCAAAGAGATAAAGGAACTTCAATTGGTTTTGGAGCAGATGTTAAAAATACTCAGGACAAAAAAACTGGTGAGTGGATGAAAACCTTAGAACCAGAAGATTTATTAAAATATGGATTGATACCAGAATTTATTGGTAGATTGCCAATGATAGCAACTTTAGAAGATTTAGATGAAAAATCTTTAATAAAAATACTTCAAGAGCCAAAAAACTCTTTAACAAAACAATACCAAGAATTATTTAAATTAGATGGTGCAAAATTAGTATTTAAAGACAATGCCTTAAAGGAAATAGCTCTTAAGGCAATTAGTAAAAAAACTGGAGCAAGAGGTTTAAGATCTATATTAGAAAATATTCTTTTAAAAACTATGTATGATTTACCAAGTTCAGAAAATATTGAAGAAGTAATCGTTGACGCATCTTCAGTTAAGGGCCAGACTCAACCTATATTAGTTCATTCAAAAAAAGATAGTAAGTCTAAAACTACCAAGACAACAGCGGCTTAATAGCCCTAATAACTTGTAAAAAGGTATTGCAAAAACAATTTTAATATCCATATTCACAATATGGAAGTAAAAAGTTCATTACCGTTATTACCACTGAGAGACATTGTTGTTTTTCCAAGCATGGTAATTCCATTATTTGTAGGAAGAGATAAGTCTATTTCTGCATTAAACGAGGTGATGAAAAAAGAAAAAAAGATTATCTTAGTTACTCAAAAAAATTCTGAAATCGATGACCCCAAAAAAACAGATATATTTATGTATGGATGTGAGGGAAGCATTCTTCAATTATTAAAGTTACCAGACGGAACTGTAAAAGTGCTTGTTGAGGGAACAAGAAGAGTAAAAATTACAGATTTTAAAGATAATGAAAAATTTATAACATGTGATTTTACTGCTTATAACGATATTAATGGTGATGAAGATTTATATCCTTTATCAGTAACAGCAATTAGAAGAATGGAAAAGTTATCTTCTATTAATAAAAAAGTATCCAACGAAACAATCAACACAATTAAACAATTAAAAGACCCATCTCAAATAGCTGATAATATTGCATCACACATTACCGCTACTATCTCAGAGAAACAACAAATTTTCGAAACTGTTGATGTAAAGAAAAGGCTTAATTCAATTATTAAAATAATGGAGAATGAAACTAGCATAATTGGTGTAGAAAAAAGAATAAGAGGAAGAGTGAAAACTCAAATGGAAAAAACTCAAAGAGAATATTATTTAAATGAACAACTTAAAGCGATACAAAAAGAACTTGGTGAAATAGAAGACGGAAAAGACGAGAATACAAGCTTGAACAAAGCTATCCTTAAATCAAAAATGCCTAAAGAAGTTGAAAAAAAATGTCTTCAAGAATTAAAAAAATTAAAAAATATGAGTCCTATGTCTGCAGAAGCTACAGTTGTAAGAAATTACTTGGATTGGATGATAGATCTTCCGTGGCATAAAAAAAGCGATGTAGAAATTGATTTAAAAAAAGCTCTAGGTGTTCTTGATAAAGATCATTTTGGTTTAGAAAAAGTTAAAGAAAGAATTGTAGAATTTTTAGCTGTGCAAAAAAGAATGGATAAAATTAAGGGCCCAATTCTTTGTCTAGTTGGTCCTCCGGGTGTAGGAAAAACATCTTTAGGAAAATCAATTGCAAAAGCTACAAATAGAGAATTTGTGAGAATGTCTGTTGGTGGAATGAGAGATGAAGCAGAAATAAGAGGACACAGAAGAACTTATATAGGTTCTTTGCCTGGTAAAATTATTCAGATGATGAAAAGAGCTGGAACTAAAAATCCACTGATACTTTTAGATGAAATTGATAAAATTGGAAACGATTACAGAGGTGATCCTTCGTCAGCTTTACTGGAAGCTTTAGATCCTGAACAGAACACAACATTTAATGACCATTATCTTGAAGTTGATTATGATTTATCTGATGTGATGTTTGTTACAACTGCGAATACATTAAATATTTTACCTCCATTGTTAGACAGAATGGAAGTAATTAGATTAGCAGGATATACAGAGGATGAAAAGATTAGTATTGCTAATAAGTACCTGCTTCCAAAACAAATAAAGGATAATGGTGTTAAAGAAAAAGAGATGAATTTAGGTAATGATATTATTAAAGAAGTAATAAGAAGTTACACAAAAGAATCAGGCGTTAGAAACCTTGAGAGAGAAATTTCTAAGATTGCAAGAAAAGTGGTTAAAAAAGTTGTGTCTGGAGAGGAAAAAGAAGTCAATATTGATACAAAAAATTTACCAGATTTTTTAGGAGTTCCAAAATTTAAGTCTGGTGAGTTGGAAACAGAAAATAGAGTAGGTATAGTTACAGGACTAGCATGGACAGAGTACGGGGGTGAAATTTTAAAAATTGAGACTGTTACGATGCCAGGTAAAGGTCGTATGCAAATTACAGGTAAACTTGGGGATGTTATGCAAGAATCTGTAAAAGCTGCTAAGTCATTTGTTAGATCGAAATGTTTAGAGTATGGAATTATTCCGCCATTATTTGAAAAAAAAGATTTTCATATTCATGTACCAGAAGGAGCGACTCCAAAAGACGGTCCATCAGCAGGTATAGGAATGGTTACTTCAATTGTTTCATCGATTACCAATATTCCAGTGAAAAAGGATGTTGCCATGACAGGAGAGGTGACTTTAACTGGTCAAGTATTGCCAATAGGTGGTTTGAAAGAAAAATTGATTGCAGCCCATAGAGCGGGCGTAAAAGAGGTTTTAATTCCAAGGGAGAACGAGAAAGATCTTGTTGATATGCCTAAAAAAATTATCGATGAGATTAAAATTACACCAGTTGAATTTGCTGATGAAGTTTTAAAAATTGCTTTAACTAAAGAACTTAAGAAGACAGAGTGGGTTGAGGTAGATATGTCCAAAAAAGACGATAAATCTCAAGCTAGCATTCAATAATCTTTAATTTTTTCAGATATTTACTTCGATAAATTTTTTCTACCTAAGCTAATTTATTCACTAGATCTACATTAATATTTTAGGTAACCTGTTTTAAATAAATAATAACTAAGGGAAATAAATATGAATAAATTAAGTAAAATAATCGTAGTATTATTCTCGTCTTTATTTTTAAGTTTTGCAGCAAATTCAGTTGAAGTAAAATTTGGACACGTGGGTAAACCAGGTTCTCTTTTTTCAGCTTCAGTCGATCACTTTGCAAAGCTTGCTAATAAGAGATTGGGTAACAAAGGAAAAGTAACTGTATTTGGTTCTTCTCAACTTGGAAAAGATAAACAAGGTATGCAGAAACTTAAGTTAGGTACAGTTAATATGTGGTTACCTTCATCAGTAATGGCTTCTATCCATGATGAGTTTGGTGTTTTTGATATGCCTTTTATAATTAAAGACAGAAAACACATGGCTAAAGTTGAAAAAAATGTTTTACCAGGAATGTTCAAAAATCTTGAAGATAAAACTGGTTACAAAGTTATTGCTGTATGGGAAAATGGTTTTAGACATATAACAAATAATACTAGACCAATTAACACTCCAAATGATTTAAAAGGAATTAAATTAAGAACTCCTAAATCAAAATGGAGAGTTAAAATGTTCCAATCATATGGTGCAAATCCAACTCCAATGTCCTTTTCTGAAGTATTTACTGCTTTAAAAACTGGTACAATGGATGGACAAGAAAACCCATATGCTCAAATAGCTAGTGCTAAATTTCAAGAAGTTCAAAAATATTTATCAATCACAGGTCACGTTTACACTCCTGCTTATGTAACTGTTCATAAGGACCACTGGAATAAACTACCTGCAGATGTTCAAGATATTTTAGAAAAAGCTGCTCAAGATACACAAAAATTTGTATACAAAGAAGCTGCTAAGCTTGAAAAATCTTTATTGAAAGTAATTAAAGATGCTGGTGTCCAAGTAAATGAAGCGGACAAAGGTGCCTTTATTGCTGCAAGTAAAGGAATCTACGATCAATTTGGATCAGAAGTTCCTACTGGTGGTGCTTTAGTTAAAAAAGTATCATCTTTAGCAAAATAATATAAAGAAAAAACTTTTATCAGGCCCTCGTCCAGAGGGCCTGAACATTATATGAAGTTACAAAATTTTATAAATTCGTACGAAAAAATACTAAAACTAATACTGTTTATAATGATGGTTGCATTAGCAGTAACAGTTTTAATGGGAGTTACCTTTCGTTTTGCAGGCAGTGCTTTAGTTTGGTATGATGAAGTTGCTGCAGTCCAACTTGCATGGATAACATATTATGGTTCAGCTTATGCTGCATTAAAAGGCTCGCATATAAGTGTTCCAAGTATTTTCAAAGCTTTTCCACTAGCTCTTAGAAAGATCTTCTTTGTAGTTTCCAAAATTGTTGTTTATGGTTTTTTAATATTATTGGCTTACTACGGATATTTAGTTTTAACTCTGATAACTGGGGAAACATTGGTTACATTGGAATGGGTTCCTCAAACATTTGTTCAATCGGTTATTCCGATTGCTTCCTGTCTATTTATTTTGTCTGAAACCTTAAGAATTCCCGAAGACTATAGGAATTTAGTTCTTCAAAATACAGGTGAAGAGCAAACAGGGGATATTTAATGATAATTCTTACTATGTTTATGGTCTTGTTGCTACTTTTGTCAATAAATGTACCTATAGCAATTGGACTTGCTGTTACAACTATTATTGCAATGGTAATGAAGACAGGTACAAGCTTTTTAATTGATACCGCTATTGTAATGTTTGATGGGTCCATGAAGTTCCCATTGATTGCAATACCACTATTTATTTTGGCAGGATCCATAATGAACAGTGCTGGCATTTCTAGAAGACTAATAGCTTTTGCTTCCGCTCTTGTTGGGTTTATTAAGGGTGGCTTGAGCATGATCAATATTGCAACCTCAATGTTTTTTGCTGAGATTTCTGGATCGGCTGTAGCAGACGTTGCTGCATTGGGTTCTATTCTAATTCCAGCAATGAAGAAAAAAGGATATCCAGGAGCATTTGCTGCTGCTGTCACTTCGTCCTCAGCATCTTTAGCAATTATTATTCCACCATCGATACCAATGATTGTTTACGCAGTTATGTCTCAAAGTTCAGTTGTTCAATTATTTGTAGCTGGAATTGTTCCAGGAGTAATTGGTGGTTTTTTTCTAATGTTAGCTGCTTATATTACAGCAAGAAGAAAAAACTTTCCTGTGGAGGAAACATTTAACATTCCAAATGTCAAAAAGACTGCAAAGGATGCGGCATTAGCATTCTTATTACCAGTAATTATTTTAGGAGGTATTTTTGGTGGAGTTGTAACTGCAACCGAAGGAGCTGGTTTGGCAGTTGTTGCGTCATTAGTAATTGGTTTTATATATAAAGAAATAGATTTTAAAAGATTATACGAGTCAGCTACTGAAGGTGCGATTCAAACAGCATCAGTAATGTTATTAGTAGCAGCTTCAGTTTTATTAGGTGAATTTTTAACCATTGAGCAAATTCCTCAAAAAGTTGCTGGTTCAATTATTGATTTTACAAATAATAAATATGCTGTTCTAGGAATATTAAATGTATTTTTATTAATAATAGGTTTTTTTTTACACTCAGTTGCAGCAATAATTTTAACTGTACCAATAGTAATGCCGTTAGTTAACGCAGTTGGTATTGATCCTGTTCATTTTGGAATAATTGTAACTTTAAATTTAGCAATTGGACAACAAACACCCCCAGTAGCAAGTGTACTAGTCACAGCTTGCTCAGTTGCAAAAGCAGATATTTGGGATGTTACAAGATCTAACATATCTTTTATATGTGTATTGTTAATATTATTACTTTTAGTAACTTATGTCCCAGCTATACCAATGACATTAGTTGAATATTTTTATAGGAGTTAGATGAGTAATTTAATCAAACTAAATAAAATAACTGATCATTTATCAGAGGTAATTATTAATAGACCCGAAAAGTTAAATGCAATGACCAAACCTATGTGGATAGAACTTGGTAAAATTTTTAAGAAAATTTCAAAAGAAAAAAATTTGAGATGCATCATCATTAGAGGTGAAGGTGGTAAATCATTTTCACCTGGAAATGATATAGGTGAATTTAAAAAAGAGAGATCTTCATCAAAATTAGCGAAATCTTATGGAAAATTTTTACATGGTACTTTAGGAGCAATTTTTAATTGTCCAGTACCTACAATTGCTATGATTGAAGGAATTTGTGTTGGTGGTGGTTTAGAAATAGCTGCTTGTTGTGATATTAGAATCTGTGGAAGAAGTTCGAGGTTTGGGATTCCAATTAAAAGACTTGGTTTAACAATGGCTGCAAAAGAATTGGAAGTTCTTTTAAAAGCAACCACTTATTCAATTGCCATGGAAATTTTGTTTGAGGGAAGAGTATTTGACTCTCAGGAGGCTTTAGAAAAAAGATTGGTAAATAGAGTAGTTAACGATGAAGACGTTAAGAAAGAAGCATATAAATCAGCTGAACTAATATGTGAAGGTGCCCCTAAAGTAGCTAGATGGCACAAAGAGTTTGCAAGAAACATTTTAAAGAAAGGTAAAGTAACAGAAAAAATAAATAATCTTGGTTACAAATGCTATGATACTGAGGATTTTAAAATTGGATATCAATCCTTCCTAAATAAAACTAAGCCAAAATTTAAAAATAAATAAACAATAAATGGCATCATTAAAAGGCATTCGAGTGTTAGAGATGGCTCAAATAATGGCTGGTCCTACTTGTGGATTATTATTGGCAGATCTAGGAGCTGAAGTCATTAAAATAGAAAAAACTCCAGGAGGTGATGATACTAGAAACTTCCTTCCTCCCGATGTCAATGGAGTGTCAGCAGCTTACTTAATGATGAATAGAAATAAAAAAGGTATTGCTTTAAATTTGAAAGATAAAGAAGGAATTAAAATTTTTAAAACAATGATAAAAAATTCTGATGTAGTTTTAGAAAATTTTAGAAAAGGGACATTGGAAAAACTAGGTATTGGTTATGATACGATGTCAAAGATTAATCCTAAAATCATTTTATGTGAAATTTCTGGATATGGGAGAACAGGTCCTTATGCAAATAAAGGTGGATTTGATTTAGTAGCTCAAGGAATGAGTGGCTTAATGAGTATAACGGGGGAGGACAAAAATAAACCACCAATGAAAGTTGGAGCACCTCTTACAGATATTACAGCAGGTTTACTCGCGGCGAGTGGTATTTTAGCTGCTTTAATTCATAGAGATAAAACTGGTGAAGGTCAAAAAGTTGATACATCTTTGTATGAAGCAGGAATAATTCATACCTACTGGCAATCTGCAATCGCTGGTGCAACTGGTGTATCCCCAGGTCCTCTTGGATCGGCTCATCCTTTAACCGCACCTTATCAAGCTTTTAAAACAAAAGATAAGTGGATAACTATTGGTGCATCAAATCAGAATACATGGCTTATGTTGTTAAAAGCAATTAATCGTCAAGATCTTAATGAAAATGAGAAATTTTCAACTAACTCAAGTAGAAAAGAAAATTTGAATGAACTTGTAGAAATACTTAATAAAGAATTCATAAAAAAAAGTTCTCGAGAATGGTTAAAAATATTTGATGAAAATGGTTTGCCATGCGGCCCTATTAATTCAATCACGGATATGTTTAAAGATCCTCAAACTATTGAAAGAGAGATGATTATTGAAGTAAATAATAAAAAAGCTGGGACAAGCAAAGCTGTTGGAATGCCAATTAAATTTTCAAAAAGTAAAACTGAAAAATCTAAAGGTGCTCCAGATTTAGGTGAACATACAAGAGAAATAATGCAAAATTTTGGTTACAAGGATGAGGAGATAGATAAGTTTTATAACAAAAAGATAATTCTTTAATTTACAGTCTCAAAAATCTTAAATAATAATTCTGAAATGTGCTTACCTTTTTTTTCTGACAAATCAGAAATTTGATGTCTACAACTTGTTCCATTTGCAATTATGAAATCGTTTTCATTACTACTGTTAATTGCAGGTATTAAAGATAGGTTAGCCATTTTCTTTGAAGTTTCATAAGTTTTACTGTCATAACCGAAAGATCCTGCCATCCCACAACAGCTAGAATCTATCATCTTATTATTTATGTTTAGTTCAGACAAAAGATCTTTAAGTCCTTTCATTCTATCCTGAGACTTTTGGTGGCAATGTCCATGAATTAAAACATTTTGACTAAAATTATTTGATCTAACATCTTTATTATTTTTAATTTGTTCTAAAACAAATTCCTCAAGCAAATAAAATCTATTTTTTACTTTATCTCTATTTCTTATGTCTTTAAGTGACTGATACTCATCATTAAAAGTAAGCAAACAAGATGGCTCAATACCAACTATAGGTAAGTCAAAGTAGTTATTTTTTATAATGTAGTCATTAAATCTGTTTAATTCTTCTGCAGCTTTATCCAGTTGACCGTAAGATATATAAGTTCTTCCACAACAAAGTGGTCTATCAAGTTTATCACTACCAAAACTTGGAATTACTGCTTGATAGCCGAATTTATTTAATACCTTAATTGTATAAACTAAATTTTCATTTTCAAAATTAATATTAAATGTATCAGCAAATAAAATAACTTTATTTTCAGAAATTTCTTGATTGTTATATATGTCTTTCAAGGCTCTCTGGTTTTGGACAACAGGTAGATTTCTTTCAGTAGCAAAACCAAACTTTTCAATCACGTTTGAAATAAGTGGAAAATTTTTAATTTTATTAATTATTGGATTTACAATCTTATATAACCAAATCAGTCTAGGCATATTGGAGATAATTTTGTCTTTAATTCCCATGCTAAATTTTTTGTAATAGTGAGAAAGGAACTCACTTTTCATTTTGGCCATATCTACAGACATTGGACATTCTCTTTGACAAGCTTTACAGCTCACACAAAGTTCCATTGTTTCATACATTTCTTTAGATGCAAAAGACCCTTCTGGTAGTTGATTAGAAAGCGCAAGTCTTAATGTATTTGCTCTTCCTCTAACCAAATCTTTCTCTTCTTTTGTTACCCTGTATGAAGGGCACATTACTCCTGAATCTAACTTTCTACATGCACCATTGTTATTACACATTTCAATAGCATCTGTAAATTGACCCCAATTTGACCAATCATAGTGAGTACTTATATTTTCTGTTTGATAATCTGATTTATATCTCATCAACGATCTATCGTTTGATTTAAAAGGTCTTACAATTTTACCTGGATTTAACAAATTTTTATTATCAAATGTGTCTTTAATTTCCTCGAAAGCGTTAGTAATATTTTTTCCAAACATCATTTCGTGGAATTCTGATCTAACTATTCCATCTCCATGCTCACCAGAATGAGAACCTTTATAATTTTTAACCATTTCAAAAGCCTCTTCTGATATAGACCTCATATTTTTGATGTCCTTATCAGATTTCATGTTCAAAACTGGTCTTACGTGAAGCGTTCCAACCGATGCATGAGCATAAAACATTCCACTTGTATTATATTTTTTAAATATTTCATTTAATCTTGCCGTGTATTCTGCCAAGTGATCTAAAGAAACAGCACAATCCTCAATAAATGCTACTGGTTTTTTATCCCCCTTCATCGACATTAAAATATTTAGTCCAGCTTTTCTAATCTCAAAAACTTCTTTTTGCTCTGAAAAGTCAGTAAAAAAAGAAAATTGATTTTTTTTATTTTGATTAAGAACTAAATATTCAAGATCATTTATTTTTTTCTCATAAACACTTTGATCTGTATCAATAAATTCAACCATTAAAACTGCCTCTGGATTACCTTTTATATGTTTCTTAATACCACCGGCATACATTGGTATTTCCTTTGCTAGATTTAGTAAATTTTGATCCATTAATTCAACACAAGTTGGTTTTAATTTTACTATCTCTTTTGTTATTTCCATAGCTTGATTAAAGTTATCAAAATAACAGACACCTAAAATTTTGTTTTTTGGAATCTCAGATAACTTTAATTTTATTTTATTAAACAAAGACAAAGTTCCTTCGGAACCAACTAATAGATTTGAGGAATTAAACCCATTTGGATCTATTAAATCAATGTTATATCCACCAACTCTTCTTTGAGTGGTTGGCCAGTTTTCATCAATATCCTGACTAACTTTTTGTCTTAAATGTAAGAACTTATCAATAATTTTATAAAAACGATCTTGATTATTAGTTGTTGTAAGATAATTTTTATTAATTTCATTAAATGTGTGTAAGGAACCATCATCCAAAATAGCTTCAATTGCTAGTACATTATGAACCATATTTCCATAATACAAAGATCTTGATCCACATGAGTTATTTGCTGACATACCGCCAACGGTTGCTCTACTACTTGTGGATACATCTACTGGAAACCATAAGCCGTGAGGTTTTAAAAATGAATTTAAATGATCCAGTACAACACCAGGCTGAACCCATACGTATTTTTCCTCAACGTTAAGCTCTAAAATTTTATTTTGGTGTCTTGAATAATCAAGGACTACACTTTCACCTACAGTTTGACCACATTGTGAACTACCACCACCTCTAGCCAATAAAGGAATAGAGTTTCTTTGAGAATAATCCATTATATTTAGAACATCATTAGTATCCTTTGGCAGAACTACTCCAAGAGGTTTAATTTGGTAAACTGATGCATCAGTGCTGTATCTTCCTCGTGAAAATTCATCGAACAAAGTTTTACCTTCAACTTTGTTACTTATTTCTTTACCAATTTTTTTTATTTGCTCTGAATTAAACTGCATGAATTAAAATTAAAGGTTTATTTGTTTTTGTAAACTAATTTACCGAACTTTTTTAACGCGGTTTCAGAAATTTCTAATCCTAGACCAGGATTTTCATTTAAATATATCCATCCATTACTCATTTTATGAGGATTATCAAATAATTCTGCTTGAAGTGGATCTCTTTCATCATCGAATGACTCAACAATTCTTCCTGATGGTGATGATGCAACTAAAGGAGCGTGAATATAACAATCATGATGTGGGGCAATATCTAAATGATTTAGCTCACATAAAGCAGATAGTTTTTTACCATTAGTGAAACCTCCAAACATAGTACAATCAAATTGTAAAATTTGAATTGCATTTTCTTCTACCATAGATCTACATCCATAAATTGTAATTTCACTTTCTCCACCTGATAAGGGAATTTTTGTTTGTTGTGATAAAAGTTTTAAATTTCTTCTATCATCTTCCCATCTAACTGGTTCTTCTATCCAAGTTGGATTAAATCTCTCAAATTCCTTTACTCCCTCAATAGCTGTTTTTAAGTTCCATGCTCTATTAACATCAATCATTAAGTCTTTATCATTACCAATTTCTTGCCGAATTATTTCTAATCTTTTTGCGTCTTCTTTAATATTTAAACCACCCACTTTGACTTTAAAGCTTTGATGACCAATTTTAATTAATTTTTGTAATTCTTCCCTAAGCTCTTTTTCGTCTTTACCGTCTCTATAATAAGCACATGTAACATAAACTGGGACTTTATTTCTGTAACCTCCAAATAATTTATATAATGGAATTTTAGAGGCTTTACCTATTAAATCCCAGCAAGCTATATCTAAAGCTGCAGAAATTCTTATTAAAGCTTCTCTACTCCAACCTTTTTCATTACTAGTACGAGTGTCGGTTAATTTAAAAATTTTTTCATATAACTTTTCTGGACAAAATGGATCTTCTCCAATTATTAAATCTTGTAACCCATTAGAGAAAGGTTTGATTATAGGTTTTATATCAGTGTAACTTGTAGCCAAACCAAAACCTGAGTTACCATCTTTGTTTTTAATTTTTATTAATAATTCATTAGCAGTTGGTACTATAAAATGACTAACCCAATGAGGCTTAACTTCTTTAGGATTATTTAAAACATAAACCTCTAAGCTATCTATTAAATTACTACTTTTTGTCATACATTATAAGTTTGATTATATAATTTCTTTAGCATATACAGCAGAATGGCAATTTCAAATAATATAAGACCTGGTCGTCATTTTCTTCAAATTCCAGGACCTACTAACGTTCCTGACAGAGTTTTAAGAGCAATGGATTATCCAACTATAGACCATAGAGGTCCAGATTTTGCAGAACTTGGCCTAAGAGTTTTAGATAGAATAAAATTAATTTTTAAAACTTCAGAGCCTGTAATAATATTTCCTGCATCAGGCACAGGTGCATGGGAAGCAGCAATAGTAAATACTCTAAGTGCTGGTGATAAAATTCTAATGTTTGAAACAGGACATTTTTCAACTCTTTGGTTGGATATTGCGCAAAAATTTAAAATTGAAGTTGACTTTGTCAAAGGTGACTGGAGAACAGGTGTAGATCCAAACATAGTTGAACAAAAATTAAAAGAAGATAAAGAAAAAAAAATAAAAGCAGTATGTGCTGTTCACAATGAAACTTCTACTGGTGTTACAAGTAGAATTGGAGAAATTAGAAAAGCCATGGATAAGGCAGAACATCCTGCATTGTTATTTGTTGATACCATATCATCACTTGGATCAATCGATTATAGACACGAAGAATGGAAAGTTGACGTAACAGTTGGAGGATCACAAAAAGGTTTACTATTGCCACCAGGATTATCTTTTAATGCAATAAGCTCGAAAGCATTACAAGCATACAAAACTTCTGAATTACCAAAATCTTATTGGGATTGGGAACCAATGCTTGAAAATAATAAAAAAGGTTACTTCCCGTATACACCAGCCACAAATTTATTTTATGGATTAGACGAAGCAATTAATATGTTAACAGAAGAAGGTTTAGAAAACGTATTTACAAGACACAAAAGATTTGCTGAGGCTACCAGAGTTGCAGTTAAAGCTTGGGGTTTGGAAATACTTTGTAAAAATCCAGAGGAATATTCTGACTCCCTAACAGCAGTAATGGTTCCAGATGGACACGATGCTGATTCATTGAGAAAAATAATTTTAGATCATTATAATATGTCCTTAGGAACTGGTTTAAAAAAAGTAGCAGGTAAAATTTTTAGAATCGGACATCTAGGTGATTTTAATGAATTAATGTTAGCCGGCACTTTAGCTGGTGTTGAAATGGGATTAATGAAATCTAAGATACCATATAAAAAAGGTGGAATACTTAAAGCACTTGACTATCTTTGTTAACTTACAAAAAAATATAGATAAAAATAATTTTTAAGCCATTTATCAATGGTAATAGAACTTGACGTAATTATTCCAAAAGATATAAATCATTCTATTTTGGTTTAGGGCGGTTAGCTCAGTTGGTAGAGCATCTCGTTTACACCGAGGGGGTCAAAGGTTCGAGTCCTTTACTGCCCACCAAAATAGGTCACATGTGGGGGTGTAGCTCAGTTGGTTAGAGCGATCGCCTGTCACGCGATAGGTCGAGGGTTCGAGTCCCTTCACTCCCGCCACTAAGTGATAATAATTCTCAATTATTAAATTTGGATAATGAATTAGCCATAAAATACGTGACTAATTTGCACTATTAATAACTCTAAAAATATCTATAAAAAACATCAATTTAACCAAGATATTAAACTTTTATTATTATTAAAAAACAACTATATTATGAATCTTATCAGAATTTTCTTATTCAAAGATTAATATTATTAACACAATGACTGCGGATTTTTTAAAAGATTATTTACCTATAATTTTATTTCTAATCATTGCATTAGGATTAAGTTGTGCATTCATAGTGGTGAATTTAATTTTATCTCCAAAAAATCCAGATCCTGAAAAACTATCAGCTTATGAATGTGGTTTTGAGCCATTCCAAGACTCAAGAATGGAATTTGATGTACGTTTTTATTTAGTTGCAATACTTTTTATAATTTTTGATCTTGAGATTGCATTTCTGTTTCCGTGGGCAATTTCTTTAGGAAATATTGGAATTTTGGGTTTTACTTCAATGATGATTTTCTTATTCATACTTACAATTGGTTTCATTTATGAGTGGAAAAAAGGTGCATTGGATTGGGAATAAAATTTAGATGAATAACAAAATAGATAAAGTACCCGAAGAATTTAAACAACTTGCTAAAGATTTTAGTGAGAATGGTTTCATAACCACTTCGTTAGAAAATTTAGTCAATTGGTCAAGGGCAGGTTCACTTCATTGGATGACTTTTGGACTTGCATGTTGTGCAGTAGAAATGATGCAAACAGCGATGCCCAGATATGATATTGAGAGGTTTGGTGCGGCACCGAGAGGATCACCAAGACAATCAGATGTGATGATTGTAGCTGGCACTTTAACAAATAAAATGGCACCAGCATTAAGAAAAGTTTATGACCAAATGCCAGAACCAAGATATGTAATATCAATGGGTAGCTGTGCCAATGGAGGAGGATACTATCATTATTCTTACTCAGTTGTTAGAGGTTGTGATCGCATAGTTCCAGTTGATATTTATGTCCCTGGGTGTCCTCCCTCAGCAGAATCTTTATTGTATGGAATAATGCAATTACAAAAAAAGATTAGAAACAAGGGATCGTTTACTAGATAAAATGAATAATTTAACTGATTTAGAAAAAAAAATAAACTCTGAGCTAGGTACTAAAATAAACAGTACTAAAATCCAACATAATCAAATCTATGTAGAAATTGATAAAGAGGATTTGATCGATGTAACTCTTTTTGTAAAGACAAATAAAGATACAAAATTTAGACAACTTATCGATATCACTGTAGTTGATTATCCAGAGCAATCTCAAAGATTTAAATTGGTGTATTTATTTTTAAGTCATGAATTCAATCAAAGAATGATCTTGAGTTATAATATAAGTGAAAATGAGGTTATCTCGTCTTTAACATCTATTTTTCCATCAGCTAATTGGATGGAAAGAGAAGTTTTTGATATGTATGGAGTGAATTTTAAAGATCACCCTGATTTAAGAAGAATTCTTACAGATTATGGTTTTGAGGGTCATCCATTAAGAAAAGATTTTCCTTTAACGGGACATACTGAGGTTAGGTACAACGAAGATCAAAAAAAAGTAATTAGTGAACCTGTAAAACTAGAACAAAATTATAGAAATTTTGATTATGAAAGTCCTTGGGAAGGAACAAAATATATAAAAGATCAAACAGAGAATAATGACAAAAAAAATTAAAAACTTAAATTTAAATTTTGGTCCACAACACCCAGCTGCCCATGGGGTTTTGAGACTTATATTGGAGTTAGATGGTGAAGTTGTTGAAAAAGCTGATCCACATATTGGATTGTTACACCGTGGAACAGAAAAATTAATAGAAAACAAAACTTATATGCAAGCGGTGCCTTACTTTGATAGACTTGACTATGTTGCTCCAATGAATCAAGAGCATGCTTTTGCATTAGCAATTGAAAGAATTTTAAAAATTGATGTTCCAATAAGAGCACAATTTATAAGAGTAATGTTTTGTGAAATTGGTAGAATTTTAAGTCATATTCTTAATGTAACAACGCAGGCATTAGATGTAGGTGCTTTAACTCCTTCGTTATGGGGCTTTGAGGAACGTGAAACATTAATGACTTTTTATGAGAGAGCGTCTGGTTCAAGATTACATGCAAACTATTTTAGAGCAGGTGGAGTTCATCAAGATTTACCAGCGGGCTTAGAAAATGATATTGGGAAATTTTGTGAAACTTTTCCAAAAATAATTAATGATTTAGAAAATTTATTGACAGATAATAGGATATTTAAGCAAAGAAATGTAGATATAGGCATAGTTACAAAAGAAGATGCACTTGATTATTCATTCAGTGGAGTAATGATACGAGGATCAGGTGTACCTTGGGATTTAAGAAAATCACAACCATATGATTGTTATGATCAATTAGAATTTAAAATTCCAGTAGGAAAAAATGGTGATTGTTATGATCGATATCTATGTAGAATTGAAGAGATGAAAGAAAGTATTTCATTAATAAAACAATGTTTAGCAAAAATGGAAAAAGGTCCTATAAAAACTTTTGATGGAAAAATATCTCCTCCACCCAAAAAAGAGATTAAACAATCTATGGAGGCTTTAATACATCATTTTAAATTGTTCACTGAGGGCTATCGTGTACCTAAAGATGAAATTTATACCGCTGTTGAAGCACCTAAGGGTGAATTTGGTGTATATTTAATATCAGATGGATCGAGTAAACCTTATAAGTGTAAAATAAGAGCTCCAGGATTTTCTCATTTGCAATCTATGGATTATTTAATTAAAGGACATATGTTAGCAGATGTACCAGCTGTACTCGGTTCTTTAGATATAGTTTTTGGAGAGGTTGATAGATGAGTTTAAAAAAACCAGCCAAAGACCAACCAGATATGTTTGAATTCAATTCTGGCTCTTTGAAGGACGCAAAAGATATAATAGCTAAATATCCCGAAGGTAAACAACAAAGTGCTGTGATGGCATTATTATACATAGCACAAAAACAAAATAATAATTGGATTCCATTAGCAGCAATGAAATACATCGCAAAATTTTTAGATATGCCTTATATAAAAGTTTACGAGGTGGCTACTTTTTACTCTATGTATAATTTATCACCAGTGGGAAAATATTTTATTCAAGTTTGTACTACAACACCATGCATGATAAGAGGTGCTAACAAATTGGTCGAGGCTTGCAGAGAAAAAATCTCAAAAAATGAGTCTGAGTTATCAAATGATAAAAACTGTTCTTGGATGGAGGTTGAGTGTTTAGGTGCTTGCGTCACCGCTCCAATGATGCAAATAAATGATGATTATTACGAGGATCTAGATAAAGAAAAAACTTTAGAAATCTTAGATAAAATTTTAAAAGGTGAAACTCCTAAGCCAGGCTCCTACAGAGGAAGAATAAACAATGAACCTGAAAATAACAGAAAAACATTAATGGATATAAAAAATGCTTAAAGACCAGGATAGAATTTTTAAAAATTTGTATAACGATTTAGGAACAGATGTTTTTTCAGTGCAAAAAAGAGGTGACTGGACTAACACCAAAGATCTTACCAAGAAGGGGAGAGATTGGATAATTAACGAGATCAAAGACTCTCAACTTAGAGGAAGAGGTGGCGCGGGATTTCCAACAGGATTAAAATGGTCATTTGCGCCCAAACAAGTTGGGTCTAGACCACACTATTTAGTTATCAATGGAGATGAGTCTGAACCAGGAACTTGTAAAGATAGAGATATATTAAGATTTGAACCTCATAAATTAATTGAGGGTTGCTTAATAACTTCTTATGCAGTTCAAGCCCATGTTTGCTACATTTATATTAGAGGTGAATATTTTGTTGATGGACAAAAGCTTCAAGCAGCAATTGATGAAGCCTATGAAAAAAAATTGATCGGAAAAAATGCTGCAGGCACTGGATGGGACTTAGATATTTATATACATTATGGAGCTGGTGCATATATCTGTGGTGAAGAAACAGCGTTACTTGAAAGTATTGAAGGCAAAAAAGGACAACCAAGATTAAAACCACCATTTCCAGCTTTAATAGGCCTATATGGATGTCCTACAATAATTAATAACGTTGAGACCATAGCAGTAGTTCCAACGATTCTAAGAAGAGGAGGAAAATGGTTTGCATCTTTAGGAAGAGAAAAAAATACAGGTACTAAAATATTTTGCATATCTGGAAATGTAAATAATCCATGTAATGTCGAAGAAGAAATGAATATTCCTCTAAAAGATTTGATAGAAGTTCACGCTGGAGGAGTTGTTGGGGGTTGGGAAAATTTACAAGCTGTAATTCCTGGTGGATCTTCAATGCCATTAATACCTAGAGAAAAATGTGAAACATTAACTATGGATTTTGATTCTTTAATGGCTGAAAAAAGTGGCTTAGGCACTGCAGGCATTGTTGTAATTAATAAAGATCAAGACATAATTAAATGTATGGCAAGAATTGCAAGATTTTATAAACACGAAAGTTGTGGTCAGTGCACACCATGTAGAGAAGGTTCTGGCTGGATGTGGAGAATGCTTGAAAGAATGGCTAGAGGAGAAGCATCAAAAGATGAAGTAGAAATGTTAGGTGATGTGACTAAACAAATAGAAGGTCATACAATCTGTGCTTTTGGTGAAGGGTCTTCTTGGCCTGTGCAGGGTTTATTGAGACACTTTAAAGATGAAATTAAAAAAAGAAATAAATTTGACCCTATTGTAAAAGAAAATAAAAACATTCCATATTTAGTAGATCAACACTTATTAGATAAAAATGCTTAAATTAAAAGTAAACGATATAGAAGTTGAAGTTGAAGAAGGATTAACTGTTTTACAAGCTTGTGAAAAAGCTGGTGTAGAGATACCAAGGTTTTGCTATCACGAAAAATTATCAATTGCTGGAAACTGCAGAATGTGTCTTGTTGAAATGGAAAAGTCGCCAAAGCCTATAGCATCATGTGCAATGCCAGCAGCTGAAGGTATGGTAATTAAAACAAATACCCCTAAAATTGAAAAATCAAGAAAAGGTGTTATGGAGTTTTTATTAGCTAATCATCCTTTAGATTGCCCAGTTTGTGATCAAGGTGGAGAATGTGATCTTCAAGATCAGTCAATGTTTTATGGAATTGATAAATCTAGATTTAAAGAAAATAAAAGAACAGTTCCTGATAAAAATATGGGACCATTAATCAAAACACAAATGACAAGATGTATTCACTGCACTAGATGTATAAGGTTTGCAACAGAGATAGCGGGTGTACCAGAGCTCGGTGCCATAGGAAGAGGGGAAGATATGCAAATAACAACATATTTAGAGAAATCAGTTCAGTCAGAATTATCAGGAAATGTTATTGATCTTTGTCCAGTAGGTGCCCTTACATCTAAACCATATGTTTTTGAAGCTAGACCTTGGGAATTAAAAAAAACAGAAACTATTGATGTGATGGATGCAGTTGGATCAAACATAAGAGTGGATACTTATGACTGGGAAGTAAAAAGAGTTTTACCTATAATTAATGAAGATATAAATGAAGAATGGATATCAGATAAAACCAGGTATGCATGTGATGGTTTATTAAATCAAAGACTCGATACACCACATATAAAATATAATAATAAATTTGAAAAAGCCTCATGGGCTGAAGTTTATAAAATTATTAAATCAAAGATTGAAAATACCGATAAAAAAAAAATTGGAGGTTTTGTTGGTGATCTAATCAATATGGAAGCAAGCTATATATTTAAAGAATTTTTTGACAGAACAATAAATTCTAATAAATATGAGACCAGATCTTCTAATCACTTTATTGATATTTCTAAAAGAGAAAATTATTTATTTAATTCGAAAATAAACGGTATTGAAGAATCAGATTTAATTTTGTTAATTGGTACAAACCCAAGATTTGAGGCAACAATGTTAAATGCGAGAATACGAAAAGCATATCTTGGTAATAAATTGAAAATTGTATCCTTAAATGATGTTGGAGATTTAACATACCCCTATCAAAGCTTAAATGGAAAATTGCAGATAATTAAAGACATAATTGAGAACAATCACGAATTGTCAAAAGAAATAATAGAGTCAAATAAGCCAATGATAATTTTTGGTGAGTCATTTTTAAGATCAAATTCAGCAGAATATTTATTTAAATCTGTCAAAAAATTTTTAATAGACAACAATAAATTTAACGAAGAATGGAATCCACTAAACTTAATATCTACAGACGCTTCTACAGTTGGTAATTTAGATTTAGATATCATTGATCAGACAAACGAAACATTGAACGATTTAAATGAAAATAATTTCGAGTTAGTTTTTCTTTTAGGACAAGATAATTTAAAATTTGATAAAAAAAATGAATTTGTCATTTATATCGGAAGTCATGGGGATAACGGTGCAGAGTTAGCTGATATAATTTTACCAGCTGCAGCTTATACTGAACAATCGGGATACTATACGAATTTAGAAGGAAAAATTCAAAAAGCTTACAAAGCCTCTTATCCTCCGGGAGATGCTAGAGAAGATTGGCAAATTATTAATGATCTTGCAGAATTTATGAATAATAGAAAGCTTTTTAATGATAAAGCAGAATTAGAAAGTAGCATGTTTAATTATCTTAAACTAAAAAATAATAAACAAGACTCAATTATAGATAATGAAATAAATCCAAACAAATTTAAAAATGAAGATTTGAGAGTCATAACTAAAGATTATTATTTTTCAAATGTTATCGCAAGATCATCAAAAACTATGTTAAATTGCAAAAACTCAAAAATAGAAATTAAACTTACTGGGACGGAGGGGTAAAAAATGGAGTATTTCAATATAATTTTTGAGGAAGTTTATAAAATTTTATTTCTTTTAGTTCCAGTTTTAGTTTCTGTTGCGATGATTGTTTGGCTAGACAGAAGAGTTTGGGCATTTGTACAAAAAAGACAAGGTCCGAATGTAGTTGGTCCATTTGGTTTATTACAATCTTTAGCCGATGCATTAAAATATATTTTTAAAGAAATAATTATTCCAGCTAGCGCAAATAAAATTATTTTTATTTTAGCTCCAATAATAACTATGACTTTAGCTTTAATTGCTTGGGCTGTAATTCCCTTTGGGGAAGACCAAGTTTTAGCCAATATTAACGTAGGAATACTATATATATTTGCTGTTTCTTCACTTGGAGTTTATGGAATCATAATGGGAGGCTGGGCTTCAAACTCAAAATATCCTTTTTTAGGTGCGATAAGATCTGCTGCCCAAATGGTTTCTTATGAAGTGTCAATTGGTATAATTATTATAAACGTATTATTGTGCGTAGGTTCTCTGAACTTGAGTGACATAGTTATGGCCCAACAAAATATGTGGTTTATAATTCCACTATTTCCAATGTTTATAATTTTTTTTATTTCTGCTTTAGCAGAAACTAACAGACCACCTTTTGATTTACCAGAAGCTGAAGCAGAATTAGTTGCTGGATATCAGACTGAATATTCGGGAATGATGTATGCAATGTTCTGGCTAGGAGAATATGCAAATATTTTATTAATGTGCGCCTTAGGTTCAATTTTATTCTTGGGAGGATGGCTTTCACCTATTGATTTGTATCCATTTAATTTAATCCCAGGAGCTTTTTGGTTAATTTTTAAAATTTTATTCTTATTTATTTTATTCGCATTAGTTAAGGCAGTAGTGCCAAGATATCGATATGATCAACTTATGAGATTAGGGTGGAAAATTTTTCTTCCTTTATCATTAACTTACGTCATTTTAACGGCTAGCTACTTATTTTATTTTAACCTGTTACCTAAAATTTAAATGAAATTTACTAGATTTTTCAAAACGATATTCTTGGTTGATTTTATAACTGCTTTGTTAATTGGACTAAGAGAATTATTTAAATCAAAAAAAACTATAAATTATCCATTTGAAAAAGGTAAAATAAGTCCAAGATTTAGAGGAGAACACGCGCTGAGAAGATATCCTAATGGTGAAGAAAGATGTATTGCTTGCAAGTTATGTGAAGCTGTATGTCCAGCACAAGCAATAACAATTGAATCTACTGAAAGATCCGATGGAAGCAGAAAGACCACTCGTTATGATATAGATATGATGAAATGTATATATTGTGGGTTATGTGAGGAATCTTGTCCAGTAGATGCAATAGTACAAGGTCCAAATTTTGAATTTTCAACTGAGACTAGGGAAGAACTTTATTATACAAAGGATAAATTACTTGATAATGGTGATCGATGGGAAAATATTTTAGCTGCAAATATTAAATCAGATAATCCCTATAGATGATTTTATGATAGCACATGCAATTTTTTTTTACGTATTTTCAATAATTGCAATTATTTCAGCCATCATGGTTACAGCTTCAAAAAATACTGTTCACTCTGTTTTTTTTTTAATTTTGGATTTTATAAGTATTTCTTGTCTTTTTATAATGATTGGTGCAGAATTTTTAGGTATGATTATGTTAATTGTGTATGTGGGTGCTGTTGCTGTCCTTTTTTTATTTGTTGTGATGATGTTAAATGTTGCTCAACAAAAAAATCAATGGTTCAATTCTGAGGAAAGCTCTGGTCACATTCCAATTGGTTTAATTATAAGCACAATTATATTTTTTGAACTTATTATTGTTGTAGGTGGATGGAAATATAAGCCTGAATTGTCAGAATTAAGCACTACTCAAGCTTCCAATGAAATAAGCAACACACATTCATTAGGTCAAGTTCTGTATACAGATTACATTCATGTTTTTCAAATAAGTGGAATGATTTTATTAATTGCGATGATAGGTGCTATTGTTCTTACTTTTAGACAAAGAGCAGGAGTAAAAACACAAAGTTATTTGAAACAAATTTCTAGAGAAAGGTCTGAAGGTGTTGAAGTTTTAGACGTTCCTTCAAATAAAGGAGTCAAGATTGATGACTGAAATAGGTTTAGGACATTATCTTACCTTAGGAGCGGTTATTTTCAGCATTGGTGTTATCGGTATCTTTTTAAATCGAAAAAATATCATAGTGATTTTAATGAGTATTGAGCTGATATTATTAGCTGTAAACATTAATTTAGTATCGTTTTCGATCTATCTTGGCGACTTAACTGGCCAAGTTTTTACATTATTTATTTTAACTGTTGCTGCTGCTGAGGCTGCTATTGGTTTAGCAATAATTGTAGTCTATTACCGAAATGCAGGAACTATTCGGGTTGAAGAGATTGATAAATTAAAAGGATAAAATGGAAATTTCAATTATTGCATTACCATTAATTGCCTCAATTATATCTGGATTTTTTGGCAAATTTATAGGAGACAGAAATTCTGAGATAGTTACAAGTTTATTAGTATCTATATCAGCTGTTTTTTCAGCAATTATATTTTATGAAGTAATTTTTAATCAATACGAGGAAAATATAACAATTGCCAAATGGATTAATTCTGGATCATTAGAGGTAAATTGGTCTATGAAAATAGACGCATTATCAGCAGTAATGTTAGTGGTTGTAACTTTTATTTCTGCATTGGTTCATATTTATTCTATTGGATACATGTCCCATGATCCTCATAAACCAAGATTTATGGCTTACTTGTCACTATTTACATTTGCGATGTTAATGTTGGTAACGGCTGATAATTTTATTCAATTATTTTTTGGTTGGGAAGGAGTAGGTCTTTGTTCTTATTTTCTAATTGGTTTTTGGTTTAAAAAAGAAACTGCAAACGCAGCAGCAATCAAAGCATTTGTAGTAAATAGAGTTGGAGATTTTGGTTTTGCTCTAGGTATATTTTTGATTTTTTACTTATTTGGTACAGTTAACTATACAGAGGTTTTTGATCAAATCCCAACAGTAGTAGAAAAAAAACTGAACTTTTTAGGAATTCAAATTAAAGCAATAGATCTAATTTGTATATTATTATTCATTGGTGCTATGGGTAAATCGGCACAAATTTTCTTACATACTTGGTTACCAGATGCAATGGAAGGACCAACTCCCGTTTCAGCTTTAATTCACGCAGCCACGATGGTAACAGCTGGAGTTTTTTTAGTTGTAAGGTGTTCACCAATTTATGAATACTCTGAACTTGCCTTAAATATCATTACAATAGTTGGGATGAGTACAGCTTTTTTTGCAGCGAGTGTAGCTTTAGTTCAAACAGATATAAAAAAAATAATTGCTTATTCCACATGTAGTCAGCTAGGTTATATGTTTTTTGCTGCAGGTGTAGGTGCATACAATGTTGCAATGTTTCATTTATTTACTCATGCATTTTTTAAAGCATTGCTTTTCTTAGGATCTGGGTCTGTAATTCATGCCTTTAAAGATGAACAGGATATAAATAAAATGGGAGGTGTGTGGAAAAAGTTGCCTTATACTTATACGCTGATGATTATAGGAACTCTAGCTTTGACGGGGTTCCCTTTATTGTCAGGTTTTTATTCTAAGGATGCAATTATAGAATTTGCATATTTAAGTGACACCACAACAGGTTATTATGCTGCTGGAATAGGAATATTTACTGCTTTTTTAACTTCAATTTATTCATGGAGATTAATCTTAAAAACTTTTCATGGTCGATACAACAACAATGAAATTAAAATCGAAGAAACTCACGAGTCCCCATTAGTGATGTTAATACCTTTGATATTACTATCTGTTGGCGCAATATTTGCTGGTTATGCTTTTAAAGACCTATTTGTAAGCAATCAGGGTATCACTAATTTCTGGAATGACTCAATTTTATTTTTAGAGCCTCTTAGTACAGAACATCCACCACTATGGTTTTTATTACTTACTCCTTCTTTGGTAATTTTTTCTATTCCGATTGCTTATTATTTATTTATTAAAAACACAAATCTTCCTATTCAAATTGTTAATGTAAACAGACCACTATATAATTTTTTATTGAACAAATGGTATTTTGACGAACTTTATGACATTTTAATTGTATACCCATCAAAAAAAATTGGATTATTTTTATGGAAGTTTTTTGATGTCAAAATTATAGATGGTTTTGGGCCTGATGGTATCTCTACATTAATAAAAAAACTTTCTATCAAAGCAAATAAATTTCAAAGCGGATTTATTTATCAATATGCATTTATAATGCTGCTTGGTTTTTCTGCTCTATTAACGTTTTTAATCGTAAAATAATGAATTTTCCAATTCTTTCCTCGCTCATTCTTTTACCTTCTATCGGAGCATTATTTTTATTTTTTACAAGAGGTAAAAATGATAACAAGATAACTATAAAATATGTTGCTTTATTTACCTCTCTAGTAAATTTTTTTCTGTCTATATATCTATGGATATTATTCGATCAAACCACTTCTGATTTTCAGTTTATTGAAAATAGAGTTTGGATTGAAGGTCTCATAAATTATCAAGTTGGCGTTGATGGAATTTCAATACTTTTTATAATTTTAACTACTTTCATCACACCTCTCTGTATAATTTCTGTAAACAATTCAGTTAGGATTCGACTTAATGAATTTTTAATAGCTATTTTAATCATGGAAACTTTTATGATTGGAGTCTTTTGTTCTTTAGATCTTGTAGTTTTTTATTTATTTTTTGAAGCTGGATTAATACCAATGTTTTTGATTATTGGAATTTGGGGTGGCTCAAGAAGAGTTTATTCTGCTTTTAAATTTTTTCTTTTCACTCTTTTAGGTTCAGTCCTCATGTTAGTTGCTATTATATCGATATATTGGATTACAGGTACCACAGATGTTGTTAAACTTTATGAATTAGGCATAGACCCTAAATATCAAAATCTTCTTTGGCTTGCATTTTTTAGTTCTTTTGCTGTTAAAACACCAATGTGGCCGGTACATACATGGCTTCCAGATGCACATGTTGAAGCACCAACTGCAGGATCAGTTTTGTTAGCAGCAATATTGCTTAAAATGGCAGGTTATGGATTTATAAGATTTTCTTTAGGGTTATTTCCGACAGCCTCAGAGATTTTTACTCCTTTAATTTACACCTTGAGTATAATTGCAATCATTTTCACGTCTTTAATTGCCTTAATGCAAGAAGATATGAAAAAATTAATTGCTTACTCTTCAGTGGCGCATATGGGCTTTGTCACTTTGGGAATTTTTACAATTCAACAACAAGGTATTGAAGGAAGCATTATTCAAATGATTAGCCATGGTCTGGTTTCAGCAGCACTTTTTTTATGTGTTGGAGTGATTTATGATCGAATGCATTCAAGATTAATCACGACCTATGGAGGAATTGTAACTATAATTCCAAAATATGCTGTCTTATTTATGATTTTTACCCTAGCGGCACTAGGCTTACCTGGAACGAGTGGTTTTGTTGGGGAATTTTTAATTTTAATGGCAGCTTTTAAAGATAATTTTTTAGTAGCAGTATTAGCAAGTCTAGGCGTAATAATAGGTGCTGCATATATGCTTTGGTTATATAAAAGAGTTGTTTTTGGCAAGTTAATAAACTCAGATTTAAAAAAGATGATTGATTTAAATAGATCAGAAATATTCATTCTTACTAGTTTAGCAATTCCAACCTTATATTTTGGTTTTTATCCTGATCCTTTAATAAAAACAATCGAAGTCTCAATTTCAGATTTGATTCAAATGTACAACTATAATCTTGCGAGTAAAATTTAATGAATAATATTGAATTAGTTTTTCCAGAGATTTTTATTTCGTTATCAATAATGTTTTTACTTATTTTAGGGGTTTTTAAAAAAGAAAGTTCAAGAATAATTCAAAATTTATCTTTGATAGTATTGTTAACAACGGCTGTAATCACATTTAATGAGACTATAAGTGTTGAACAAGCTACTCTGTTTAATGGGAGTATTTCGATCGATTACTTGTCCTCATTCATGAAGATTGTTACTTTGTTAGCTGCATTTGTGGTTTTATTAATTTCTTCAAATTACTTAAAAACTTTTAAGATTTTTAAAATTGAATACCCAATTTTGATTTTGAGCTCAGTATTAGGAATGATGATCATGATTAGTTCGAATGATTTAATTGTTTTTTATATGGGGTTAGAACTTCAATCTCTAGCCTTATATGTGCTAGCAACCTTCAACCGAGATCAATTAAAATCATCAGAGGCAGGTTTAAAATATTTTGTTTTAAGCGCTTTATCCTCTGGATTATTGTTATACGGTTGCTCATTGATTTATGGCTTTACAGGTTCGACTAACTTTAATGTAATTGCTAGTCAATTTAATGCAAATGAATATGCTTTAACTTTTGGTATAGTTTTTATACTAGTGGGTTTAGCATTTAAAATTTCAGCTGTCCCTTTTCATATGTGGGCTCCAGATGTTTATGAAGGATCACCAACATCTGTAACTTTATTTTTTACTATGGTTCCTAAAATAGCTGCTCTGACTGTATTCATAAGATTTCTTTACGTACCTTTCTTAAACTTGATTGATCAATGGCAAATGATTTTGGTTTTTTTATCAATTGCCTCAATGCTTTTTGGTGCGATAGCAGCAATAGGACAAAAAAATTTAAAAAGACTTATTGCTTACAGTTCTATTAGTCATATTGGTTATGCATTAGCTGGTCTAGCAACAGTTTCAAATGATGGAATACAAAGTTCAGTTGTATATATAACTATTTATATAGTTATGAATTTAGGATTCTTTTCATGTTTACTAATGATGAAAAGAAATAATATTTACTATGAAAATATAGATGACTTATCAGGTTTATCAAAAAATCATCCTCTGTTATCACTTTCTTTATTAATTATTTTATTTTCTTTAGCAGGCATTCCTCCTCTTGCTGGTTTTTTTGCAAAATTTTATATATTTAAATCAGTGATAGAACAGTCTATGTATTTCTTGGCTATTGTTGGATTATTATCGACCGTTGTTGCAGCTTTTTACTATTTACGAATTATAAAGATTATGTATTTTGATAAAGAGATGGAAAGTTACGATACAGATCATAGTTTGTGGCTAAAACTTTCTCTGACCATTTCTACACTAGCTATTTTGATATATTTCCTTTTTCCAAGTCAATTGACTGGAGTAGTTTCAAAGATCATTTTAATTTGATGAAATTTAGAGTATTTAGATTCAAAAGAGTAAAAAGCACAAATAATACAGCTATAAGAATTATCAAAAAAAATTATTGTGATTTTGGAATGATATTGTCTGAATTACAGACTAACGGAAGAGGACAGTATGGAAGAAAATGGATTTCACAAAAGGGAAATTTATTCGTTAGCTTTTTTTACAATTTAAATAATTTTGATATATC
>CABXTC010000006.1 GCA_902515095.1 uncultured Pelagibacteraceae bacterium
AAACACGTTTTTGAATATTTAAAAAAATGGCCAAATTGGGAAAAAAACTTTATTAATATAATCGGAGAAAAGCTATCTGGAAAAACTCATTTAATAAATATTTTTCTTAAAAAAAACAAAGGTATAAAATTTGACGTCAAAAATCTTAAGAACGATGATTTACAAAAAATCAATTTTTATGAAAATATTATTTTAGAAAATATTACTTCTAATGTTAATGAAAAATTACTTTATAGTCTTTTAAATATTATCGAACAAAATAATAAATATATTATTATTACATCAGAGTCACCAATTGTTTATATCAACTTTAAACTAAAAGATTTGAAATCTAGAACTAAGAATTTTCTTTTATTAAATATAGATCAGCCTGATGATGAATTATTATTTGCAATTATTATAAAAAATTTATCTGATAGACAAATAAAGTTAGATAAAAAATTAATTCAGTATATTGTTAAAAGAATAGAGAGATCATATAGCAAAATACATGATTTCATATATAAGATCGATAAATTAAGTTTAAAAAAAAAAAAATCAATTGATTTTAAAATTATTAAAGAAGCATTAGGAGAATAATTGAACAAATATAGAACTCACAATTGTAACGAGTTAAGAAAAGATAATGATGGGGATAAAGTTGTCCTTTCAGGCTGGATTAATAAAAAAAGAGATCATGGAAACCTTTTATTTATTGACCTAAGAGATAACTATGGAATTACGCAATGTATAATTGATAAAGAAAACTCAAATTTTGAAAAATTAGAGAAAATTCAATTAGAAACAGTAATAAAGATTCAAGGAAAGGTAATTAAAAGATCAAATGACTCCATAAATAAAGAAATTAAAACTGGTGAAATAGAGGTAATTATTCAAAACTTTGAAGTATTAGGCGAGTGTAAAGAGCTTCCACTTCCTGTTTTTAGTGATCAAGAATATGCTGAGGAAATTAGATTGAAGTACCGTTTCTTAGACTTAAGAAGAAAAAAAATTCATGAAAATATTATTTTAAGATCAAAAGTAATCTCGTTTATTAGAAATGAAATGATCAAACATGGTTTTTTAGAGTTTCAAACTCCAATCTTAACTTCCTCAAGCCCTGAAGGTGCAAGAGACTTCTTGGTTCCAAGCAGGCTGAACCCAGGAAAATTTTATGCATTACCACAAGCTCCACAACAATTTAAACAATTAGTAATGGTTTCAGGGTTTGATAAGTATTTTCAAATTGCTCCATGTTTCAGAGATGAAGATGCTAGAGCAGACAGAAGTCCTGGTGAATTTTATCAATTAGATTTGGAAATGTCATTTGTAGAACAAGATGATGTTTTTAAAGTTGTTGAAACATTATTTGTGAATACTTTTAAAGAATTTTCAAATAAAAAACTTTTATTTAATAAATTTCCAAAAATTTCTTATAAAGAATCCATGCTGAAGTATGGTAGTGATAAACCAGATCTAAGAAATCCACTTATAATAAATGATATTACTGACATTTTTTTAAGAAAAGATGTTTCATTTGAGATCTTTAAAAAATTGGTAAAGCAGGGATCAAATGTGAGATGTATTATAACAAAAAATACAAAAGATAAACCTAGAAGTTTTTTTGACAACATTGATAAATGGGCCAAAGAACAGGGCGCATCAGGCCTAGCATATTTTACTTTTGAAAAAGATAAAGACAATTTGATTTCTGCAAAAGGACCAGTTGGTAAATTTTTTCCTGAGGAGGCTTTAAAAGAAATAATGTCAAAAACTGATGCAAAAATTGGTGATAGTATTTTTTTAGCATGCGGAAAACAAATTGATTTAGAAAAGATTACTTCCTTAGCAAGGGACAAGATTGCAAAAGATTTACAATTAATAGATAACAATACTTTTGCATTTTGTTGGATCGTAGATTATCCAATGTTTGAAAAAGACGAAATAACCAAAAGCATTAAATTTAGTCATAATCCTTTCTCAATGCCTCAAGGAGAGATAGATAAGATTGACTTCAAAAACCCCCTTGAAATTCTGGCTTATCAATATGATTTAGTATGTAATGGAATAGAATTATCCTCAGGGGCAATTAGAAATCACATTCCAAGTTTAATGTATAAGTTATTTAATATAGCAGGCTATTCAAAACTTGATGTTGATCAAAAATTTAGTGGAATGATAAATGCATTAAGTTATGGAGCTCCACCCCATGGAGGAATTGCACCAGGTATTGATAGAATAGTTATGCTCCTAGCAGATGAAAAAAATATTAGAGAAGTTACAATGTTTCCAATGAACCAGAATGCTCAAGATTTAATGATGAATGCACCATCAAACGTAAGTGAAAATCAATTAAAAGAACTTAATCTTTTGATAAAAAAAAAATAATAAGTTATTTTTTTCCTTTAAGGCTAATTTTCACGTCAGACAAATCAACTAGATTTTTTTTATAATTACTTCTCACAAATCCTTTGCTTGTAATGTCCTTAACAATCTTTAAGAATCGATTTTGTTCATCCAAGTTTTGATCCTCACCACCAACACCATCTAAATTTCCAATAGAAGGTGTGTGAGCTAAATCTTCTCTGTTCAAATATGAAATAGCAAGTTCTCTAAATATATAGTCTAAAATTGAGGAAGCACTCAGTATTCTGTCATTTCCGTGCACTTTTCCAGAAGGCTCAAATTTAGTACCCACAAAAGCACTAATATATTCGTCTAAAGGCACGCCATACTGAAGACCGAGAGATACAGCTATTGCAAAATTATTCATTAAAGCTTTTACAAGCTCTCCCTCTTTACTTGTATCAATAAATATCTCTCCAATTTTACCATCTTCATATTCACCTGTGTGTAAATAAACTTTATGGTCTCCAATTGTAGCTTTTTGAATATAACCCTTTCTTCTATCGGGCATGCTAAATCTTTTTCCTGAATTTTCTTGTTTTGAAAATGATGAAGTAATAATTTTTTCGACTTTTTTGGATTTACTTTCATTTTGATTTGAAACTAAATCAATTTTTTTATTTTGATCAATTTTATTGCTAGAATCCAGACTTTTTGTTTTTCTATTGTCTAATTTTACCTCTAAAACCTCAAATTTTCCGTCATCTCTTTTTTCTAAATTTTTTAGTTCTGTTTCATTTATATCATTTAGGTAATGATTTACTTTAAATGTACATGTGTAATAAGTTTCAACCAGATATTTTGCCATTTTATTCCTATCTTAAATTTAAATTTGAAATTTGATTCATTTAACTTATATACTTTTACATATTTTAGTCTAATTTAATTTATACAATTTAAAATTGAAATTATAAAAATATATATGTTGACAATATTTAAAAAAATTTTCACCTGGTGGAATCGAGACACAGTAGGAACAAGAATAAAGACTATTTTTTTTGGAAAACTTGTTGGCAAAGACGATTTTGGAAATAAATATTATCAAAGTAAAAGTGGTAAAAGATGGATAATTTATTTTGATGAAATAGAAGCTTCAAAAATTCCCGTAGAATGGTTTTCCTGGATGCATTTTATGCCAAATAAGATTGAAAATAATCATGAATTAGAAAAACATTCATGGCAAAAACCTCATCAGCCAAATTTAACAGGAACCGAATCCGCTTACTATCCAAACAAAATCAAAAAAGATGCAATTCAAAAAAAATATAAAAGTTGGAAAAAATAAATTTAATTTATTTTTAATTTTTTTAGTAATTTGCCTATTTAATTTTTCTGAAATTAAGTCAGAAAATAATCTTGAGGGGAAAAAAACCGATATCAAAATTCTAGATAAGATAAGTTCAAAAAACGAACTAATAAGATTAATTAACAATGAAGAATATATTTATAAAGATTTATCAATCAAAAGTATTAAATGTACCGATTCAGAATTTGATGATAATCCAGAAATAAAGGCATATATTCAAGTAAGAGATTTGACAAAAAAAGATAGAAATAATGTTTATGTTTTTAATGGATGGATGTTTTCATCGAGTCCATCAATAGAACCATTTGATCATCCTGTTTATGATATTTGGCTTATTAATTGCTATTAAAATAGATTATCTTTATCAAGCCAACCAACATTGAAGTCAGAATTGATAAATTTTTTATGATTTAGCAGTTTTTTATGAAGAGGAATGGTTGTAGTAATTCCCTCTATTACAAATTCATCCAAAGATCTATTCATTCTTTGAATAGCCTCACTTCTATTCCGTCCATGGCAAATTAATTTACAAATCATACTGTCATAATAAGGAGTTACCTTATATCCTTGGTAAATGGCACCATCTACTCTTGTTCTAAATCCTGATGGTTGGTGACACATACCAATAGTTCCTGGAGAAGGTTGAAAGTTTTTGCTGGCATCTTCAGCATTTATTCTGCATTCAATTGCATGTCCTCTAGGATTTATATCATTTTGGTTTAAGGCTGTATCTCCAGAAAATGCTATCCAGATTTGTTCTTTAATAATGTCTATACCAGTAACCATTTCAGTTACAGGATGTTCAACTTGAACTCTAGTATTCATTTCTAAAAAGTAGAATTTGTTATCTTCATAAATAAATTCTACAGTTCCAGCGCCTGTATAACCAATTTTTGAGACCATATTAACAGTCTTTTCAAAAAGATCTTTTCTTAAATCATCAGTAAGCACTGGACTTGGTGTTTCTTCAATTAATTTTTGATGTCTTCTTTGAATGGAGCAATCCCTCTCATGCAAATGAACGACCCTGTTTTTTCCAGCTAAAATTTGAACTTCGATATGTCTCGGGTTTTGAAAAAATTTTTCTATATATACTTCGTCATTTCCAAAATATTTTTGAGCTTCTGATTTTGCAGTTGAGAATAAAGTTTCAAATTCCTCTTCTTTGTTAACAATTTTCATTCCTTTTCCACCACCACCACCAGAGGCTTTTATTAAAACAGGAAAACCAATTTTTTTACACAAATCTTTAGCTTCTTTTATATCTTTTACTCCACCCTCAGACCCTTCAATTACCGGTAAACCATTTTCTTTAGCAATTTTTTTTGCCTGAATCTTATCACCCATCATTTCAATTAGTTTGTGGTGTGCACCAATAAATTTAATATTATTTTCTTCAAGAACTTTTGCAAAATTTGCATTTTCTGAGAGGAAGCCGTAGCCTGGATGAACAGCTTCTGAGTTAGTTATTTCAATAGCTGACATTAAAGCTGGAATATTTAAATAACTATTTACTGGTTGATGGGAACCTATACAAACACTTTCATCTGCCATCCGAACATGCATACTTTCTTTATCCACATCCGAATGAACAGCAACAGTTGAGATACCCCACTCTTTACATGCTCGAATTATTCTAACCGCAATTTCTCCACGGTTCGCGATCAATATTTTTTTAAACATTATTCTAGAATGACAATTGTTTGGCCAAATTCTACAGGTTGACCATCCTCAACACAAATTTCTTTAACAATTCCATCATAAGTCGATGGAACATGATTCATTGTTTTCATAGCTTCTACGATCATAATTGTGTCACCTTTTTTTATTTTTTTTCCAATCTCAACGAACTTTTTAGCTCCTGGCTCCGGGGCATGATAAGCTGTACCTATAATTGGTGAAGTAATTTCTTTACCTGATTTTGGTTTTTGTTCGGTATTGTCAATATTAAGTCTTGGTGAATTATTTTGCTGACTAGGAATATTTTGATTATTTACAGATATATTATTTTTTGAAACTTTTATTTTTGTATCTTTTTCAGTGTACTCTATCTCTGTTAGATTAAATTCATCTAAGTAATTACTCAGTTCTTTTATAATTTTTTTATCAATTTTCATTTTTTAAGAGCTTTTGCATTGAAATTATGGCTAAAATATAACCATCAACACCTAAACCAAATATACCTCCTGTAACTACATCGCTTATAAGAGATTTATGCCTAAATTCTTCTCGTTTATATATATTTGAAATATGCATCTCAATAATAGGTTTTTTAAAAATATTTAATGCATCTCTTATTGCAACAGAGGTATGCGTAAAAGCAGCAGCATTAATTATAATACCATCAAATTTTTTTCTTGAATCTTGTATCAAATTCACCAATTCTCCTTCAATATTTGATTGAGAAAATTCTAAAATCAAACCCAGTTCTTCTGATTTTTTTATACAAATCTCTTTTAAATCCTCAAATGTAAGTGAACCATATTGTGATTGTTCTCGTTCGCCTAATAGATTAAGATTTGGACCATTAATAATTATTATTTTATTACTCATAAACCATTTATATACGATGAAAAAAAAAATAAAAATAAAAATAAACGGTAAATTCAATATAATAGATGATAAGACTAAACTATCTGCTCTTATAAAAAATTTAAAAGTACCTTTAAGAAAAGTTGCAATTGAATTAAACAAAGAAATAATAAATAAAAAAAAATTGAACAAAATTTGTTTAAAAACAAACGATAAAATTGAAATTGTTCATTTTATTGGAGGTGGTTGATTTTGAAGGAAGACAGACTATTAATTTCAAAGAAAAAATTTAATTCCAGATTAATTGTTGGTACTGGTAAGTATAAAAATATGTCCGAATGTGCCAAAGCTATTAAAATATCTGGTGCTGATATTGTTACTGTTGCTGTTAGAAGGGTAAATATCACTGATAAAAAAAAACCATTGTTGATGGATTTTATTGATCCAAAAAAAATAACTTATTTACCTAATACCGCTGGATGTTTTAATTCAGAAGAAGCACTAAGGACATTAAGACTCGCTAGAGAGATTGGAGGGTGGAAGTTGGTGAAATTAGAAGTCCTGGGTGATAAAGAGAATTTATTCCCAGAGATGATTGAAACTCTTAAATCTACAGAGATTTTAACTAAAGAAGGTTTTAGAGTTATGGTTTATTGCAATGACGATCCTTTAATGGCTAAAAGATTAGAAAATGCAGGCGCAGTCGCAATAATGCCACTCGCTGCACCAATTGGTTCAGGTTTAGGTATCCAAAATAAAGTAAATATTCAAATTATACGAAAACAAACAAAATTGCCTTTAATAATCGATGCTGGCTTGGGGCAAGCATCTGATGCAACAGTTGCAATGGAATTAGGGTGTGATGGTGTTTTAGTAAATACAGCAATTGCTAAAGCTAAAAAACCTCTTGAGATGGCTAAAGCATTTAAAAATGCTGTAATTGCTGGAAGGCAATCTTTTTTATCTGGCAGGATTGAAAAAAAACTAATGGGAAGCGCATCTTCTCCAAAAAAAGGCATTATTTAGATTTGCTAAAATATTTTTTTTTTCTGTAAGTTTTTTTTCTAATTTTTATATTTTTAAAGTTAATACTTTTGTTCTTAGTTTGAATATCAAGATTTTTAGGTTTTTCAAAATACTCTATTAAATCAATTGTTTTTTTTGATTTATTTTTTATATCAACAATATACTCAGGAATAATTAAAGAATTATCAGAAATAATATCTATTTTTATCTTATTTTTCTTTTCAAAAAAATTTAAATTTTCTATAAAATTTTCTTTTAAAAAGTCAGAAATTTTTTTACATACTTTTAAATCAACAAATTTAGCTTTACTTATTACTGATTTAAATTCGACTAATTTTAAAATTTTTTGAGCAAAAGACTCATCTGTTAATGCAACTTTCCATCTGACTGCACTTTCTCTTAGTCTCTGTCTAGACATCTCAAGTAATCCAAAATTACTAATTCTACCAATTTGAATTCTTGCTCTATCTGATCTGCATTTTTCTTTTAATCTTCGTTCAACTGTTTTTCTGTTCCCGTAACTCAACATATCTATGAAGTCTATTATAATTAATCCAGAAAGATCTCTTATTTTGATTTGCCTTGCAATCTCCTCAGCTGCTTCCAAATTTGTATCTAATGCAGTGCTTTCAACATTTTTTTGTTTTATAGAGCTACCTGAATTTATATCTATTGAAACAAGGGCTTCAGTGGGATTAATTACCAAATAACCACCAGAATTTAACTTTACCTCAGTGTCAAATATTTGATTTAACTTTTGCTCTATTCCCTCTTCTATAAATAATGGAATTTTTCCTCTATATTTTTTTATCTTTTTAAGTTGTGATGGCATTAACATTTTCATAAAGTTTTGAGCTTTCTTATAACCTTCGTTGCCTTCAACAATAATATTTTTTGTATTTTCATCAAACATGTCTCTTAAAGTTCTATTTATGATTTCACTTTCTTGATGAATCAATGAAGGTGCAATCGCATTAATGGCATTATTTTTAATTTGATTCCAAGATTTTATTAAAGTATCTAGATCATGACTAATTTCATTTTTAGTTTTATTACTACCAGCAGTTCTTACAATTAAACCCATTTCCTTAGGTATCTCTATCTCATTTAAAATTGATCTAATTTTTTTTCTATCTGCTGGATTAAATATTTTTCTTGATATTCCCCCACCTTTAGGAGTATTGGGCATTAAAACAATGTATTTACCTGCAATAGAAATAAATGTACTTAATGCTGCACCTTTCTGACCCCTCTCATCTTTAATGACTTGAACAAGAATTACTTGGTTAGGTTTAATTACTTCTTGAATTTTATATCTTTTAAATTTATTTCGATGATTAATTTTTTTATCTTTTTCTTCATCAATTTGTTCTATCTCTGCGTTATCTTTTTTTTCTATTTCTATAGGATCGTCAATTTCTAAGTTTCCCTTTGCTAAATTTTCTTCTTCTTTTTCCTCAACTTTTTTTGATAATTCCTCTCTTAATTTTTCCTCTTCTTTTTTTATTATCTCAAGATCACTCTTTGGAATTTGATAATAGTCTGATTGAATATCATTAAATGATAGAAAGCCATGTCGTTCTCTTCCAAAGTCTACAAAAGCAGCTTGTAAAGATGGTTCAATTCTACTGACTTTACCAAGATAAATATTGTTTTTTATAAGATTATTTTTTAAGCCTTCGTATTCGTAATCTTCAATATTATTGTTTGATTTAAGAACAACTCTAGTTTCGTTAGGATGCGATGCATCAATATATAAATTTTTTTCCATAATTTTGTATTTGAAAGTTTCATTAAATTTTATAAATTTTGTATAATAATTATGCCTTATCTTTAACAAATTCCCAGTTATAATGGAATCAAAATGACCAGAGTATTAAAAAATATTTTTACTATATCTCTTATTATTTCTTTAATAGCTTTTATTGGGATTTTTGGGATTTTATGGACTTTTTCAAATAAAATCCCAGATTATAAATTTCTTAAAAGTTACAAACCACCTGTCTCAAGTAAAATGTATTCAGGAAATGGTGATTTGGTAGCTGATTTTTCACAAGAAAAAAGGATATTTATACCCTTTAGTGCAATTCCAAAAAAAGTAATAGACGCTTTTTTATCTGCAGAGGATAAAAATTTTTTTTCTCATCCAGGAGTAGATGCAAAGGGTGTTCTTAGAGCAACAATCAACAATATAAGAAACATTCTTACCTCAAAGAGACTCGAAGGAGCATCAACTATTACACAACAAGTTGCCAAGAATTTCTTACTGACCAACGAAGTGAGTATTAATCGAAAAATTAAAGAAGCTATTTTAGCTTTTAGAATAGAAAGAGCCTTAAACAAGGAAAGAATATTAGAATTATATCTTAATCAAATTTATTTAGGAAGTGGTGCTTATGGAATAGCTGCTGCTAGTTTAGAATATTTCGATAAATCTATTAAAGAACTTAATTATGCTGAGGCAGCAATGTTAGCTGCTTTACCTAAGGCACCAAGTAAATATAATCCTTATCAAAATATAGAATTAGCCAAATTCAGAAGAAATTTAGTTTTGCAAAATCTTTATCAAAATGGATTTTTAGATTTTGAAAATTACAATAAATATAAAGATCAAAATATAAAATTAAAAAAAACAAAAAGAGTGTATTTAGAAGACTCACAATATTATATTGAGGATGTTAGAAAAAATATCATAGAAAGATTGTCATATGAAAAAGTTTATAAGCAAGGTTATAATATTAATACTCCAATTAACTTAAGTCTTCAAAAGATAGCCACTGACTCTCTAAGAAATGGCCTGGTTGCATATGATCAAAGAAAAGGATGGAGAGGCCCTATTACAAATATTAATTATGATAAAAATTGGAAAAAAAAAATAGATAAGAAATATGTTTTAGAAAAATCTATCAATTGGAAAATTGCAATAGTAAAGGAAATAAAAAAATTTGAGGCAACAATAGAAACAATAGACAGATTAAATGGTATTATAAAATATAAAGATATAACTTGGACAAAAAAAGAATTTGAAAATCTATTAAAAATAGGTGACTTGATTTATGTTCAAAATTTGAATGATAATATTTACAAACTCAGACAACTCCCAAAAATTAATGGTGGCATTGTTGTTATGGACCCATACACTGGTAGAGTGCTTGCATTAAGTGGAGGATTTAGTTTTAAAAATAGTGAATTTAATCGAGCTTCACAAGCTTTAAGACAACCTGGATCTGCTTTTAAGCCTTTTGTGTATGCATTAGCTTTAGAGAACAAATATACACCGTCATCATTAGTTCTTGATGCCCCACTTGTTTTAGATCAAGGGATTGATTTAAAAAAATGGAAACCTGAAAATTATGGTAAAAAATTTTATGGTCCATCTACATTAAGAGTAGGACTTGAAAAATCTAGAAATCTAATGACTGTCAGAATAGCTCAAAATTTAGGTATAGATGAACTTGCAAACTTTTCTAAAAAATTAAATATTTACCAAGATCCTGATGAACTGTTATCAATTTCTCTTGGATCAGCAGAAACAACTCTTTTAAACTTAACCTCAGCTTATTCAACATTTGTGAATGGAGGAAAACTAATTAGTCCAATAATTATAGATAGAATTCAAGATAGTGAAGGAAATACAATTATTAATAATGAAAATAGAAAATGTGCAAATTGTGATAAAATTTCATTTACAGGAAAAGATTATCCAATTATTGAGGACAACTATGAACAAATTATGTCAGAACAAACCGCTTACCAAATTACATCTATTTTAGAAGGTGCAATTAAAAGAGGAACAGGAAAAAAGTTAAAAAATTTAAGACTTAATTTGGCGGGAAAAACAGGAACTACAAATGAAAATACTGATGCATGGTTCATTGGTTTTACATCTAACCTAGTCGTTGGTGTTTATGTTGGTATGGACAATCCCAAATCACTTGGTAAATTTGAGACTGGCTCTAAAGCCGCATTACCAATTTTCAAAGAGTTTGTAAAAAAAGCTATAAAAAAATCAGATGCCAGACCTTTTAAAGTTCCAAAAAAAATGACATTAATGGTTGTTGATCCTTTGACTGGGGAAAAAGCAAAATTTAACTCAAAAAATACAATTATTGAGGCATATAAAAGCAAGAATATCTTAGATGGAAAAGTTTTATATTCAGATAACAATAGATTAGATACAAATAATATATTAGAGTTTTACTAATGGAAGATAAATATTTAAACATTAAAAAAGAGATCGAAAAAATAAATCAAAGAGTTAAGGAGTATCTTTGAACAGAAAGGTATTCGTCCAAAATTAGAAATTTTAGACAAAAAAATACTAGGACCTAATTTTTGGCAAGACAAAGTAAATTCACAAAAAATAATTAAAGAAAAAAAATTTTTCGAGGACCTGATAAATACTTATAAAAATACTAATGATCAACTTAAAGATTTAAATGATCTTTATGTTTTAGCAGTCGATGAAAACAATATAATGGTAAAAAATGATATTTTTGAAAATATAAAAGAATTAAAGACAAAAGTTAAAAAAAACGAAATAAAATGTTTTTTATCAAATGAAGCGGACTCCTTTGATTGCTATGTAGAAATTCATGCAGGTGCCGGAGGTACAGAGAGTCAAGATTGGGCTGATATGTTAAGAAGAATGTATATGAAATGGTCCGATCATAAGAATTATAAATGTAATTTGATAAGTGAACATAAGGGTGATGAAGCTGGGATAAAATCTTCAACTATCAAAATTCAAGGTGATTATGTATTTGGATGGTTAAAAAAAGAGTCAGGAATCCATCGACTTGTGCGGATATCGCCATTTGACTCTGGAGCAAGAAGGCACACAAGTTTTGCAAGTATTTGGGTTTATCCAGTCGTTGATGAAAACTTAAATATAGAGATATTAGATAAAGACTTGAGAATTGACACTTATCGTTCAAGCGGTGCAGGGGGGCAACACGTTAATACAACAGATAGTGCAGTTAGAATAACTCACTTACCCACAAAAATAGTAGTGCAATGTCAAAATGAAAGATCTCAACATAAAAATAAAGAAACTTGTATGAATATGCTTAAAGCAAGACTTTTTGATTTTGAAATGAAAAAAAAAGATAAATTAAACCAAAATAATGAGGCCTCTAAAGCAGAAATAGGATGGGGTCATCAAATAAGATCATATGTACTACAGCCCTACAGATTAATTAAAGATAATAGAACAAATTATGAAAGTACAAATCCAGAAAAAGTTTTAGATGGAGACTTGGATGCTTTTTTAGAGCAATCTTTGTATCAAGTTAAATGAAAAGAATATTTTATAGATCATTAATACTTATTTTTTTAAGTATTTTTGGTTTTGCTATATATCTAAGCACAATAGGCATAAAAACAGACAGATTTAATAATCAAATATCAGCCAAAATTAAAAAAATAGATAATCAGTTTGAAACAGATCTTGATAAAATAGGAATTTTTCTAAATATATTTAAATTGCAACTTAGTCTCAAAACTATCGGAGCAAATTTAAGATATAAAAATGAAACAATTAAACTTGAGAGTATTAGTTCTAGCATCGATTTAAAAAAAATAATTAAAGGTCAATTTTCGCCAAATGAATTAAATATTTCTACAAGATCTTTAGAAATAAAGAAGCTAATTTCATTTATAAGATTGATTGATAATAATCCACAGTTATTCATTTTAGAAAAATTTACAAAGAAAGGATATGTAATTGCTGACATTTTTTTGAAATTTGATGAACAAGGAAATTTAAAAGAAGACTATATTATTAAGGGACTAGTTAAAGATGGCGAGATCAAAAAGATTAAAAAATTAAGTTTATCAAAAATTAATTTTTTATTTAATCTAGAAAAAAACCTTTTTGACTTTTATGATATTAAATTATCTTTAAATGATAAAAAACTTTTCCTTCCAGAATTAAAAATTAAAAAAAGAAATAATAAATTTTTAGTTTCTGGAAAGAATAACAACAAAGACATTTCTTTAAAAGATAATGAAATTTATCAATTATTAAATAAAGATTTATTTTCTCCAAAAATAATCTCAACAGAGTTTGATTTAGTTAATACTTTCTCATTTTCAATTGATAAAAGATACAAAATTGAAGATCTTAAAGTCGACGCAAAATTAAATGTTAAAAAGATGAAGCTTAATAATTCACTTGATTTAAAAAAATATTTCCCTGGAATTAACGATACTTTAAATCTCACAAATCAAAAAATTCAAATTCAATACAAAAAAAATTTTCTTAGTATTAAAGGTAAAGGAGATATTCTTTTACAAGAAGAAATTGATAATATTGAATACGATCTAACAAAATCTAAAAAAAGCTTAAAATTTAATACTCTAATTAAGATTAAAAAAAATCCAATGGACCTAAATATTTTTAATTTTCAAAAAGACTTAAGTTCCAATTTAGACATGATTTTTACTGGAAAGAAAAATTTACGATCAAATGAAACATTGTTAGAAAAGATTCTGATAACAGAAAAAAATAACGTTTTTGAGATAAAAAATTTAATGCTATCAAAAGATCAAAAGATTAAGTCAATAGATAAAATTGATTTAGATTACTTAGACAATAATTTAATCAAAAATAAAATATCAATTTCCAGAAAAAATAGAGATTATGATTTAGTTTCCCAAAATTTAAATGCTACTAAATTAATAGATGACTTACTAAAACCTGAAAAAAAGTTAGACAACAAAAAGATTTTTAGTAATGATTTCAAAATAAATATCAAAATTAAAAGAACCTTTTTAGACCAAAACCATATAATTAATGATTTAAATGGATATTTATCTTTTAAAAATAATGAAATAATTGAAGCTAATTTAGATTCTTCTTTTTCAAAAAATGAAAAGATTAAATTTACAATACGCTCCACTCCAAATGAAAAAATTACAACACTTTATTCTGATGTTGCAAAACCTTTTGTGAGCAGGTACCAATTTATTAAAGGCTTTGAGGAAGGAAATATGAATTTTCATTCTGTAAAAAAAAATAATATTTCAGACTCAAAGCTCATTATAGATAATTTTAAAGTCCAAGAAGTTCCAGCTTTAGCAAAGTTGCTCACACTTGCTTCTCTTCAGGGTATTGCTGATCTATTAACTGGTGAAGGTATAAGATTTTCAGATTTTGAGATGACTTTTTCAAATAAAAATAATCTAATAAGAATTGAAGAACTTTATGCAATCGGTCCTGCAATCTCAATCTTGATGGATGGCTATATTGAAAAAAATAAATTGATAAGTCTTAGAGGAACTTTAGTGCCTGCCACTACTATTAATAGGACTATTTCTTCAATACCTTTAATAGGCAATATTTTAGTTGGAAAAAAAATAGGTGAAGGTGTTTTTGGTGTTAGTTTTAAAATAAAAGGGCCTCCTAAAGAGCTTAAAACTACTGTAAACCCCGTAAAGACTTTAACACCAAGATTTATTACAAGAACACTTGAAAAGTTAAAAAAAAATTAAATTAGCTCTACTTTAATATGTCTTTTTTTTCCTAAAGATAACTTTACCATATTTTTTTGAAAAAAATTTTTACTTATAATTAGTTTTTCATCATTTACAGTTTGATTATTTATTTTTACACCGTTACCTTTAATCAGTCTTCTAATTTCACTTTTAGATTTTTCTAATTTTGACAAAATTATTAAATCAACAATATTTAAATTATCGATTTGATTTTTGTTTACAGAAATAGATGGCAAAGCTGTACCAAGAGAATTTTCAGAAAATGTTTTTTTCGCAGTTTCTTCACTTTTTTTAGCCTCATTTTTTCCATGAAGCATCGAAGTTGTTTCATTTGCAAGAATAATTTTTTGTTTATTTATATCCTCATCTTTAATCTTTTCTAAATTTTCAATACTTAAATCAGTAAAAAATTTGAGGAATTTATAAACATCTCTATCATCAACGTTTCTCCAAAACTGCCAATATTCATATGGTGATAAAAATTTTTTATCTAACCAAATAGCACCAGTTTCTGTTTTACCCATTTTTGCACCCGAAGCTAAAGTGATCAAAGGAGTCGTTAATCCATAAACCTGATTGTTTGAATATCTTTTTATTAATTCAACTCCATTTACAATATTTCCCCATTGATCTGAGCCGCCAACTTGTAATACGCAATTTTCTTTTTTATTAAGTTCCAGAAAATCATATGCTTGCAAAATCATATAATTAAACTCCATATAACTTAACGATTGCTCTCTTTCCAGTCTAGTTTTGACGCTCTCAAATGTTAACATTTTGTTAATTGTAAAATGTTTTCCAATATCTCTCAAAAAAGAAATATATTTTAAGTTTTTTAACCATTCAAAATTATTTACAAATATTGGTTTTGTGTTTTTATTATTACTTTCTAAAAATTTTTCCAAAATTTTTCTTATATTTTTTGAATTTTTTTCAATTTCCTTCTCACTTAAAATTTTACGAGTTTTATCTTTCCCTGAAGGATCTCCAATTCGAGTAGTGCCTCCACCTAATAATACAATTGGTTGGTGACCATGTTTTTGAAGTAATCGCAAACACATAATTTGTAAAAGACTCCCAACATGCAAACTTTCAGCTGTGCAATCAAAACCAATATAAGCTTTTATTGTTTTTTTATCTAACAAAGCTGACAATTCATAATCGTCCGTGCACTGATAAAAAAAACCTCTATCTTTAAATTCTTTTAAAAATTTATTCATATGCTTATAGTTCTACAATATACAAATTTTATTAAAAAAAAATGATTATGAAAAAAAAGATATTTACATCACTTGGTTTAATGAGCGGCACGTCTATGGATGGTGTAGATTTATCTGTAATAAAATCAGATGGTTATGAGGAATTTACCTCTATTTTAAACATTTATAGTCAATTTGATAATGATCTTTACGAACAATTAATTGATATAAGAGACAAAATTTCTGAAGTTAACGATCTTAAAATTCACTCAGATATTTTAAACAAGCTAGAGAAAAAATTTACCTTATTTAATGGCAAAATCATAAATGACGTAATACAAAATATTGATGAGGAAATTGATTTAATAGGTTTTCATGGACAAACAATTTTTCATAATTCAAAGGTGAGAATCTCAAAACAGTTGGGAGATGGAAAATTATTATCTAATTTGATAAGAAAAATAGTTGTCAATAATTTTAGACAAAATGATTTAAATCATGGAGGACAAGGTGCTCCATTAACACCAATATTTCATAATCTAATTTCAAAAATTATAAAAATTAAATTTCAAATAGAATTTCCTTTAAGCATAATAAATATTGGTGGTATTACAAATGTTACACAGATTATAGATAGCTCAAATTGCTTAAATCAAAAGTTCTTTGCTTATGATATCGCTCCTGGAAACTGTTTGATAGATGAATGGGTAAAAAAACATACCAACTCAAAATATGATAGGGACGGAAATTATGCAAATAGTGGAAAAGTTGATAATTTAGTTCTTAATCAAGCTATTGACAATTTTGAAATAAAATCATTTGATAATTCACTAGATGTAAAAGATTTTGATTTTTCATTTGTTAAAGGTTTATCTTTCGAGGATGGTTGTGCAACGTTAACAAAATTTACTGCCTTTTTAATTTCTGATGGCATCAAAAAAATAAGTAAAAAAAATGATATTTTTTCAAAAAATATTATTTTTTGTGGTGGGGGAAGAAAAAATAAATTTTTGATTAACTCTATTCAAGAATTTTTAAATGATATTAATATTAAATTGGATAATATGGATAATTATCATTTTGATGGTGATTTTATCGAGTCTCAGGCTTTCGCATTTTTAGCTGTAAGATCTTATTTGAATTTACCAATTTCTTTTCCCGACACCACAAGATGTGAACAAGCTATTCCAGGGGGTGAAATACAAAAAAATTTTTAGTAAAGAGCTGTTTCTTTTTTGATGTACTTAACGATAGTCTTTGATAATTCTGACTCACTTTTTGTGAAAAAATGATTAGCACCTTGTATACTTTCAAATTCAACTTTTATTCCTTTTTGTGAACTTAGTTTGTTATCTAGATCTTTTATAAATTCTAACGGAACCAATTCATCTTTTTTTCCATAAACCATTAGACCTGAAGAAGGGCATGGTGATAAAAAAGAAAAATCGTATACATTAGGCTGAGGGGAAATTGAAATGAATCTACTAATTTCAGGTCTTCTCATTAATAATTGCATTGCAATTAATGACCCAAAAGAAAAGCCTGATACCCAACATTGAGAATTATCAAAATTTTCTCTTTCTAACCAATCTAATGCAGCAGCAGCATCTGCTAGTTCACCTTGTCCATTATCAAATTCACCATCACTTTTACCAACACCTCTGAAATTAACTCTGCATACTGAGAAATCATTATCCATAAACGCATGAAATGTTTCAACAACAACTTTATTATTCATTGTTCCTCCATATTGAGGATGTGGTTGCAACACTAAAGCTATGGGTGATGTATTTTTTTTACTTTTATAATATTTTGCTTCAAGCCTGCCAGCAGGGCCTGGTATAAATATTTCTAAAATTTTATTATCCATTATTAGTAATGATTATCATTCTCAAAAAAAAATTAGGTTTATCACAACTGCGTGACAAAATGTTAGTCTTTTTTTAGCCAAGATACTTGACTATTTTAGTCGGGTTTATATATACCCAGTAAAATAAGGACTTATGAAACTAACATCTAAAGGTAGATATGCTGTGATGGCGTTAGTAGATCTGGCAAGATTTAACAATATCAATCCAGTTTCTCTAAGAGACATCTCACTAAGACAAGGAATTTCCTTGGATTATTTAGAGCAAATATTTTCTAAATTAAGAAAAAAAGAAATAGTTCAAAGTGTAAGAGGTACTCAAGGAGGATATATTTTAAACAAAAAAACTAATGAAATAAAGCTAACAAATATTTTTGAAGCAGTGGATGAAAAAGTAAAAACAGTTCAGTGTAAAAAAGAATCGAAAAAAAGTTGTAATGGTAAAACAGTAAAATGCCTTACTCACAATCTTTGGGATGAACTTGAAAATCATATTAATAATTTTTTTGATGAAAAGAGTTTAGAAGATTTGGTTAAAGATAATTCCGAAAGAAGAATTTGAAAATGGACACAAGAGAAAAAGATATAGAAAAATTAAAAGATTATAAATACGGTTTTTCAACTGATATAGAAAATATCAGAGCACCCAAAGGTTTAAATGAGGATGTAATTAAATTTATTTCTAATATTAAAAAAGAGCCTAAATGGATGTTAGAGTTTAGATTGAAAGCTTTTGAAAGATTTAAACAATTAAAAGAGCCAAATTGGCAAAAACCAAAATATCCAAAAATAGATTACCAAGATTTATATTATTATTCAGCTCCTAAAAGCATGAGCGAAAAACCAAAAAGTCTTGATGAACTTGATCCTAAACTTTTAGAAACTTATAAAAAGCTTGGTATACCTTTGCAAGAACAGGCGAGGCTTAATGGTATTGCTGTCGATGCTGTTTTTGATTCTGTCTCGGTTGCAACAACATTTAAAGATGAATTAACTAAACAAGGAATAATTTTTTGTTCTATGTCTGAAGCTATTCAAAAACATCCAGATCTAGTTAAAAAATACTTAGGAACAGTAATACCAACCACAGATCATTTTTTTGCAACTCTAAATTCTGCAGTATTTACCGATGGATCATTTGTTTATATTCCAGAAGGAATTAAATGCCCAATGGAACTATCAACTTACTTTAGAATAAATGCATCAGAAACAGGACAATTTGAGAGAACTTTAATAATAGCAGATAAAGGAAGTTACGTAAGTTATTTGGAAGGTTGTACAGCACCAATGAGAGATGAAAATCAACTACATGCTGCTAACGTAGAATTAATTGCTCTCGATGATGCTGAAATAAAATATTCAACAGTACAAAATTGGTATCCTGGAGATGAAAATGGCAAAGGTGGAATATATAATTTTGTGACCAAAAGAGGTTTGTGTAAAGGTAAAAATTCTAAAATCTCTTGGACTCAAGTGGAAACTGGGTCAGCCATTACTTGGAAATATCCAAGCTGTATATTGAAAGGTGATAATTCAGTTGGTGAATTTTATTCAATTGCAATTACTAATAATCATCAAAAAGCCGACACAGGAACTAAGATGATTCATTTAGGAAAAAATACAAAGAGTAAAATTATTTCAAAAGGAATAAGTGCAGGATTTTCAGACATGACTTATAGAGGATTAGTTGAAATTAATTCAAAAGCAAAAAATTCAAGCAATTATACTCAGTGTGACTCTTTATTAATGGGAAATAAATGTGGAGCTCATACTGTTCCGTATATTAAAAATAAAAATTTTGACTCAAATATTGCTCATGAAGCTACGACTTCTAAAATAAGTGAGGAACAATTACACTATTGTCAGCAAAGGGGTTTAAATCCAGAGGAAGCTGTTGGATTAATTGTAAACGGATTTTGTAAAGAAGTGCTCCAACAATTACCAATGGAATTTGCTGTAGAAGCTCAAAAACTTGTAGGTATCAGCTTAGAAGGGAGCGTCGGTTAATGTTAAAAATAAGTAATTTAAGTGCGAAAATCGAGGATAAATCAATCTTAAAAGGTTTTTCACTTAACATTAATCCTGGCGAAGTTCACGCGATTATGGGTCCTAATGGTTCAGGTAAAAGCACATTGTCAAATATTTTATCAGGTAAAAAAGGATATGAAATTTCTGGAGAAGTGCTTTTTGAGAATAAAAATTTATTTGAGCTTGAAACTGAAGAAAGAGCTCATAAAGGAATATTTTTGGCATTTCAATATCCATTAGAAATTCCAGGTGTTAACACCAATATTTTTTTAAAAACTTCTTTAAATGCAATAAGAAAAGCAAAAGGAGAAAAAGAACTTGATGCAATTGAATTTTTAAAACTTGTGAAGGAAAAAGCCAAAGAGCTAAAATTTGATGAAGAAAAATTAAACAGACAACTAAACGTTGGTTTTTCTGGAGGAGAAAAAAAGAAAAACGAAATTTTACAAATGTCGATGTTATCACCTAAACTATCTATTTTAGACGAAACTGACTCAGGGCTTGATATAGATGCTTTAAAAGTTGTATCTGATGGAGTGAACACTTTGAGGAGTAAAGATAATTCTTTTTTAATTATTACTCACTATCAAAGATTATTAGACTACATAAAACCAGATTTTGTTCATGTTTTAATGAATGGAAAAATAATTAAATCTGGAGGACCAGAATTAGCATTAGAGTTAGAAAAAAAAGGATATGAAAATTTTAATTAAATGATTGAACAGATTAAAACAGATTTTGAAAAAATAATTAAAACTTCAGCTTTATCTGAGAAAGATATTGAATTTAAAAAAAAGTATTTAAATAAATTTATAGAAACTGGCTTTCCAAGTAGAAAGCTTGAAAACTGGAAATTTTCAGACTTAAATCAAATTATTAAAAAAAATATTGGTGAATTAAGTTTTTATAACGATTATTCAATCCCCAACAAAGTTAACACTTCAATTTTTGTAGAAGGTTTAGAGCATAACAAAATTGTCTTCGTAAATGGAAGAGTAGAGAAGGTCGATTTTACTCATGAAGATCATGATAAGATAGAAATCAACGATAATTTTAAATTTGTGAACGGATTAGAAAATAATAATTCTCTGTTATTTTTAAATAACGCTTTCACAAATAAATGTTACAAAATTACAGTAAAGAAGAATTATTCTTTGAAAAAACCCCTTGTAGTTTATCATTCTACAAATAACAAAATAAAATCTAGAAATATTAATTTAAGACTAGAATTTCAACTGGAAAAAAATAGTTCTCTAAGACTAATAGACCAGTTTAATGATCAAGCAGAAAATAACTTCATTAATATTTTTTATAATTTTGATTTAAAAGAAAATGCTATTTTAAAAAATTATAAAATTGACAATGTACAAAATAAAAACATCAGATATTTGTATAATAATATTGAACAAGATAACAACAGTGTCTCAGAGACTTTTGTTCTATCTTCCGGATCGAATTTTTCAAAAAATGAGATTAATTGTAATTTAAAAGGAGAATATTCTTCAGCATTCGTAAATGGTATTTTCTCATTAAATAATGAACAACATCATGAAATAAGAACAATAATTAATCATTTGGTTGAAAATACAAAGAGTTATCAATTGATTAAAAGTGTTTTAGGAAAAAATTCAAAATCTGCCTATCAAGGTAAAATATTTGTAGATTCAAAAGCGCAAAAAACTGATGGATATCAATTAAGTAAAGCAATTTTACTTGATGAAACTTCTGAATTTAACGCTAAGCCGGAACTAGAAATATATGCTGATGATGTAAAATGCTCTCATGGATCTGCATCAGGAAGTCTTGATGAAAACTCAATATTTTATTTAATGTCCAGGGGGTTAAGCTATCAACAATCAAAAGAACTTTTGATTAATGGTTTTTTATTAGATGTAGTTGAGAAAATAACAGACACACAAATTAAAGATTTAGTTAAAAATATGATTGGACTAGAAGAATGAATATAGACAACATTAAAAAAGAATTTCCTATATTTGATGAGAAAATACAAAATAATGATTTAGTCTATTTAGATAGTGCTAATTCTTCCCAAAAACCAAAAGTAGTTATTGATAGGATAAACGAATTTTATACAAAACAATTTTCTAATGTAGGAAGAAGTATCCATTATTTAGCTGTTGCTGCTACTAATTTATACGAAAATACAAGGTCCTCAGTTCAAAAATATATAAATGCGAAAGATAAAAATGAGATTGTTTTTACAAAAGGTGCAACAGAAGCACTTAACTTGGTAGCAAATACTTTAGGTCAAAAATTTTTAGATGAAGGGGATGAGATATTATTAACTGAACTAGAACATCATTCTAACTACGTGCCATGGCATTATTTAAGAAAATCAAAAAATATAAAGATTAATTTTGCAGAAATTAATGATCAAGGTGAAATTCCTATTGAGAATATAGAAAAAATGATTACACCAAAAACCAAGGTTATTGCAGTTAATCATCTATCAAATGTTACTGGAGCAATACTACCAATTAAAGAAATAACTGAACTTGCTCATTCTAAAGGAATTATAGTAGTAGTAGATGGGTGTCAGGGCGCCCCTCATTTAAAAATAGATGTACAAGATCTTGATTGTGATTTTTATGCAATCTCATGTCATAAAATGTATGGACCTACAGGATTAGGAATTTTATATGGTAAAAAAAAATGGCTTGAAGAATTACCACCTTATCAAGGTGGAGGAGGAATGATTAAAGAAGTAAAGAAAGATAGAATAACTTATGGAGATTTACCAAATAAATATGAAGCAGGAACAATGGCTACAGCACAAGTAATAGCATTTGACCAGTCAATTAAATTTTTAGAAAATATAGGTATTGAAAATATAATAAAACATGAAAAAGAATTAATTGAATATGGTCAAGAAGTTTTGAGAAAAAATAATTCGGTAAAAATAATTGGTAACCCAAAAAATAAAGGTGGGGTTTTGTCATTTACTATTGAAGGTGTACACCCGCATGATATTGCTACAATTTTAGACGAAGATGGAGTAGCAATAAGGGCTGGCCATCATTGTTGTCAGATACTTCATGATAAATTAGAAATACCAGCTAGCGCTAGGGCTTCAGTAGGTGTGTACAATACAAAAGAAGATTTTGATCAACTAAATGAGTCAATTAATAAATGTAAAAAGATTTTTGATTTAAAATGAACTTAAAAGAATTATACCAAGAAATAATATTAGAGCATGGCAAGAACCCTCGAAACTTAGGTAAGACTGATAACTTTAATAAAGATGCTAAAGGAAATAATCCTTTATGTGGTGATAATGTACATGTTTATTTAAAATTAAATAATCAAAGAAAAGTTGAAGACATTTCTTTTGAGGGTAGTGGCTGTGCTATTTCAATGGCATCAGCTTCAATTATGACAGATTTAATAAAGGGTAAGAGCGATAATGAAGCTAAAGAAATAATAGAAGATTTTTTGGGAATGATTAAAGAAAACCCTGAACTTAAATCAAATATATTAAAAGAAGACGATAAAACAAAGTTAATGTGTTTATCTGGTGTAAAACAATATCCAATGAGAGTAAAATGTGCTACATTATCTTGGCACACATTGGTCTCAGCAATGGAGAATGATGGAAAAGAAATTAGTACAGAAAAATGAAATTTTATGGAAACAAAAGATAAAATAATTGAAGAAATAAAAAAGATTTATGATCCTGAACTTCCAGTAAATATTTATGATCTTGGTCTAATTTATGATGTTCAAGTAAATGAAAAAAAGCAAAAATTAAAATGACATTAACTACTCCTAATTGCCCTGTAGCAGAAAGTTTACCAAAAGAAGTAAAGGAAGGTGCTATGCAGGTAGAGGATATAGAGGATGTTGATTTGGAGTTAGTTTGGGACCCACCTTGGACAAAAGATATGATGTCTGATGCTGCTAAATTGGAGTTAAACTTATAATGGGTTCAATAATTAGATTAAGTGATAATGCTGCTTCTAGAATAAAAGAGATAATGTCTAATGCAGAAAAAAATGCTCTAGGTGTGAGGGTTTCAGTAAAATCAGGAGGATGTGCTGGGATGTCTTATGTAATGGAATATTCGAAAGAAGTTAATCCTAATGACGAGCTAATAGAAGATAAAGGCGTGAAAGTGTATATCGACTCAGCTGCAGTTATGTATCTTTTAGGCACTGAAATGGATTACAAAAAAGAGGACTTTTCATCAACTTTTGTATTCAATAATCCAAATGAAACTGAACGTTGCGGGTGCGGAGAGTCATTTAAGGTATAATCCCATTTTGAACATATCAGTATTGCAATAAATGCATAGATAAGATATATTCAGTATATGAACGTTTTTGAATTTAGAAATTTGCTAAATAGTGAAGACAGAAAAGAAAAGAGAAAAAGTTTTTTAAGATCTCTTATTAAATCTGTTGATACTGGAGCAAATGGAACTCAAGACTACATTGTTAAAAAAGGTTCTGGCAAAGATAAAATTGCTAAAACTAGACAGTAATATTTAACAACTGTAATACATTTCGAACTCAATCGGGTGAGGTGTGTGTTCAAAATTATGTATTTCTTCAAATTTTAATGCGATGTAGGCATCTATTTGGTCATCAGTGAAAACATTTCCCTGTTTTAAAAAATCTCTGTCTTTGTCTAAACTTTCCATAGCTTCCCTTAGAGATCCACAAACAGTCGGTATTTTTTTAACTTCATCTTCTGATAACGCATAAAGATCTTTATCAAATGATTTACCTGGATCAATTTTATTCTTAATTCCATCTAAACCAGCCATTAACATAGCAGCAAAAGTTAAATACGGATTGCCTGCTGCATCACCAAATCGAATTTCACATCTTGCAGCTTTTTTACTTAAGGTAATAGGAATTCTACATGATGCTGATCTATTTCTTGCTGAGTAAGCTAATAAAACAGGAGCTTCAAATCCTGGAATTAATCTTTTGTAGCTGTTAGTTGTTGCATTTGAAAATGCATTTATAGCTTTAGCATGTTTTAAAATTCCACCAATATAATGTAGTGCAGTATCAGATAAACCAGCATATTTATCGCCAGAAAACAATGCAGTGTCTCCTTTCCAAATTGATTGGTGTACGTGCATTCCTGAACCGTTATCACCTTTGACAGGTTTAGGCATAAAAGTTGCAGTTTTACCAAATGAGTGAGAAACCATATGAACAGCATATTTGTATAATTGTAAATTATCTGCTTGATCTACTAAAGTTCCAAAATACATTCCAAGCTCATGTTGACTTGGAGCAACTTCATGGTGATGTTTTTCAACTTTAATACCCATGTCCTTCATTGCTTTTAAATACTCACTTCTCATATCTTGTTCACTATCCACTGGTGGAACAGGGAAATAACCACCTTTTATTCCCGGTCGATGCCCCATGTTTCCATTTTCATATTCTCTACCGGAATTATAAGGGCCTTCCTTACTATCAATCTTAAAACCTGTTTCATTCATATCATTTTTAAATCTTACATCATCAAATACGAAAAATTCTGCTTCCGGTCCAAAAAAAGCCTTATCACCAATACCTGAACTTTTTAAATAAGCCTCGGCTTTTTTAGCGGTTCCTCTTGGATCTCTTTCATAAGGATCTTTTTTTATCGCATCTAAAACATCACAAAAAAGATTTAATGTATTATGAGATGTAAACGGATCCACAATTGCTCTCGATGTATCTGGTTTAAGAATCATGTCAGATTCATTGATAGCTTTCCATCCAGCTATAGAAGATCCATCAAAAAATATTCCCTCATTCAACATTTCATTATCCACCATTTTGGCATCCATTGTTACATGCTGAAGCTTACCTCTGGGATCTGTAAATCTTAAATCTACGTATTCTATGTCTTTATCTTTAATAGTCTTTAACACATCATTTGAACTCATCTGATCTCCTTTATAATTCTGGGACTTGTGATACCAAATAAAGACTGTTAAAGAATGTTCTTTTACTTAATAACACCTATGCATTTTTTACATGAGTGTATAATTAAATGTTAAAAATAACTAACAATTATAAGTTGAATAATGACTTTATTACTCAAAGAGCCTGTCAAAAGAGTTGAAAAATTACTGAAGGAATTTGATCAAAATCAGAGAGTGATTTTACTTGATAGTTCAGCAAGGACAGCCTTGGAAGCTGCTTCATCTTTAGGTTGTGGGGTTGGTGCGATTGTTAAAAGTTTACTTTTTAAAACAGAACAAAATTATACCCTATGTCTTGTAGCTGGAGATAAAAAAGCTTCTTTAAATAAAATAAAAAAAATTCTTAATATAAAAGATGCATCTATGGCCTCAGCTGATGATGTAAAAAGTGTTACAGGTTTTACAATAGGAGGTGTTTCTCCAATTGGTCATTTAAACGAAATCACTATTCTGATAGATAGTTCATTAGAAAGATTTAATTATTTATTTGCTGCAGCAGGACATCCTAACTGTGTATTTAAAATTAGCTTCACAGACTTAAAGAAAATCACTCAAGGATCAATAGAAGAGTTAGTAGAATGAGACAACCAAAATTACTAGATTATTTATTATTAGTTTTGTTAGCATTAATTTGGGCTTCGGCATTTTTTAATATCAAAATTGCAACTTATTCTTTTGGACCTGTAACGATTGCTTTTTTAAGAGTTTTTTTTGGTGCTATACCCGTTTTATTACTTTGTTATTATAAAAATATAAAGATAGAAGCATTTTCGAAAGATTGGTATTGGTTTGCTTTGATAGGTTTTATAAATTTAGTAGCACCTTTTTTTCTTATCGCATACGGAATTAAATCTGTTCAGAGTAATCTTGCAGCAATTTTAATGTCTACTACACCTTTAAGCTCTACGGTACTTGGTCATTTTTATACAAAAAATGAAAAATTTAATTTTATAAAAACTTTTGGAATTTTGATTGGCTTTTCAGGTATCCTTTATCTATTTTCAGATAATTTATTAATTGATGAGAATAATTTTATATCTGCTTTATTAATTCTTTTAGGTTCCACTTGTTATGTGGTTGGTGGTGTTTTGACTTTAAAGATTAGTAAAAAAAAGAATGAAAATGTAACTGGATCTATTTTAATTTGGGCAACAATAATTTTAATTCCATTGGTTAGTTTCATTGAACAACCCTGGAATATAATTCCAAGATTGGACTCAACTATTTCTGTAATTTATTTGGGACTTGTTTCAACAGGTTTAGCTTGGTTACTTAGATTTAGAATTTTAGTAAATAATGGATTAATTTTTCAATCTCAAGTTTCCTATTTAATACCTATTTTTGGAACTATTTTAAGTTATATATTTTTGAAAGAATTGATTACTACCAAAGTATTAATTTCTCTAATAGCTGTTTCTGTTGGTATTTATTTTGTTAAAAAAGCAGATAACAAAAAAATTACTTAAGTGATGCAAATGATTTAATATGTGCTGGTGTAGTTTCACAACACCCACCTAAAATTGTAGCTCCAGAGTCTTTAAATCTTTTTACAAACTCTAGCATTTTCTCAGGAGATAAATCTTTTCTTTTACCTAAAAAGTTATTTGGCTGTAAGAAATCATTTTTATTGTTAGTTTTATTAATCTTAGATAATGGTGCTGTTTTTAAATATCCATTTAATTTAAATCCAAATGGAACCCCTAAACTTTTAATTTCATTTAAATTTAACTCATAATTTTCAGGTGAAACGCAAGATAGAATAACACCAAGTAGTTTTGGATTTTTTAATTTGTCTATTAGTTTTGAAATTTTTTCACCACTAGGTAATTTTGTGCCTTCAGAAATATGCACTCCTATTAGATAAGGTTTTTTGAATTCATCAATACTTTGGGTTGCGATATTTATCTCTTTAATGCTGCTTAACACATCAAAATAAAAAAAGTCAATATAGGGGTTAATTAACTTTGCTTGATTATAAAAATCATTTTCTATTATATCCTCAGATCTATCATCAGCTTTGTAAGTTGAATTTTGAGGAGGCAGTCCCCCAGCAATTAAAATATTTGGATAATCATCTTTTGCTTTTTTTGCAATTTCACCAGCTTTAGTATTTAGATACTCAAATTTATGCTCAACTTTATTTTCTATCAACCTAATTTTTCTGGTTGCAAATGTATTTGTAACTATAACTTCTGCTCCTGCCTTTATATAATCTAAGTGGGCATTTAATAAAAGATCATGATAACTTTCATCTAAAAGTGCACTAGCACTCCACAATGTTCCTTTCGGATTCATTCCTCTAGCAAGAAGCTCTTGTCCCATGCCACCATCTAAAACTTTAGTTTGTTTAAAAAAATTTATATCCATTGTGGAATATTTTATTATAGAAAAAGAAATATTAATCACTCTTAAAATAGACACTAGATATAGTATTCATACAATTTGAAGTAGAAAATTAAAATTTTAGAAATAGACACTGATCAGATTACTTAGTTAACTCTGTAATGGCTATTAGAAGAAAAAAAATAGCAAAAACTAAGACCAAAAAAAAAGTAATTAAGTTGGTCAAATCATCTAGAAAAAAAATAAAAACGAAAAAAAAAGTTGCAAAAAAAACTGCGACTAAGAAACGTTTAAAAAGATCTAGAAAAAACAATAACATAAAGTCAACTAACAAAAAAAAGAGGAGAAATAAAATGAGTGCAGAAGCAATGAAAGTGTCATCTATATTAGATACTTCTCATTTGAAAGTAAAATTCCCATTTAAAGCAAAATATGGGAACTACATAAACGGTAAGTTTGTAGAACCAAAATCTGGAAAGTATTTTGATAATACATCTCCGATCTCAAATGAAGTAATCTGTTCGATTGCACGATCAAATGAAAAAGACGTAGACGCTGCATTGGATGCAGCTCACGCAGCTTTCGTAACTTGGGGAAAAACTTCAATTACGGAAAGATCAAACATTCTTCTTAAAATTGCAGATGTCATTGAGAAAAATCTTAATGTATTAGCAACAGCTGAATGTTTAGATAATGGTAAGCCAATTAGAGAATGTATGGCCGCTGATTTACCACTAGTAGTAGATCATTGGAGATACTTTGCTGGAGTAATTAGAGCAGAGGAAGGTTCAGTTGCTGAAATCAGTAATAGTGAATACTCTTATCACATTCCAGAACCACTAGGTGTAGTTGGACAAATTATACCATGGAACTTTCCATTATTAATGGCAACTTGGAAACTTGCTCCAGCTTTAGCAGCAGGAAACTGTGTAGTGCTAAAACCAGCTGAGCAAACACCAGCATCAATCATGTTACTTATGGAACTAATTGGAGATTTATTACCTCCAGGAGTAGTTAACATTGTTAGTGGCTTTGGTTTAGAAGCTGGAAAACCACTAGCATCATCAAAAAGAATCAAAAAGATTGCTTTCACTGGTGAAACAACAACTGGTAGATTGATTATGCAATATGCATCTCAAAACTTGATACCAATCACGTTGGAGCTAGGTGGAAAATCTCCTAATATTTTCTTTGAAGATGTCATGGCAAAAGATGATGACTTTTTTGATAAATGTTTAGAAGGTTTTGCAATGTTCACATTAAACCAAGGTGAAGTTTGTACTTGTCCAAGCAGAGTATTAGTTCAAGAGTCTATCTATGACAAGTTCATGGAGAAAGCTGTTGCTAGAACGAAAGCTGTTAAGCAAGATAATCCTTTAAAAATGGAAACAATGATTGGAGCACAAGCATCATTAGAACAAATGGAAAAAATCAAATCTTATCTAGATTTAGGTAAGAAAGAAGGTGCCAAAGTTCTATGTGGTGGAAATGTTGCAAAAATCAATAGTGGTTTAGAAAAAGGAAACTACATTGAACCAACTATTTTTGAGGGTAATAATTCAATGCGTATCTTCCAAGAAGAAATTTTTGGACCAGTTGTATCAGTAACTAAGTTTAAAGATGAAGCAGAAGCATTACAAATTGCTAATGATACTCTTTACGGGTTAGGTGCTGGTGTTTGGACTAGAAATGGAAACATTGCTTACAGGATGGGTAGAGAAATACAAGCTGGTAGAGTTTGGACTAATTGTTACCACGCTTATCCTGCACATGCTGCATTCGGTGGATACAAACAATCTGGTATCGGAAGAGAAACACATAAAATGATGCTTAACCACTACAGACAAGTGAAAAATCTTCACGTGTCTTACAGTGAAAAGAAATTAGGCTTCTTTTAAAAATAATCTTATATATAATGGCCCGTGAGGAATCACGGGCCATATTTTTTATGAAAGTAAAAGCAACAGACTCAGCACTAAAATTAATTGAAGAGCTTAAAGCTCAACACGGTGAAGAGCTATTATTTCACCAATCTGGCGGATGTTGTGATGGAAGTGCACCAATGTGTTATCCAAGAAATGAGTATATGGTTGGTTCTAGTGATGTAAAATTAGGTGAAATTGGTGGACTGCCTTTTTACATGAACGATGACCAATATGAAAAATGGAAACATACTGATTTAACTATAGATGCAGTTAAAGGTATTGGTGGAATGTTTTCTTTAGATAATGGTACAGGAAAAAGATTTTTGACAAAATCTGAGATTTGTTTAGTCGTAGATAACGATAACAAAAAAAATTAATCATTTTTAAATATTAGATGTCTGTTTACCTTAGCTCTCAAAAAGTAATTAAAGATTGGATCGATTACAACGATCACATGAATGTTTCATATTATCTATTGATGTTCGATAAATATGGTGCTGATACATTAAATAATATTTTTAAGATGGGAGAAGAGTCAGCAAAAACAACCAAGAAAAGCACAATGATCGTAGAATCTCACATCACTTATAATCAGGAACTTCAACTAAATGATGAAGTAGATATTAATTGCGTTTATTTTGATCATGATAAAAAACGACTGCAATATAAAATGGAAATGATTCACAAAGAAAAAAAATTTCTGGCTTCAACAATTGAAATTCTGGCTTTATATGTAGATCTTAATGAAAGAAAGGTTGCTGAATTTGAGGAAGAAAAAATAAAAATAATGGATGATTTTATAAACAAGAATAAATCTAAATTTAATAATGAAAACCTTAAATTTTCATCTAAACTTAAAAAGTGAAAAAAATATTTCTAATTTTAACTTTTAGTTTATTAGCTTCAAACAATCTATTTGCTGAGAGTTTAAATTGGTTTTTTAATAAGTGGCTTTCTGAAAACGGACATCATCAATATTTAAATGAGCAAGGATCTAACAATCTAAATATCAAAATAGAAAATAAAGCATTATCAGCTACTAATATTGCCTATCATTCAAACCCAAACAGAGATACGCTGATTTATTATTTATGGAAATATTCATATAGAGATAGAAGTCAACATTTAAAAGAGTTTAAACCAACAAATAGTTCCTACGATTTTAAATTCAACTTAATTGAAGATAAATATGTAAAAAAACAAATGAAAACTAAAGGTATCCTTAGTTATTTATATTATCAAGATGGTGAAGTATTAATTGACGAACTTTCTCCTAAAGAAAGACTGGGAGAGTTTTTGAATAATGAAACAAAATTTTATTCAATGTCAATGGGTAAGTCAGTAACTTCTTATTTAGTAGGTCACGCAATATGTGAGGGTTATATTGATGGAGTTGATACTAGAGTAAATGACTGGCCTATAATAAAAGATTCTCTTTATCATGATCAAAAATTAATTAATTTTTTAAATATGAATACTGGTGATCAAAAATACATCGATGAATTTGAAGATGGTACTAGTAAATTAGGTGCATATGAAGATAGAGATATTGCAACAACCATGCGCTCTTACTTTAACAACGAAAATACAAAAAAATCTAAGGAAAGATACAATTACAATGGATTTATCACTCAGTTAATTTTAAACTATATGAAATTTAAAATTGGTGAAGATTATCACAAATTTTATAGCAAAGTTTTCAACGATAAAATAAAGATCAAAAATAGCATTCGTTATGGCTACACTAGTTTAAATGAAAATTGGGGAAACGGACATCCTAACATAATGGCAACGAGATTTGACTATCTTAGAATAGCAAAAGCTATAATGGATGATTATCAAAATGATACATGTGTTGGAAAATATTTAAAAGAGATTTACGAAAGAAGAATACCAAAAAAATTAACTGAAGAAAGAAACGAGCCTGCATTTAATCGTACAAAATCATATGGGGGTCAATTTCATATGGATTTTCCAGGATTAAAAGACAAAATTATATTTGGAATGGGTGGCTATGGCGGGAATATGATTTTAATTGATGTAGAAAATTCAAGAATACTGGTTGTTAATTCACTCCATTATAACAACACTAAATATAAATATAATCACAAAAAACTATTATTAGATCCATTTAAAAAAGGTAAATGAGAATTAATATAACCTCCAGTCCGCAGCTGGAAGTTATACTAAAAATTATTGACCGGGTGCTTTATAGCCAATCTTACTTGCTTTTGTTGTAGCTTTTGTAAAATCAATCGCCTCAAGTATCGTTAAGTTTTTTACAGCACCTGATGACTCAACAACTAATTTAATTGCTGCAAAGTCCTCAAAACTTGGAACGTCAGTAACAACTATAAAATCGTAAGAACCTCTAACAATGTCCATACTATGCATAGTTCCGCCCATAGCTTTAGTTAATTGTTCTACAACAGCTTTTCTATCACTCGTTGGATCTTTTAAAAAACCCATAAAAGCTTTCTCAGTGTAGTTACCCATTATATATGCTTTCATATTAAACTCCTTTTATGAAATAGATTATCATCTAATTTAAAATAGTTAATGTGTAAAAATTACATAGTAGACACAACCTATAGTAATGCTAAATTGAATTTATGTACGAAAAATTTGGTCAATTCATTGATGGTAAGTGGTGTCAATCATCTGATAAATCTACATACGAAGTAATTAATCCTGCAAATGAAGAAATTATTGGGCATGCATCTAAAGCTACACCAGAAGATGTTGATAGAGCATTAAAGTCTGCCGCAAAAGGATTAGAGGTTTGGAAAAAAACTGCTCCATGGCAAAGATCTTACATCATCAGAAAAATAGCAGACAAAATGAGAGAGAAACAAGATGTCCTTGCTAAATGGATGACTGTTGAAGTTGGAAAACCTTTTGCAGAAGCTAAAGGTGAAGTAGGTGGTGCTGCAGATATTTTTGAATGGAATGCGGAAGAAACAAAAAGAATTTATGGACAAACTGTTGAAAGTAGATTTGAAGATACAAGAGTGCATGTCTACTATCAACCAGTTGGTGTTGTTGCAGCTTTAACACCTTGGAATTTTCCTGCAGTATTATCTGCTAGAAAAATTTCAACTGCTTTAGCAGCTGGCTGTTCTGTTATAGTTAAACCTGATGTAATAACTCCAGGAATTGTAATGGAGATGGTTGATATATGTAGAGAATGTGGTGTCCCACCAGGAGTAGTAAATCTTTTATCAGGTGATCCACCGAGTATTGCTCAACAATTAATATCTTCAGATATAGTCAAAAAAATTTCAATCACTGGATCATCTAGAGTAGGCAAATTAATATTGAAACAAGCTGCAGATAAAGTTCAAAGGGTAACAATGGAGCTTTCAGGTCATTCACCTTTTATAGTATTTGATGATGCTGATATTAAAAAAGCAGCCGATATGGCAATTGCTGCTAAATTTAGAAATAACGGTCAAGTTTGTATATCTCCAAATAGATTTTATATACATGAGAGAAAAAAAGATGAATTTGTAAATTTATTTATAGAGAAAACAAAAAAATTGAAAATAGGTGACGGTATGGATCCTTCAACTCAATTAGGTCCATTAACCACAAAAAAAAGACTGAACGAAATAGAGGAATTAGTTGAAAAAACAAAACAAGAAGGTGCAAAAGTTTTGTTAGGTGGGAAAAGACCATCAGGATTTAACAAAGGTTTTTATTATGAGCCTACAATATTTGATGATGTAAAAGATGATTTTACGATAATGAAACAAGAACCTTTTGGGCCATTAGTCCCAATGTTATCATTTAAATCTTTTGATGACGTAATTAAAAGAGCTAACAATCATGAGCTTGGTCTGTGCAGTTATGTTTGTACCAACTCAATGGAGACAGCTCATCTTGCATCAGAACAATTAGAAACAGGCTCAGTCGCTGTTAACACACCGATGGTTGCTCTTGCAGAAGCTCCTTTTGGGGGAATTAAACAAAGCGGCTATGGACGCGAAGGTGGGTCAATGGCAATAAAAGATTATCTTAATATAAAATATACTCATCTTGGCATTAAAGGTTAATTGATGAAACTTTTAAGAGTCGGTGAACATAGTAAAGAAATACCTGCAATAATTGACAACCAAAACAATATTAGAAATTTATCAAATATTATAAAAGATTTTACATCAGAGAATTTAAATTTTGAAAGTTTAGATAAAATAAAAAAGTTAGATCTAAATTCTCTTCCAGTGATTGAAGATATCAAAAGAATCGGACCTTGTGTAATTAAACCAGCAAATTTTATTGCAATTGGATTAAACTACAAGGCTCATGCTGAGGAAACAAATTCTGAAGCTCCAAAAGAACCAATTGTTTTTAACAAATCCCCAAATTGTATTGTCGGGCCAAACGACACTATTGTAATACCAAAGAATTCAAAGTCTTTAGATCACGAAGTTGAAATTGCAATGGTCATTGGAAGTAAAGCCAAATATGTAAAAGAGAATGAAGCACAAGAACATGTGCTAGGCTATTGTATTTGCAATGATATAAGTGAGAGAGAATGGCAAAAAGATAGAGGCGGTCAATGGGTAAAAGGCAAATCCGGAGATACCTTTGGTCCATTAGGTCCTTATTTGGTAACAAAAGATGAGATTGATGATCTATTTAATCTTAATTTATCATTAGATCTTAATGGAAAAAGAAGACAAACTGGAAATACTAGCTTAATGATATTTAATTTTAATTACTTAATTTCACACATCAGTCAATTTATAACTTTAATGCCAGGCGATATTATTACAACAGGCACACCCGCGGGAGTCGGAATGGGGATGACACCACCAGATTATTTAAAAAATGGTGATGAAATGATTTTAAGGGTAGATAATCTTGGTGAACAAAAATTGAAAGTTGTTAAAGAAAAATAATGATTGAATTAATTATTGCTTTTGGAGCTGGATTGATAAGTTTTTTATCACCATGTGTTTTACCACTCATACCTGGTTATATCTCATATATTTCTGGAAGTTCTATAAATGAGCTCGTTGATAAAAAGAATATTAATTTATTTCCAATTATTTTATTTACAGTTGGTTTTTCTTTAGTCTTTATTATTTTTGGAGCAGCCTCAACTTTCTTAGGACAAATTTTTTTAGAAAATTCTTATGAATTAAGAATTGGTGCGGGATTAATAATTATCATTTTATCTCTTCATATAATTGGAATAATAAATCTAAAATTTTTGAATTATGAAAAGAGAATTCAAACAAATATTAACAAAAGTATATTTAGTCCAGTATTAATAGGTATGGCATTTGCATTTGGTTGGACGCCGTGCATTGGACCTATTTTAGGATCAATTTTAGTTTTAGCTGCAACAGAGAAAAGTTTAACCCAAGGTATATTGTTGTTATCTTTTTACTCTATTGGATTAGCAATTCCGTTTATTTTATCAGGTTATTTAATACAAAGATTCCTTATTTTTTCAAAAAACTTTAGAAAAAATATTAATTTAGTGTCAAAAATAGGTGGAATAATTCTATTAATCACTGGTATTTTGATATTAACTAACCAACTACAAGCCTTGGGATATTATTTATTAAATATTTTTCCATTCTTACAAAATTTTGGTTAAATTAAATTATGAAAATTTATCAAATAGACTCTAGTGCCAGAAAAGATGGCTCAACTTCAAGAGCTCTTGCAAAAAAACTTTTGGATAAAATTAAAAAACCTGGAGACGAAGTCGTCTATAGAGATCTAAATGATGAGATGGTTTTTGTATCTAATTTGACTGAGTCTGGAATGAAAATAGATCCAAAAGATCAAACAGAGACACATAAAAAAATGTTCAAACTATCAGATACTCTTGTAAAAGAATTGAAAGAAAGTGATATTATAATTATATCTGCTCCAATATATAATTATGGACCTCCAGCAACCTTAAAAGCATGGTCAGACCTTGCTGCAAGAATAGGGGAAACCTTTAGATTTAAACCTAATGGAAGAAGAGAAGGTCTATTAAAAAATAAGAAAGCTTATTTAGTAATTACCTCTGGAGGAACAAAACTTAATAGTAATGAAGATTTTCTTACTCCTTGGCTAAAGTTTATCTTGAATTTTTTTGGCATTGAAAAAGTTGAAGTAGTAAGTGCTGATCAAATGTCTCTAGATTATGAAAAATCAATAAGAGATGCTGAAAAACAGATAGAAAATCTATCTTAGTAATTAAATTTTCTTTTTAGATGCTTAAGCCTTCCCTCAGTACTATCATAATCAATATAACAACCCTGGAGAAAACGATTTCCCTCATTAGCATCATACGTAGTTCTCCCATGTAACAATCTATAGTTATCCATCATTAAAAGATCACCAGGAAGAAGCTTAAACTCTATTCTGTAATTTTCAGAATTATAGAGTTCAGATATTTTTTTTCTTGCAGAGTAAAATAGATCTAACTTTTCTTTATCTATTAATGGGACAAAATCTAATCTTGGACTGAAACGAACTTGTTTGAAATTACCACTTTCATCTAAATGTATCATTTCAGCCCAATCTTCTAAAATCACACTTTCATCAATAAATTGAAATCGTATTTTTATTTCAGTTAAAATTTTATAATATTCTGGAAAATCTTTTTTAAGTTTTTCAGAAATAGTAAAACCATCAACTAATGTTGATAAACCACCAGTAACTTCATTTTCAATACAATGAAGTATTTGAATACATGGCACAGGATTTCTATAAGGATTATCGGTATGTGGAGCTAAAGGCAAAGATGTGTAAGCTAAGTCATTTGGATTTGGTTTTGATTTTACATTAAAAAACTCACCAAAGTTTGTTCGCCTCACACTTCCTATTGAATTTGCAAAATTTACAATAAAATTATTTTTAGTTGGTACATTTTTAAAGATTACAAATCCATATTGGTAAAAATTAATCAAGGCTTTGTACATTTCATCTGTTTCGAATAAATTATCTTTAAATTCGAAAGTATTTTGATTTTTAAATGAAGAATCCCATTTTATTTTTTCGATTTGTTTAACATCATTAATATTTGAAAATTCTTTAAAAATATCAATTATAGCAATTTTTGTTAAAGCTCCGTCATTGAATTTAATTTCTAAAAAATCACTGGATAAACTCAAATCTTTTATTTGAATATTTTCCTGTAATAGAGTTGGATCAAATAATCTTTGTTGAGTAGACTTATCAACAAAATTTTCTCCGTTTACTCTTTCTCTAAGCCAAAATGGGTGGATTTCTTTTTTCTGGCCCTTATTTTCAAAAAATACCTTGTTGTCTTTTAACTCTAATTTCATGTATTTTTAAATCATTATTTAAAATTTAGCTTTAATCAATAGTAATAAAATAGTATTAGAGCGTTGTGCAAATTTTAAAATCACCAGATTATAAACTTTATTCTAAATTCATTGAAAATTTAGCTAACAAATTAACTAAATTTTATTACTCTAAATTAAACAAACCATTTAAAGTATCAAATAAACTTAAAAGTGGTTATGACCCAGTGACAACTGCGGATAAGGCTTTTGAGAGATTTATTAGAAACGAGATTAAAAAAAAATTTCCAAATCACCAAATTATTGGTGAGGAATTTGGCTACAAAAAAACTAAAAGTGATTATTCATGGGTTATTGATCCTATCGATGGAACTAGATCGTTTGTGATAGGAAATCCAACATGGAGCAATTTAATATCTCTTAATTATAAAGGTAATCCAGTCATTGGTCTTGCAAATTTTCCTATTCTTAGAAAATTTTATTTTAATACTTCCTTTAATTCTGCATATGTTTCGGAAAATGGAAAAAAAAAGAAAATACTAGTCAATCAAAAAGCAACTTATTCTGATATGAAATTGTCCGCAGCTTTTCATGGAAGTTTATCATTAAATAACCAAAAAAAAATTCCTCAAATTTTGAAAAGAATGCAGTTCCCATGTGCAGATGCTTTAAGTTATTCTCATTTTGCCGAGGGCAAACTTGACGTTGTTATTCAGTGTGGAAATAAGATTTGGGATATTCATGCTTTAATACCAATTATTGAGGCTGCAAAAGGGGTTGTCTCAACTTGGAAAAATGATGAAGCCAAGAAAGCTGGAAATATTATTTGCTCAGCTAACAATAACTTACATAAAAAAATGCTTAAAATTTTAAAACCAGTTTCTAGCTAGTTTTACCCAAGGTATTTAAAAGAATTACACCAATAATTATTAAACTAATTCCAATTATTCCATAAAGGTTTGGAACTTGTTGATATTTAAAAACACCAAACAGTGTTACTGCAGTTATGGTTAAACCTCCATATGTTGCATATGTGAAACCAACTGGAATTATATTCATTGCTTTTGATAAACAAAAAATACACGCAACTATAGATATGATGCAAAAAATAGTTGGTCCGATTATTGTAAAACCATTAGTAGATTTTAAAAAACCATTTGAAGTTATTCCAAGAATGATTGCTAAAAACAAAAAGATATAACCAGATAAATTTGCCATAAATTTATCCTGTTTTACCCAGCAAATTTACAATCAAAACTCCAGATATAATCAATATCAAACCAATGATTGTGAAAAGATCAGGTACTTGATTGAATTTATATATTCCAACAATTGAAGTGGCCACTATGCATAAACCAGCAAAAGATGCATAAGTTATACCAACAGGGATAGTCTTCATAACTATCGAAAGAGTAAACATGCAACCAATTATTGTTAACCCAGTAATTAGACTGGGAACTAACAACGTGAAACCATTTGCACTTTTTGCGAAACTATTTGCTGCAGTTCCTAATACGACCGCAAGTATAAGAATTAGAAAGGCTATAACGTTACTCACAAATAAAAGATATTCTTATTTGGTAATTTTATCTACAAATTTTTTAATCGGAGGACCTACAAGAAGGGCGGCAATTATTGCAATTGGAAGACTTATTGACCATGCTTTTAAAAATCGGTCGATATACTCATTGTCCATTCCAGTATTTATATAAGTAATAATCAGTGTCATCAAAAGACTCATTCCAAATCCCATAACCAATATAAATAAAAGATTAGAATATTTTTTTGAAAACACTTTTAAATGCTTTGTTTCTGTAATTGAAGTTGAAGTTTTTCAATCATAATTAGAGGAGATTTCATAAATGGATGAACTTTATGAGCTTCGATGTAACTATCAATTGCTTTCTCATAATTTTTTAGAGCTGTTTGAACCAAACCTTGACCTGTCAGTGCACCGAAATGTCTTTTTTCAATCATAAGAACTTTATCAATATCATCTTGTGATAGCTCATATTTACCCATTAAATACAATACTGTTGCTCTTTTATTCCAAGCTTCTGACCAATTGGGGTCAAGCTCAATTACTTTAGTAAATTTATCATACGCAGTATCAAGTTTATTATCCATCATTGCAGACGAACCATCTGCTAATAATTTTGTTAAATCATTTTTAGATGGATGAGTGGTCCAAAGATCCCAAATTTTATCTTCTATCTCTTTGGAATTTTCAAAATTCAGAGCACTTTTTAATTGAATAAATAATTTATCAATTTCTTTTTTATTATCATCTGCGAATAAAGATGATGAAAATACGAAAATAAAAAAAATAAATGAAAAATTTTTCACTTATTTAGACATTGGAGTAGCGCCAGTTTCTAAACTAACAATTTTTCCATCTTTATATCTATAAACCGCCATTACAGCTTCAACATTTCCATCATTAAATGTAACTAAAGAATGGTGCACACCTACCTCGTCATTTTCATATACAACTCTTGCCTTATCTTGATTAATATCACCACTCATTGCCCATTTAATAACATCAGCTTTTCCTAAAGAATTTCCAGATTTATGCATTGTAAACTTAAAATCATCATGTAAAAGTTCATTCATTGTCGCTTCATCTTTCTTATCAATTGCATCCGTATATCTTTTTAATATAGACATTAATCTCCTTTAATTGTTAAAGTTCACTCTCATTTGCTAATTTAAATTTATTATAACCTAAACTATTAGTGTTTAATATATGCATCTGGATAGTTAGTAAGATACTCATCTGAAATTGGTATCATTAACGCACTTTCTATAACAGCCCCAGCTTCCCTTCTTTTCTCAGTAAGTTGCTTATCATCCCTAAAAGCTTGGAGTGCTTCCATGTTCGGAAATTGCATTACTGTATGAAGTTTTGATGGATCATCTTTTTGTGTTCCTGCAAAAATAAACTTTATTCCATGTTCTTTTAATTTTCCGTCCTGAGCATAAACCATCTCTTTCCAAGTTTTAAATCCTTTAGTAATTGTAATTTCACCTTTAACTAATATTCCCATACAAACCTCCTTAATCGTTAAATATAAATTTTATCAGCTAAACCGTAACAAAGTACAGCACTTAAAATAGTTAAAAATAAAGGGGCATAAATCGCTTCATCCGAAGTTTTATCTGTATGTCCAAGTTTGTTTATTTTTGTACTATAAAAACCAACTATAAATGCTGATAAGTTTTGTAAGAATATTAGATTAAAAAATGCCCAAGTTGCTTCTAAGCCATTAGGTCTAATAAATCCTACATAAATTGCCATCAAAGTAGAACCAATAAATATTGAACCAAAAAATCTTACAATTCCTGCTCCTGTATCATGCATTCCATATTGATTTAAAAAAGATTGTGTTTGAAACACACATCTAAATCCATAATAAGCAAAGCCTATAAAGTGAATTAAAAATACGGCTAAGTAAATTATTCCATTAAATTTTTCTAACATAATCTAAGTCCTTTAACTAAATATTGGTCTAATCTCGTCTTCAATAGTACCTTCTATGGCAACTTCTTTTAATTGCTCTAAAAGTTTTATATATTCAGGGTCTGCAGACATTTTAGCATCAGCTTCATTATCACCTTCAAACATAGTTCCAATTAAAGTTTCTCTTATTGTTCTTGGATCTCCACCCATTTGAAAAGAAAAATAGACATCATGGTTAGGATAATGTTTTTTTCTTACTGCCGCCAATCCTTTTCCAATTTCCATAGCTTTTCCTAAGCCATCATCTTTCACTCTCATTGTTCTAGTATAAATTACCTTCATTGTTTCTCCTTATTTAGTCGAAGTTTAGGCATTTTTATTTAGCATTAAAATCTATAATATCATCTGTACACTCAACAAATTTATGAGGTTCATAGAAATCATTCATAGACTCTAATTGTTTATTAATTGCATCTGGATCAGTACCTTTCCACCAACAATACATTGTTAAATTATCACCTGGTGTATTCCAGCTCATTTGACATTTTGCATTGTCACTTGTCATTGCCTTAGTCATATCTTCCATAGACATCGAACCAGTAACTTCTATCATTTTAGCTTTTGCCTCTTTAGATTTAAAAGTGTGTGTTACTATATAATTTTTCATATTTCTCCTATTTTACTTTTGTTAAATCATAGATTGAATAGCTTTCTAAAACAGCATCCATGATAGGTTTTGATACTTCAGTTCCCTCAATAAATTTATGTAATGCAGGTTCATCAGTACAAAATATCTTAAACATTACAGTGCTTTTATCTGGGGTTACCGTTCCAATAGTTTTTTCTACTACTGCAACTTTAGCTCGTTCAGCTAAACCCTCAGGTGATTGCATAAATCCCATAAATTTTTCAAACATACCTTCTTTTAATTTAGCCACTACTAACATTTCTTTTTCCATTTTTTCCTCCTTGTTTATTAATATATTCCTGACTCTGCTATTTTCTTGATTTCATCTTTAGATCCGGAAATTAATTTAAAAATAAATTTGTTACATTCTTGAGTTGTTTCTTCCTCATACGGTTTACCGTAACGAGTATCGACAACTTTTAATAATTCTTTGTTGAGTTTTTCCTCATTAACACCTTCTTTTAACAAATAAGAATTTAAAAACTTTTTTGCTGCAAAAGAATGCACAATCTTTTCTAACTCAAGCTCTCCTTGGGGGATCATGCTATTAGCATAATAAATTCCAGTGCATTCTATAGTTTTAGACTCATCTTTGTCATTCATACCTGCAAAGGTAACGCTAGTAATGATTGTAAAGAATAGTACTGCTAAAATTTTTTTCATTACTAATATAATGTTTGGATTACTTTTTTAACTCTTTCAGCCCCATTAGGTACTAACGCTTCAACGTAAGAATGACATTTGTCCGTTTTAGCCTTGTCATATTTCGATCCGTAATGTTTATCCACTGCTTTGTTTACTCCAGTATCCCAATCTTTTTCAGGTATACCAATTTCAAGTGCATATGTTTTTAGAACCTTTACGGTTGAAATAGATTTTTCTTTCATTCCGTATTCAAATTTCTCACCCGCTGGAAGAAAGTAGTTAGCCATATAAATTCCAACACAATCCCATGCTTTTGATTTATCGTTATCACTCATTCCTGCATTAGCAGATGTGAAAATTAAAAAAGATAAAATTACAATAATTTTTTTCATAGAACCTCTAAATTAATTAATGTTATCTTAAAAATGTAACTGTTTTGTTACATGCCTGGTATGCGTTATTATAACCAGCTAGGAATAGGGAGGTTTTTTTCCTTTAAAAAGGATTTGTTAAACATCTTTGAGTTGTATTTATCTGATCTATCACAAAGAATTGTTACTATAGTTTTTCCTGGACCTAATTCTTTTCCTAATCTAATTGCACCAGCTATATTTACTCCACAACTCGTTCCTAGGCTTAACCCTTCATTTTGAATTAAGTCATAAAGTACAGGTAAAGACTCTTGGTCACTGATTGAAAAAGCACCATCAATTTTAGCTTCAGCAAAATTTTTAGTTATTCTACTCGATCCGATACCCTCAGTTATTGATCCACCCTCAGCTTTTAGTTCTCCATTCATAATGTGATTATATAAAGCAGATCCAGTTGGATCAGATAAATAAATTTTTACATCTTTATTCTTTTCTTTTAAAAATTTACTCACACCACCGATCGTCCCACCTGTTCCTGATGCACATACAAATCCGTCTACTTTACCATCAGTTTGTTCCCAAATTTCTGGTCCGGTTGTTTCGTAATGACCTTTTGCATTAGCAGTGTTATCAAATTGATTGGCCCAAACCACACCATTATTATTCGTACTTTTTAATTCTTCTGCAAGACGACCTGCAACTTTTACATAATTACCGTCATCTTTATAAGGTTTGGGTGGCACAAGTCTAAGATCTGCACCAATATTTTTTAAAGTATCTTTTTTTTCTTGAGTCTGATTATCATTCATCACAATTATTGTCTTGTAACCTAAGGAATTCCCCAAAAGACATAAACCTATCCCAGTATTACCTGCAGTACCCTCAACAACTATCCCACCTTCTGAAATTAATTTCTTTTCTTGTGCATCCTTGACTAACGCAAGTGCAGCTCTGTCTTTTACTGATCCCCCTGGATTAAGATATTCAGCTTTACCATAAATATCACATCCAGTTATTTCAGAAGCTGCTTTTAATCTTATTAAAGGTGTATTTCCAACTGATTCAATAAAGTTATTTTTAATTTGTGACATTAATCTTTATCTTTATCAGTAACAGCATAAGGTTGAAATCCTTTTGTAGCATCACCAATTCTTGTAGCTGGAATTCCTACCATTATGGATTTCTCAATTACATTTTTAGTAACTACTGCATTAGCACCGATCAGAGAATTTTTTCCAATCGTTATTGGTCCTAAAATTTGAGCACCTGATCCAATAACAACATTGTTTTCTAAAGTTGGATGTCTTTTAGTATTTCTTTGATCATTTGTATTTATACTCGGAGCAATTCCTCCTAATGTAACATTATGATAAATAGTAACGTTATTCCCAATTTCAGATGTTTCACCAATTACAACTCCCATACCGTGATCAATAAATAAATTTTTTCCAATTTTAGCTTTTGGATGAATCTCTATTCCAGTTAAAAATCTAGAAAATTGTGAAATGATTCTTGCAATTAAATCAAACTTAGCGATAGCAAAAAAATTAGCTATCTTGTGAAGAAAAATAGCCTTAACTCCTGGGTAAGTTAAAATTAGACTTAACTTTGATTTTGCCGCAGGATCTCGATCTATTATTGATTGTAAAAAGTCGTTCATAAGTATTTGTCAGCTTGATAAAAATAATTAATGCTTATATAGTTACTTTAAACAGTATTTAAAGGAGAAATTATGTACAAAAACACTAATTGTTTTCATCTAGCAATCCCTTGTGGAGATCTAGAAACAGCAAAAAAGTTTTACAGCGAAACTTTAGGTTGCCGGCTTGATAATTCAGCGCAAGAATGGGCTGATGTAGATTTTTGGGGAAATGAACTAACTCTCCATGCAAGTGATCATAAACTAGATAGCGAAAGACACGATGTAGATATGGGGAACGTTTCTGTTCCACATTTTGGAGTTCATTTATCTAGAAAAGATTTTGATGCTTTAAAAAATAGACTGAAAGAAAATGGTGCTAAATATTACGACGAACCTTACTTAAGATTTAAAGGTACAAAATATGAGCAAGAAACTTTTTTTGTAAAAGATCCTAACGAAAATATTTTAGAGATTAAAACATTAACAGCCAATTCAGAATAATCTAATTTTAGATGGAGTACCTGGTATTAGGTTTTTTTACCGGGCTTAGCCTAATATTAGCAATAGGTGCCCAAAACATTTTTGTAATAGAGCAGGGATTAAAAAAACAATATGTATTTTTAGTCTGTTTAGTTTGTTCTTTATCAGATTTATTATTAATATTTTCGGGTATTCTTTTATTTCATTTTTTTCATCAATATTTTAATCTATTTGTAGAATTAGTTTTAAATATCTCATTAATAATTTTTTTAATTTATTTTATATATTCTAAAATAAAATTTTTCAAAATTAACGTCAATTTTAATAGTGAATTTAAAGATAGTTCTAGTTCTGAGATTTTATTAAGGACACTTGGTTTTACTTATCTGAATGCACATGTTTATTCTGATACAGTTTTCTTTTTGGGAAATTTTTCAAAAAATTTTCTTTTTGATGAAAAAATTTATTTTGGTGTTGGTGCATCAATTGCATCGTTTACATTTTTCTTTTTGCTAGGTTATTTATCTGCGTACTTTTCAAAATATGCTAAGAGTGAAAAAACATGGAAATATATTAATATATTTATAATTGGCTTTATGTCCTTGCTTGCAATTTATATAGTTAAAGAAACTGTGTATTTTCTGTAATTAGCAACATTTTTAATGACAATTATAGCGCATGTTAAATTTTCTATTAGTAATTATTTTAAAAAATATGAATGATTTAAATAAACATTTTCAACCAAAAAATTTAAGTGACAAAGTTGCTTTATCTTTTACTAAATTTTTAAGGTTGCTAGCAGATACTTTTTTTAAAAAAAGATATGGCCATAGAGCTGTTGTACTGGAAACAGTTGCAGCCGTCCCAGGAATGGTTGCTGGAATGTTGTTACATTTAAAATCTCTTAGAAAAATAGAAGATGATAAAGGTTGGATAAAAACTCTTTTAGATGAAGCTGAAAATGAAAGAATGCATTTAATGACTTTTGTACATATTGCAAAACCAACTGCTGTTGAAAGATTTATAATTATGATTGCTCAATTCATTTTTATTTTAACATATGCAATAATATATTTAGTCTCTCAAAGAACTGCCCATAGAATTGTTGGTTATTTTGAGGAGGAAGCTGTTGTTAGCTATACAGAGTATTTAAATGAGCTTGAAGCTGGAACTATTCCCGATCAACCTGCTCCTGAGATTGCAATAAATTATTGGAACTTACCACTACATTCTACACTTAAGGATGTTGTAAAAGTAATAAGAGATGATGAAGCGGGACATAGAGATGTAAACCATCAGTTTGCCGATCTAATTAATTTAAAGAAATCAAAAAAAAATGTTGATACAAAAGACAAAAACAAAGAAGAAAAAACTGAAGAAATTTTAAATTAATCTTTAATTTTATATGATTGATAAAAGAAAATTTTTAAAATTATTAGGATTTTCTTATTTATTTTTTTTGGCATTACCTTATCGAGTTTTATCTTCAGCAACCAAAAAAATTATTAATACAAATCTATCAAAAGCTCAAAAAAATATAATGTTTAATGAGGGCACAGAAAGAGCTTTTACAAGTGATTTACTTAAAGAAGATAGAAAAGGGTTTTACCATTGTGCAAACTGTAATGCTAAGCTATTTGCATCTAATTCAAAATTTGATAGTGGAACAGGGTGGCCTTCTTTTTCAGAAGCATTACCAGGAGCTTTTAAAATAAAAATAGATTATTCTTTTGGTATGAAGCGAGTTGAATATCATTGTGCAAATTGTGGTGCTCATCATGGTCATGTTTTTTTAGATGGTCCAACTGCTACTGGAAAAAGATTTTGCAATAACGGATTGTGTTTAATTTTTATTCCAGAAAATTAGTTAGAAAAACCATATTTTCTAAGTCTTGCATCACCTGTTCTTGCGTGAGCTTCCATTCCTTCATATCTTGAAATCCTTGCACAGGCTGCTCCAACAGATTTTGTAGACTCTTTCGTCATTCTTTGAAAACTTAATGTTTTAATAAATTTTCCCACAAACAATCCGCCTGTATAACGACCAGCGCCTTTTGTAGGTAAAATATGATTTGTACCAGAGCATTTATCTCCATAAGCAACAGTTGTTTCCTCGCCAATAAATAGTGAACCATAATTTTTTAATCTTTTATGAAACCATTCAAGATTTTGAGTTTGAACCTCTAGATGCTCAGGTGCATACTCATCACTTATAGTTGCCATTTCCTCATCAGAATCACAAAGTATGACTTCACCATAATCCCTCCATGCTGCTTCAGCACTTGTTCTTGGAACTTCAGGTAATTCAGCAATCAATTCTGGAACTCTTTTTAAAACTTCTTCAGCTAATCTTTTACTGGTTGTGTATAACCAAGCAGGAGAATTATATCCATGTTCAGCTTGACCAACTAAGTCTACCGCTACCATTTCGGCATCGGCTTTGTCGTCCGCAATAATAGCTATTTCTGTTGGGCCTGCAAATAAATCAATTCCAACTTTTCCAAATAAAATTCTTTTTGCTTCTGCTACAAACTGATTTCCTGGACCAACTAATATATCTGCTGGTGGATTTTTGAATAATCCATTAGTCATTGCAGCAATACCAGGAACACCGCCTAAGTTTAATATTACATCAGCACCACATAAATCGGCTGTATAAACAATTGCTGGATGGGCACCAACCCCTTCTTTGGGAGGACTACAGGCAATAATATTTTTTACTCCAGCGACTTTAGCTGTTGTTACACTCATAACAGCAGAGGCTATATGTGCGTAACGTCCGCCAGGTATATAGCAGCCAGCAGTATTAACCGGTATTAATTTTTGACCAGCAAATAATCCTGGAGAAAGTTCTACTTCAAAATCTTGGCCGTAATTTTTTAATTGAGCCTCAGCAAACTTTCTTACTCTTTCATGAGAAAATTGAATGTCATCTTTTGTTTTTTGATCTAATTCTTTTTTAATCTTTTCAATTCTTTCTTTGGAAACAATAATTTCACCATCATATTTATCGAATTTTTTAGTTAAATTTATACATGCTTTTTCTTTAGAATTTTCAATTTCTTTTAATAAATTCTTAACTATCTCAGTAGTTTTGGTATCATCTGTAGAAGATGTTTTAGGGGATTTTTTTAAATAAGTAATTGCCATAGTTTTTATTTGAATTAATGGGACTATTTAATGCAAATTAGTTTTTTTTTCAATGAAACTATTAATCTAAAGCTAACACTGCAGCAGCAATCGAAGCTAATCTGGCAGGTGCTTCATCAGAACGACTAGTTATTACTACAGGTACTTTGCCACCTACAACTACTCCTGCAGCACATGCACCACTAAAATAAATCAGCATCTTCACTAATGCATTACCAGTCTCAACACTAGGTACCAATAAAACATCTGCAATTCCTGCAACATCATTTTTAATACCTTTAATAGTTGCGGATTTTTTTGAAATACTGTTATCAAAAGCTAACGGTCCAAATACATCTGCATTTAAATTTTCTTTTTTTGCTAGATTTGTAATTTCCTCAGCTTCTTTAGAACTTGGAACACTGTCCAAAACTTCCTCTGTTGCAGACAGCACTGCAATTTTTGGCCTATCAATTCCAATTCTATGAGAAAAATTAATTGCGTTTTTTAATATATGCATTTTGGTTTTTATATTTGGCAAAACATTCAAAGCACCATCTGTAATTATTAAAGGTTTATCATCTTTTTCTAAAGTCATATGCCATATATGACTTAGTCTTGTTTTACCTAACAAGTTGTACTCTCTTTTTAAAACCTCTTTCATTAAGATATCTGTATGGATATGACCTTTTACTATAATTCTTATTTTTCCTTCACTAGCAAGTTTTGCGGCTATACCTGCTGTATTATTTTCAACTGGTTCATTTATTATTTCGTATTTTGAAATATCCCACTTAATATCCTCGGCACATTTAAGAATTTCTTTTTTGTCTCCTATAAAAATTGGATCAATTAAATTTTCTTTGACTGCATCTTGAACAGATAACATTGGTAATGGTTTTCCTGCATTAACAATACCAGCTTTCACTCCTTTATTTTTGAGAGCAGCATTTAGTAGATTATTTGGAACAATAATTTCTTTATTTGAAAGCATAATTATTTTTTTAGGATTTCTAATTCTTTTTTAATAATTTTAGAGATTTTAATTTCTTTTTTGAAATTAATTTTGTATCTTTTATATTTATTTTGCCCTGGATACATTATTTCTTTTGTTCCTTTAACTTTTGGTAATCGTTTTACTTTCTTAATATTATCTTTAATTCTGTTATTATAATCTTTTACAAACAAATTTGTTTTAAATGTGATGAATAAATGCCCAATATTTTGTGGTCCACTAAAGTCTTCAAACGGATCTTTAACTTTTCCAGCATGATTACTACCAGTTAAAACTCCACTCAAAATATCAACCATCCAAGCTAATCCTGAACCTCTAAATCCTGCAATAGGCAACTGAACACCTTTAAGAGCTTTATTCGCATCAGTTGTTGGTTGACCAAACTTATCTAAAGCAACACCGATTGGTAATTTTTGATTATTTTTGGACGCAAACCTGATCTTACCTCTATTTATCATTGAGATAGATGTATCTAAAATATATGGTGCCTTTAAGCCACTGGGAGTTCCAAAACAAATAGGGTTTGTGCCAAATAAACTTTTACGAGCTCCGTGTGGTGCAATGGCAGGCGGAGCATTTGTATAGATCATAGTAACTAAGTTTTTGTTTACCGCCTGTTCGGCGTAATAACCCGACAAACCATAATGTCCACTGTTTTTAACTGCCACTAAACCTATTCCTGTTTTTTTTGCATTTTGAATTGCTTTTTTAATAGCTATATCTGCCGCAACAAAACCAATGCTGTTATTAGCATCTATGTGAGAGATTGACTGAGATATTTTTTTTATTCTTATTTTAGGTTTAGGATTAATTACTTTTTTTTTAATCCTATCGCAGTACATTTTTAGTCTTGATAAACCATGACCATAAGCCCCAACAATCTCAGCATTTATAAGTGCTCTTGCTGATATTTCTGCATGCTTAGTACTTAACTTATGTTTTATGAAAATTTTTTTTACTAAATTAAGTAATTTTTTATTTTTGATGTTCAATTAATTCTTTCATTAATTAAAATATAATATAACTTATTTTTACAGCAGGATTTATATTAATCAAATAATTATTATGAAACTTTATGATTGTAGTTTGTATTATGATGAGGATTTAATCCTAAATATCAGACTGAATATATTAAATAAATATTTTGATAAATTTGTTATATGTGAAAGCACATATTCCCACTCTGGTAGAAAAAAGAAATTAAATTTTAATATTAATAATTTTTCTGAATTCAAAGATAAAATTATATATGTGGTCAGTGATGAAGAACCTAATGACTTGATTTATAAAATAAAAGATGGGAAGAAAATGGAAAGTCCTGAAAATTATAGACATAACGCAATTAAAAGAATTGCTTTCCAAAGAAATATTTTAATGAATGCTGTAAATGAAATTGCAGATCCGAATGATTTTATTTTTTATAGTGATAATGATGAGATACCTAATATGGAAACTTTTGATGAAATAAAAGAAACAAATGATATTATTATTTTTGAACAAAAATTATTTTATTACAAATTTAATTTATTATTTGATCGTATCTATTGGTATGGAACCAAAGCAGTTAAAAAAAAGAAATTAACTAATTTTGAGTGGCTCAGACAAGTTAAGCCAAAGAAATATGGTTTTTATAGATTAGACACACTCTTTAAAAAAGATAAATATATTCAACTTAAAATTGTTAATAATGGTGGATGGCACTTTACAAGAGTGATTTCACCTGAGGAAATTCACTTAAAAGAATTAGATGCTGAACATCATGATGAATATAGAGCTTCAAATAAAAATCCAGATCGAATAAAGGATTTAATTGATAGAAGAATTATAGACCACGATCACATTGCAGATAGTAAAAAATCAAAATATGGAAGTGAATTTAAATTAAAAGCAATCCCTATAGATGAATTACCTGAATTTATAAAAATTAATTGGAAAAAATACGAAGAATTTTTAGATTTAAGACCTTAATATCGGTTATCTTCAATTTGATTATAATTTTAAAAAAAGTATAAGCACACTATGAATTCAAAGTATAAAATTCTTATTACAGGAGCTGCTGGTTTTTTAGGATCTCATTTAGTTGAAAAATTACATACACTTGGGCATACAGTTATAGGAATTGATAACATGATGGGTGGGTATGAAGATAATGTTATTAAAGGCACTGAATTTCATAAATTAGATTGTTGTGATTTACCAAAAATTCAAGAAGTGATGAAAGGTGTTGATATTGTTTATCATTGTGCTGCGACAGCGCATGAAGGACTATCAGTTTTCTCACCTTATGAGATTACAAAAAATAATTATTTAGCATCAGTCTCTATATTTACTGCAGCTATAAACAACAAAGTAAAAAGAATTGTGTATTGTTCGTCAATGGCTAGATATGGTGATTCAAAAACACCTTTCACTGAGGATATGGAGCCCAATCCAATAGATCCTTATGCTATTTCAAAAGTTGCCTCTGAAAAAGTTTTAGCAAATTTGTGTGAATTAAATAAAATCGAGTACGTAATTGCTGTGCCACATAATATTATTGGTCCAAGACAAAGATATGATGATCCATTTAGAAACGTAGTTTCAATCATGCTTAACAGAATGATGCAAAAGAAAGCCCCAATAATTTATGGAGATGGTGAACAGAGAAGATGTTTTTCTTACATTGATGATTGCATTAGTTGTTTAATTCCTATGATGGATCAGAAAAATCTTCATAGGGAAATAATCAACATAGGTCCAGATGAAGAATTCGTGACAGTTAATGAAGTTGCCGAAATTTGTTCAAATGTTTCAGGTTTCAATTCAGCACCAATATATAAAAAAGACAGACCCCAAGAAGTTAAGCACGCTTTATGCTCAGCTGATAAAGCAAGAAAATTATTAAATTATGAAACAAAAACTTCTTTAAGAGATGGAATTGTTAAGACTTATGATTACATCAAAAAAAGAGGTACGAAAAAATTTGACTATAATATTAATCTAGAAATTATTAATGATTTAACACCAGATACCTGGAAAAAAAAAGAAATCTAATTACCCTTTTCCTCTCCAAGGAATTGTCTTATCAATAATTTTTCTTAAAGTAATATCAAATAATAGACCCAACATTCCCATAATAAAGATTGTTATCCAAATAACCTCATATTGAAAATATTTTTTTGCAACATTTTCAACAAATCCAATTCCCGTTGTTCCTGCTAAAAATTCAGCTGCAACTAAAGTTCCCCAACACATTCCTACAGCAACTCTAATTCCTGTTAAAATTTCTGGTAAAGAATTTGGGAATATAACATATCTTAAAATTTGTTTTTTCGATGCTCCTAAAGAGTGAGCTGCATGAATTTTTGATAATTGTGTTCCTGATGCACCTGCTCTAGCTGAAATAATCATAATAGATAAAGAAACCATAAATAATAAGAATACTTTCCCTGTATTATCAATTCCTAAGACAGAAATTATAAGTGGAGCCCACGCTAATGGCGGAACAGGTCGGTATAGCTCAATCAACGGATCGAAGAACCCTTTTGCAAATCTATTTAAACCCATGAATAATCCTAATGGAACACCAATAATAATTCCAAAAACTAATCCTAAAAATACTCTCATAAATGAGTCCCAAATATGACCATAAGGAACTGGAACCTTTAATAATTTAAAGTCACCTGTTACAACCTTCAGAACTGCTCCCTTAAAATTTTGTTTAACTATTCCATCTTTAGTATGAACTGGATATTCACCAGGCAAAATATCAGCTATCCAATCTGGTAAAATAAAACCTATCCACGTACCTACATCAACCATTTTTATCCATAGAAGAGGTATATCTTTATAACCAACACTTGGTTTTGACATAAGAATGAATTTATTAAAAGTATCAGAGGGTTTAGGAAGCCATCTACCAGAGCCTTGCTCCGAACAACTTGGACCACTAGCAACAATTGTACCAGCTGGAAATAAAAAGATATCAATAAATCTTAGACCACCTTGAGCATTTATTTGAGCCTTTTCAAATTTGATAATAGCATTTTGCATTTTATCTAATGAATTTGGTGGATAAATACTTGCAAACTCTATTCTTCTTGCAATCTTAACAATATTCTTTGCATAAGTAGAGGCAACTTCATCGCTATCAGTTAAATTATTTCTGTAGGCTTTGATTTTATCTTTAATTTCTTTAATCTTATTTTTGAATTCTGGATTATGATTCCTTAGTTTAAAAAACTCATCACTTATTAAATTCAATTCTTGAGCTGCAGTGTGAAATTTTAAACCTCTACTTGTGGCTGGTACTAGAGGTACTTCTATTGTGTTCTCAATACTTCCTGAGCCAGCATCTATCTTTGTAATCCCCCAACCACCTTCCTCATCTACTGCATTAAGTCTATCATTTAGCTCTTGTTCTGTTTCAAATGGATAATCAGGTTTCTGAAAATTTTCAGTCAAAAGATTAATCTTACCAGTTATATCATCAATCTTTTTTTTAGTTTCATTTTCAATTAAATCTTCATTAGTCAACAATGGAATTAATTGATTGGTTTTATCTATAAAGCTTACAAGAATTGTTTTTTGTTCATTATTAAGTTCTTTAGAATCTTTAATCTCAATAGAGATTAATTTAAGATTTTTATTTTCTTGTTTTATTTGTGAAGTACTTTTTAGTTCTCTTTCTTCTATAGGAAATTGATACTTCAAGCCTAACAATGCATCATTTACTTTTCCCACCTGACACAGCTCATTCGCTGATTTTGGATAAAAGCCTTTTGCAATATCCCATGAATAATAAAGCCAAATAAGAAGAAGAAAACTGCTCCCAACTATTACCCAGTGTGTACCACCTAATGCTCTCTCGGGATTTCCAAAAACTGCATCAATTTTTTCAGTTTTGATCAGGCGCCTTCCATAAAGAATACAGCCAACTACAGCAAAAAATATTAAAAAAGTTACTATTTGAGTTAACATTTAATTTTCTTTCCCCATAATTTCTTCTTCCATATTCCAAATCATTTCTAATATTTCTTCTCGTTTTGCTGAAAAGTCTTTATTCTTTTTAATTTCTCTGAGATCCTCTTTAAGCCCCATTGATGCAAACGGAAGATTATATTCTTTGTGAATACGACCTGGACGAGGAGCCATCACATACAACCTTTCACCAAGCAACAATGCTTCCTCAACCGAATGTGTTATCAAGATAATTGTTTTTCCAGTTTCTTTCCAAATTTTTAAGACTAAAGATTGCATTTTTTCTCTTGTTAAAGCATCAAGCGCTCCCAATGGTTCATCCATTAAGATTAAATCTGGATCATTTATAAGACACCTAGCTAAAGCAACTCTTTGCTGCATACCTCCTGATAATTGATAGGTTGGCGTATTTCCAAAACCTTTTAATCCAACTATATCTAGCCACTCATCAACTTTTTTTGATGTTTTAACTGGATCTTCTTTTTTCATTCTTAATCCAAAATTGACATTTTCTGAAACTGTTAACCATTCGAACAAAGCCCCTTGTTGAAAAACCATTCCGCGCTCAACTCCTGGCCCGTCAATTTCGTTATTATTTAAAGTAATACTTCCAGATGTTGGTCTGATGAATCCAGCGGTTATATTTAATAAGGTTGTTTTTCCACAACCTGATGGCCCTAGAACAGTTAATAGTTCTCCTTTTTTAAGGGTAAAATTTACATCTTTTAATGCGTGAACTGTTTCTCCTTTTGGAGTTTTAAAAATCATATTAAGATTTTGAGAAACTAAATCACTCATAAACTAACTTTATAATAAATCTTTATTAAAAAAATAGGCACCAATTTATTAAATTGGCGCCTATTAAATTTTTCTGTCTCTATAAAATTATAGAGGCAAGAAACTAGTATCTACGTTTCCTCTAGGTGTTCCCATACCTTTTAGAAATGCATCAAGATTTCCACTTTCCATAGATTTTTTTGTCTCCTCTGGACTTAGGAATTTAAAACCACTTAAAGTGTCTTTCATGTCAGCAACTTTCATTTCAGAGGCTTTAGCCATAACACTCATATTACTTTTACCAGCTTTGTATCTAGCATTAGCTTCATGAGTAACTTCAATAAAAGTTCTCAGCATTCCAGGGTTTTCCTTCATAAACTTTGTAGTTACTGAAGTAATATCTATTCCTAAAATACCAGCAGCTCTAGCTTCATCAACAGTAAGTAATCTTGAACCTACAGCAGTTGCAGCTTTAATTGAATTACCACCAAATAGACATGCCATTACAACATCACCACTTACTAAAGCAGCAGCTCCTTCTTCAGGATCCATTTGAATAATATCCATTTTTTTTCTATCAGCCCCAACAACTTTCATACTTTCATCAAAAACATATTCAGCCATTGTTCCAAGTGGAACAGCAACTTTTTTGCCTTCTAATTCGGTAGCATTTGCTTTTGTAATTCCAGAAGCATTTGAAGTAACACACGTTGTTCCCCCCATACCGTATTCCATAGCAATATCTACAAGTTTGATAGGCGCTTTAGATTTTACCGCATTAATAAAAGGTACTAATCCTTGTGAGTAAGAAATATCTATATCTCCTGCTAACATTGCATCAGTCATTGCCCCACCATTAGTGAAGTTTGTCCATTTAACTGGAACTCCAAGAGCTTTAGCAAATGCTTTTTTCTGCATATCCTCTAAGTTTGGACTTGGCCATTCTAAAAAGTAAGCAACTCTAACTTCGTTAGCCGCTGAGTTAGCAACCGAAACTGAAAGATTAAGAGCTACAAAACATCCAAGAATAAAACTAATTATTTTTTTCATTTTTCCTCTTCCTTGTTTATTTATATGTTCTAATTTTAAGATTAAATTGGCCTATATGTAAAACAAAAAAATGATCATTCTAATCATACAACTATGAGTTGCGTCATTTATTTGGTGGTTAATTACGCCTATTTAGTCTAAAGAATCTTTTTATTAGGATATAATAAAATTAATTTTACAAATAAAATTTTATGAGCTCAGAAAACCGTACTTCAGTTCCAAATTCATTAAATGAACATTGGATGCCATTTACATCTAATAAAGATTTTAAAAAAAATCCTAGATTAATTACTGAGGCTAAAGGTGTTTATCTAAAGACCCACCATGGAAAAACCCAAATTGATGCAAGTTCGGGTTTATTTTGTAATCCTCTTGGCCATGGAAGAAAAGAAATAACTGAAGCAGTTACAAAACAATTGGATACTTTAGATTACGCACAACCATTTCAACAAGGTTTTGGAGGATCATTTGAATTAGCAACTAAAATTGCAAAACATACTCCTGGTGATTTAAATAAAATTTTTTATACAATTTGCGGATCAACTGCCGTTGAAACTGCACTTAAGATTGCAATTGCTTATCATCGATCAAAAGGTAAAGCAGAGAGATTTAGATTCGTTGGAAGAGAACGTGCCTATCATGGAATGAACATAGGGTGTATTTCAGTTGGGGGAATGATTAACAATGTTAAAACTTTTGCAAGTGTTCTTATGCCAGGAGTTCAACATATGAGACATACTCATTTGCCAGAACATAAATTTATTAGCGGACAACCTGAGACAGGAGCAGATAGAGCAGATGATTTAGAGAGAATAGCAATGAACTTTGGTCCAGAAAATATAGCTGCATGTATTGTTGAGCCTATTGCTGGATCTACAGGAACATTAGTTCCGCCAAAAGGATATTTACAAAAATTAAGAGAGACATGTGATAAGCATGGGATACTTTTAATTTTTGATGAAGTGATCACTGGATGGGGAAGAACAGGTTCTTCTTTTGCTAGTATAGAATATGGTGTAACACCAGATATAATGACAATGGCTAAAGCCACAACAAATGGGGTTGTTCCAATGGGTGTGGTTGCTTGTAAAGATGAAATTTATGACTCTGTGATGGATGCATCTCCAATGGGATCAGTAGAATTATTTCACGGATATACTTATTCAGGAATTCCAGTAGCTGTAGCAGCTGCATTAGCTGTACAAGATATTTTTGAGAAAGAAGATATTTTTAGTAGAGCAAAAAATTTAGCACCTTATTTCCAAAAAGGTTTATTTTCTCTTCAGGATTTAGAGTCTGTTGAAAATATAAGAGGTTATGGGATGATGGGTGGAATAGATATGAAACTCAATACAAAACCTGGTAAAGCAGGATACGAAACTTTTAAATATTGTTATGAAGCAGGTGTAAACTTTAAAGCCACTGGTGATTGTTTAATTATTGCTCCACAATTTATATGTGAAAAAAAACATATAGATGAAATTATTGATAAATTAAGAACTGGTATTACTAATTATCAGAAGAACCAAAAAAACTAATTAATTTATATTTTTTATATCTATATTTAACAGAGAAGGATAATGCGTATAGGCGTACCCAAAGAGATTAAACCACAAGAAAATAGAATAGGTTTAACACCAGAAAGCGTAAAAACTTTAGTTTCAGAAGGTCACGAAGTTTTAATAGAAAATAATGGTGGTTTTGAAGCTGGTTTTGAAAATGATCAATATATTAAAGCTGGAGCAAAAATTGCTAAAAGCGCAGCAGATATTTTTAATGATGCAGATATAATTGTTAAAGTTAAGGAACCTCAAAAAGTTGAAGTAGATATGATTAGAGAAAATCAAATTGTATATACTTATCTTCATTTAGCTGCCGCAAAGGAATTAACGGAGGGATTAATCAAATCAAAAAGTATAAATATTGCATATGAAACTGTAACCGATGATAACGGTAGACTTCCATTACTTGCACCAATGAGTGCGGTAGCTGGACGTATGTCAGTTCAAGCAGGAGCTCATTGTTTAGAAAAAAATCAAAAAGGTAGAGGGGTATTGTTAGGTGGAGCACCTGGTGGTGAGCCTGCAAATGTATTAATTCTTGGTGGTGGAGTAGTAGGTGAAAATGCTGCAATTATAGCCACAGGAATGAGAGCTAAAGTTCATGTCGTAGATAAATCGGAAGCAAGATTAAAACAATTAGTTCAGGTGTTTGGAGATAAAATTATTCCAGAACAAAGTGATAAAATAGATTTAAATAAGTTAGTTGCTGAAGCAGATTTAGTTGTTGGTGGAGTTTTAATTCCAGGAGCTGAAGCACCAAAATTAGTAACTAGAGATATGCTTAAGTTAATGAAAAGAGGTTCAGTAATAGTAGATGTAGCTATAGATCAAGGTGGGTGTGTTGAAACTAGTAAACCAACTACTCACGGAGATCCAACATATATAGTTAATGATGTGGTACATTACTGTGTAGCAAATATGCCGGGTGGAGTACCCAGAACCTCTACTTTTGCTTTAAATCAAGCAACTCTTCCTTATTTAGTAAAATTGGCAAATAAAGGTTATCAAAAGGCTTTGGGTGAGGATAAAAACTTTTTAGCAGGATTAAATGTTCATAAGGGTCATGTGACTTATAAAGCTGTTGCAGATGTTTTCGGACATGAATATGTTAACCCAGGAGATGCAATCAAAAATTAATTAAATGGAAAAAAAACTTCCAAGTAGCACTAAAGTTGTTGTTATAGGAGGTGGAGTAGTAGGTTGTTCAGTTGTTTACCATTTAGCTAAATTTGGTTGGAAAGATACAATTCTTTTAGAAAGAGATCAATTAACATCAGGTACAACGTGGCACGCAGCTGGATTAGTAAGTCAATTAGGTCCTTCAGCAGCAATTACCAAAATAAGAAAATATACTTTAGATCTTTATAAGGAACTTGAAAAAAAAGTTGATCATTCAGCTGGATTAAGGTTGAACGGTGCACTTTCTATTGCTCAAAATAAGGGAAGATGGCAAGAACTTCAAAGACAAGCAACAACAGCACAGCTTTTCGATGTAGATGTTAGAATTTTAGATAAAGAACAAATTAAAAAAGATTACCCAATTGTAAATACTAATGAAGTTTTAGGAGGTATTTTAATGCCTGGTGATGGTGCTGCAGATCCATCAGGAGTAACTCATATGTTGGCCAAAGCAGCTAAAATGGAAGGTGCAAAAATTTTTGAAAAATCTCCCGTAGATGAAATCTTGACTAAAAATGGAAAAATTTCTGGAGTAAAAGTAAACGGCCAAAAAATTGATTGTGAGTATATTGTTTTAGCATCTGGAATGTGGTCACGCCAAATTGGAGAAAAAGCTGGAGTAAGTATTCCACTTTATCCTGCTGAACACTTTTATATAATTACTGAAGCAATTGAAAATCTTTCTAAAACTTTACCAGTGATAAGAGATTTTGATAACAGAACTTACATAAAAGAAGATGCTGGAAAAATATTAGTTGGTATTTTTGAAGGAAATTCTATACCCGCTTGGGATAAGACAAACAGAGTACCAGAAGATTTTTCTTTTGGTGAATTTCAAGAAAATTTTGAACATTTTGAACCTTATTTAGCCTCTGCTATTAAAAGATTTCCAGTTTTAGAGTCAGCTGGTATTAGAAAATTCTTTTCAGGACCAGAGTCTTTTACACCTGATACAAATACATTATTAGGAGAAGTGCCTGAAATAAAAAACTTTTTTGTATGCTGTGGTTTAAATAGCATTGGAATTGGAAGTGGAGGTGGTGTTGGTAAAGTTACAGCTGAATGGTTAATCAATGGGCATATTAACGAAGATATTTTTTGTTATGACATTAAAAGATTTCAAAAATTTCACTCTGATCTAGGTTTTATTAAAAAAAGAATTACAGAATCTTTAGGAGATTTATACGGAATGCATTGGCCATTCAAACAACATAAAACCTCTAGAAATGTCAAAACTTTACCTCATCATGATAATCTAAAAAGTTTCGGTGCATGTTTTGGTGTTTCAGGTGGCTATGAAAGACCTATGTGGTTTGCTTTGGATGGGGAAAAAGCTGAATACGAATATAGTTATAATTATCAGAGTTGGTATCCTTCTGCTGAATACGAAACAAATAATACAATTAAAAATGTTGGTTTGTTTGACTTAACTCCTTTTTCTAAGTTTGAAATAAAATCAGATAAAGCACATCAAGATTTACAAAAAATTTGTACAGCTAATATTAAAAATGAAGCTGGTAAATGTGTTTATACACATATGTTAAACCTTGATGGTGGAATAGAGACAGATTTAACAGTTGTATGTGTTGATAAAGATCATTTTAGAATAATAAGTTCTGCAGCAACAAGAGAGAGAGATAAATTTCATATTAATAAACATCTTTCAAAAAATATTGAATTAAAAGACATTACAGATGATCTGTGTGTATTCGGTTTGTTTGGTCCAAAAAGTAGAGATTTACTTAAAACTTTAAGCGTAGATAATTTTGAAAATAATCAATTTAGATTTGGATTTGCAAAGTTTATTACAATTGAAGGGGTTAAAATTTGGACACAAAGATTATCTTATGTAGGTGAATTAGGCTATGAGCTATATGTAGATGTTAAAGATGCAAAAAAAATATACGAATTACTTATAGAAAAAGGTAAAGATTTCAATCTTTCTAATTGTGGTATGCATGCGATGGATATTATGCGAATGGAAAGTGGATTTTTACATTGGGGACATGATATTTCCCCCGAAGAGAACCAGTATCAAGCAGGATTATCATTTACAATTAGTTCAAAAAAAGAAGTTGATTTTATAGGTAAACAAGCTCTTGAAAAAATTAAACAAGATAAAGTTAAAACTAGATTTTCAATGTTTACTTTACAGGAAAGTGAACCAGGAAAACCATTATTACTCCATGATGAACCAATTTATGATGGTGAAAAAATTATAGGAAGATCAACATCTGGAAACTATTCATTCAATTTTAAAAAGAATTTAGTATTTGGATATATTGAAAACAATTTATCTAATGAGGAACTTGAATCTAAAAATTTATTTATTGAGGTAGAAAAACAAAAATATCCTATCTCAATTCAATCTGAGCCACTTAAAAGAACAGATTTTAAAAATCTATAACTAATTTTGTCTTCTTAAAATAAAAACAAAAATTACTGAAGTTGCCATCATGATTAATGCATAAGCAGCAGTTGGAACCATGTATATCATATTATCACCAAATAATTGTAATCCCACAAAAACTGCCAAAGTTCCGTTTTGGAGTCCAGCTTCTAAAGATATGCATCTTCTTTGAGCAACTCCAGTTGTAAAAAATTTAGCTATGTAAAAACCTACAACCATCATTGTGACATTTAAAGTAAAAGCAATTATTCCAGCTTTTTCTAAAAACATAACTATGCTATCCCATTCCTCGATATAGATGGCAACAAAAACAATACTGAATAAACCAATTGATATTTTGTTGATAGTTTTCATATTATTTAAAATAAAATTATCTGCAAGTTTTCTAATAATCATTCCAATCAATACTGGAACCGTTACAACAAAAAACATTTTTAAAGATATACTAAGCATTGAAACTTCTTTTTTGACATATGTAATATCAAATAATTCAATTGACAAAAAAACTATGTAAGGAACAGATACAATACTGATTAAACTAGTGATTGCTGTTAAAGATATAGAAAGGGCTACATCTCCATCTGCAAATTTTGTAAGCACGTTGGAAGTTACACCACCAGGAGCTGCCGCTATTAACATTACACCTAATGCTAATTCAATTGGAGTTTTTAGAATAATTATTAAAAAATATGCAATAATAGGAAGTAATACCAGCTGACAAATTAATCCAATAAAAAATTCTTTAGGATTTTGAGCTACTCTTGTAAAATCTTTAACTGTCAAGGATGCACCTAGTCCTAACATTATTAATGCTAAACCTATTGGTGCTATTGTTGTTACTATACCCATTATTTCTTGAAATACTCGAAGATAATTTATTGGAGATTTAAGAAATTACAAGAAGATTTAAAACTTTACGAATAAACTTGGCCTTATATTTAAAAACTTCCGTTTGATAGGGTAGAATCTTTCTAAAATTCATTGAGGATAAAACGTATTGTTTTTTTTCGTTTATCTTGACCAAATCTTTTTTTAATAAATATTGGCATTTTCTAATAATTGTTGCTCGAGGAATTTTTGTCATATCTGAAATTGACATTGCACTTATACCAGTATTTGTTCCTAGATTTTCTATAAGAACAGTATTTGTTGTAAAATAGTCTAAAGACGTTTCGTTATCACCTACATCTAAATGTTTTGAGACATTTAAAACTTGATTCATACAAATCGTTCCCCAAATATGAAATGTCGTTAAATCTTTCATGAACTTATGATATCCAATAATTAAAGGTATTTGCATTCTGTAAAACCATCCCCAAGACAAGGTAAATCTTTTCATTATTAAATTTTCAACCATTTTTGGTTCAAGCTTTTTAGAGTAAATATTTTCTTTATTCAAAATTTGTGAAACTAAGTAAATATATTTAGATGAGATTTTAATTTGTTGTTCTGGTTTAGAAAATTTGAAAGCTTTTCTATCGATTATAATTCTTTTTTTATCTCTTGTTATTACTCCCTCTTTCTCAAGTTCTAAAACTTTCCTTCTAATTGTTTCTTTTGGTAAATCTAATTTTTTACAAAGATCAGTAATACTGAATCTTTCAATTTGTTGATAAGATTTTGAATAATAATCATCATATGAATAATTAATATTCATCTGATCGTAAAACTGAAGAGTTTTTTCAATCAATGAAATTATTATTAGGTACTTGTAATGATCTTTAAAAGGCAAATAAACGTTGTTCATCCAATTCCATTGATGAAGTATCCAATTTTTACTAAGACCAGAATAATTACTCATAATGGTGTCATAAACCTGATCGTCAGTCAGAGTTTTAGATAAATCAATTTGTTGAATTCTCATATTTTAAAAAGGATAGTAAAAACCCAATTTGGACACTTGTCAATTTATTAGTGACCCAGTTTGAACTTTAATCAAATTGTTCTTACATTCACATAATGATTTAATAAGTTATGAATATTAAAGGCTTAACAGAAAATACAGACAATATGGAGACCCCAAATGATATTGATGTTTCTGAAAAGCCTTTAAATTCAAAGCAAGTAAAATCTGATAGAGTTGATATCAACATATTGAGATCCAAACTGGAAGAACAACAAGCCAGGGAGTTTAGAAAAAATTTAACTATTTTTACTTTTTGTATTTTGTTACTAGGAGCGATTGGAATTTATCTCTCATTATAATTTAATTTGCTTTAAAATAGAAATGATGCTTAATTATTGAAATGAAAAATTTAACTGACTCACTTAAAAAGAGATTAACAGACAAATATACTTCGATTAATAGTACAGAATCTTTAAACAGAAGCACAGACGTTAATGTTCTTTTAAACAGAGTTAAATTGGATAAAAAAGCAGAAGTTAAAAAAAAATTTTACTTTTCTGCAGCGGCATCGACAGGGTTGATTTT
>CABXTC010000007.1 GCA_902515095.1 uncultured Pelagibacteraceae bacterium
TTGTGATTTTACCCAAACATCCTATTTCATGTAAAACAGGAGGATTTGTATCATCAAAATTTTTTATTGTTTTTGGCTGAACCATGCCAATATATTTATCAGATTTCATACTATCATTAATCATTTCTACATATCTTGGTTCAAAAATATTTAGAGGTACAGTAGTTTTGGGAAATATAATAAAATTACTTAATGGAAAAATAGGTATTATTTTTGGAAGATTCATAAATTTATTTAGGTATATATTAATAATATTAAAAAAATTTTAAAGAATAAATAAATGATTATTTGGCTCTCATCCTACCCTAAAAATGGAAATACATGGTTAAGATCATTAATTAGTGCCTATTATTATACTAATGATGGTTTTTTTTTAGGTGATCAACAATTAAAAAATATTAGTCAATTTCCAATAAAAAAATATCTTGAAAGCTTTAAATATGACCCAGGAAAAGCTGGAGATACAGTACGATTATGGCTTGCAGCCCAAGAGAAAATTAATCTAGATAAAAAAATAAGGTTTTTCAAAACACATAACGCTTTAGTGAAAATAGATCAAAACGACTTTACCAACCAAAAAAATACACTTGGTGGCATCTATATTGTTAGAGATCCAAGGAATGTTCTAGACTCTATGTCCAGGCATTTTCAAATTAATTATGATAAAGCGCTAAATGTTATGTTAAATGAAAAAAATTTTATTTACGATTTTAAAAAAAAAAATGATTACAGTGACTATCAGTTTATAAGTTCTTGGGAAAAAAATTATCAATCTTGGAAAAATAATAAATTAATACCAACTAAATTTTTAAGATATGAAGATTTATTAAATGAAACTTTTTTTGTATTTAAGGAGATAATAGAATTTATAGATAAATTAACTAATAATAAAAGTGGATTTAGTAGAGAAAAAGCAAAAAATGCTGTTCAAAGTACATCTTTTGAAAATTTGAAAAAGATCGAGGAAACCAAAGGATTTGGAGAATTTATTATTTCTCGTAAAGAAAAGAAAAAAATACCTTTTTTTCATTTGGGGCCTAAAAATAAATGGCAAGAAAATTTTGATACTAAATTTGTTGAAAAATTAAACAATATTTTTGAAAAAAATTTAACTGAATTAAATTATTAAGAATTTAATTTCTATAAATGTCTCTTGCTTAATTCAAAAAAAAACACTATTTTTATTGTTTAAATAACAAGCGGGCATAGCTCAGTGGTAGAGCGTCTCGTTGCCAACGAGAAGGTCGAGGGTTCGACCCCCTTTGCCCGCTCCATTAAAATTATGAGTGATTTATTAGAAAAAAAATGTGTTCCTTGTGAGGGTGGAGTCCAAGCTTTTGATATTTCTGAAATTCATAAATATCAAAAAAAGGTAGATGGATGGGAAATTGTTCAAAATGAGAGCAAAGCTTATCTTCTAGAAAAAAAGTTTAAATTTAAAAATTTTTTAGAAAGTCAAAAATTTATTAATGCAGTAGGAAAAGTTTCAGAGGAAGAGGGTCATCATCCAGATATTATGTTTGGATGGGGATATGCTAAAATTAATATCACCACTCATGCAATAGAGGGTTTATCTGAAAATGACTTCATACTAGCTGCTAAAATTGATCGAATAATTAATGTCTAAAATGTCTAGTTTTAGAAAAAACTAAAATAGTATCTGTATCATTTGCAAATTTAATTATTTCTTTATCTCTAATAGAACCAGCGGGTTGAATAATTGCACTAACACCTGATTGAACTAACCTTTCGATACCATCTACAAAAGGAAAAAAAGCATCTGACGCTGCAATAATTTCTGTATTATTATTAAAAAATTTTTTCATTTTATCAATTGCAATTTGACAGCTATCAAGTCTACTTGGTTGTCCAGATCCTATACCAATTGTCGACATATCGCTTGCAAGAACAATTGCATTTGATTTTACATGGCGACATACATTGAATGCAAATATTAAGTTATTAAATTGTAATTTGTTTGGTTTTCTTTTTGAGACAACGTGAAAATTTTTTTTTGAAAATACTTTACTATCTTCAGATTGTATAAGGGTGAAACTATCTAGAGAATTAAATTTTAAAATTTCACTAAATGAAATATTGGACGAGTCTATAAGTCTTAGATTTTTTTTTAATTTTAGGGTTCGAAGTGCTTTTTTATCAAAACCCCTAGCGATTATTACTTCAAGAAAAATTTTATTAAGCTCCAAAGCTATTTTTTCGGTAATTTTATAATTACATGAAACAATTCCACCAAAAGCACTTAGAGGATCGCTTTGTAACGCTAATTTAAAACTACTTAAATGATTTTTCTTAGTAGATGCACCACAAGGATTTCCATGTTTTACAATAACAGTGCCTGTATTTTTTGGAAAGGTTCTTGAAATATTAAGTGCAGAAAAAATATCATTATAATTATTAAAACTTAAAGTTTTTCCATGTATTTGATTAATTTTATTTTTTATGTTTTGAGAATATAATGCACTTTCTTGATGAGGATTTTCACCATATCGCAAATTTTCTATTAAGTTAGTATGAATTATTTTCTTTTTTGGAAATTTAATGTTGTCAAGTTTATTCAAGTAATTTGATATTACAGAATCGTAATAAGCAGTTTCATTGAAAGCTATCCTAGACATCTTTTGTCTAAACTTTAAACTAGTTTTACCTTTATTTTTTTTTAGTTCATTAATTAATTCTGAATATTGATCTGTAGATGTAATTACAGTTACATCGTGATAATTTTTTGCTGCCGCTCTAACCATGGTTGGACCACCAATATCTATATTTTCTATTATTTTTTTGTGGTTATTTGTTTCTTTTATAGTTTTTTCAAAAGGATAAAAATTTACTACAACTAAATCAATATTTTCAAAATTATTTCTTTTCATATCATTAAGGTGAGAACTATCATTTCTTTTATTCAAAATTCCAGAGTGTATTTTAGGATGTAATGTTTTAACTCTTCCATCAAGTATTTCATTAAATCCTGTAAAATTTGAAACTTCTAAACATCTTATTTTAAATTTTTGAATCTCTTTAAAGGTTCCACCAGAACTAATTATTTTAATATTATTCTTTTTTAATTCTTGTAAAAGTGGCTTTAAACTAGACTTATCAGATAAAGATATTAAGGCTGATTTAATTTTTTTCATTATATCTTTTTAATTTCCCATTTAATATTTTCTTCTTCATTATTTGATATCCCAGATATAAAAATATTTTGATTTTCAATATATGAATTTTTATTACCGAAGTATAAACCATTATCAATATTTATATCATAATTATCACACGTGAATTTCCATCCCTCCTCATCTAATTCTATTAAAATTGATTTATTATTTTGAGTTTTCATTAATCTAATACTTGGATCTAAATGAAATCTGATTTCAAATTTATAATTGTTATTTGTTTTCTTTTTAATAATTTGATCAATCCCTATAAATGTCATTTGATCAGGATAAAATTCAATATTTCTCTTATGTATTGAATTATATTTTTTTAAATATCCATCATGAGCAGCAGAAATTTTCCAATAATTTTTATCAAATACAAAGTTTTTTTCAGTTATCTTTAAACCTGTCTTTAGAATCCACATATCTTTTTTTTGAAGAAACTTACATGATGAATTGTCATCAATTACTAATGTACTATGTGTTGCAGAAGATTTTGAAAGCTCTTTGAATTTTTGATTACCCTTTTTGTAGTATCCACAATTGCTAATTAGTTTTTTTCCTTTTGAAATTATTTCAAAGGACAAAGCACCTGATTGGTAGTCCTCTGAATAGTTTATATCCGGAGAGGATCCAGTATCCATTGCTAAACAAATTTTCTTATTCCGTAAAATTGTATAACCACAGTAATCTTTCCTATCATTTTTAAATTTATATCCTAATCTTTTCAGGTAATTATCAAAATTTTGATTATGAGAATTATTATTTCCATTAAATAAAAGGTTAACCTCGGTGTTTTGCCAAAAATAAGCATAAGCTTGACCTAAATAATATATTGTTTCATCTATATGTTCTGGAACTTCAAATAGAGATTCTTTAAACCATTCTCTAATTAGTATGAAATATTTTAAATAAAAAATTTGCTGGCTTATATTTCTTGATCTTGAAAAACCTTGATTATCTATTGAGTGTTTTAAAATTTTTTTTAAAAAATTTAATCCAAAATTTAAATAATTTTTTTCAATCTTATAACTCAGCCCTACCAAAATAATTGCTGAACAACCAATTATTTTGTCTTCCAAACTTTTAGAATTTTTAATTTCATTTATCAAATGATTTGTTTGCTTTTGAATCATGTGATTGAATATTGATTTATATTCATCATTACTCTCATTATAGGTAAGATGATGGTTGGATAACCATGAAATTATTCGTTTTGCAGTGATATCAAATTCCCAACTCTTTTTTTTATAATTACCATTTTTGTGTATCCAATCCGAAATAACTATTTGTGCTGATTTTTTTGAAGATTTTAAATCTAGACTAAAAAACCAGAAGAAATTATTTAATTTTTTAAACTCTCTTGATTTTGAATCGTTCTCCCAAATAATATTTAAATCTAACTCATCAATTTTATATTTTTTATTTTGATAATTGATTAAAGACGATAGTAAATGAGGACTTGGTTTATAATTAAAATCAATTTCTAATGTTTTGGAAATTTTTTTTTCATAAAAACTTGAGTTCTTATAAATATTTTTAAAATTCTCTCCAATTATATCTATTATGTTGTTGAAAGTCCTAAAAAATCCATTTAACAACATTCTACACTTCTTTAAGTGTTTCTATATTTTTTTTTATATTTCCATTATTTTCTTTAAAAATTGTTGTTCCTGATACAAGAATATTTGCTCCAGCATTTATCACATCTCTTGAATTTTCAAAATTTATTCCACCGTCTACTTCAATGTCATAGTTGTAATTTTTTTCCTCTTTAATTTTTTTTAATGATTTAATTTTTTCTATGACATCAGGAATAAATTTTTGACCACCAAAACCAGGGTAAACACTCATAACTAAAATTAAATCTATATATTTCAATTCTTTTTCAATTGTACTTATTTTTGTGTTTGGATTTAATGAAACTCCTACTTTCTTCTTTAAATCTTTAATATGCTTGATAGAATCCTTTAAGTTGTCTGTAGCCTCAGGATGAATAGTAATTATATCTGCACCAGCATCAGCATAAGCTGCAATATACTTATGGACTGGAGAAATCATTAAATGTACATCAAATAGTATTGAGGCGTGTTTTTTTAAAGCCTTAATCACTGGAGGACCGATAGTTAAATTTGGAACAAAGTGACCATCCATAACATCCACATGAATCATATCAGCTCCAGCCTCTTCTAATCTTTTAATTTCGTTGCCTAATTGACTAAAGTCAGCTGATAGAATTGAGGGTGATATTTGTATTTTTTTCATTTTAAAACTGAAATTACTTGTATCAATTTTTAAAATTTTATTTAATTAAAAAATTGATAAATTTGTCTTGAAATTTCGCTTTCGAGTGGGAAAGATAACATACCCATTACAGAATAGCCTAAAATCCATGGCATTAAGTAAAATCTTATCATAAAGAAAAACCAAGCCACATATAACGGAACTAAGGGTTGGATAATAAATGAGGGTGTCAAAATCTTGAAGAGTTTTATCAAAGGATTGGTAAATTTAACAAATACTCTCATAAAGAAGAACTCTGAGTCCTCCCTTTGAAATATATTCATCGCAACTCTACCAATCAACGTCCACATAATTATCCCTAAAATGTAATCAATTATATAAACCAAAGGATGGAAATTAGCAGACATCTAAGAACTTATATTGGAAATTTGATTTGATTAAAAGGGGCGAAATTAATCGCCCCTTTAATAATATTTTTATTGTTTTCCGATGATCGATCTACCAGATGGTACTCGAACTTCGTCAACCATTCTTTGAGTTGCAGCATTTGGCTCTGAAGTTATTAAACTTACAACAACCATAGATACCAAACTAACTGCTGAACCGAAGATACCAAACGTTAACTGTGTAATACCTAAGAATCCACTTCCACCATTTCGTACCCATATTAGGTAACCCATTCCAGAAGCAAGACCTAAAGCCATACCAGCTATAGCACCTTCTCTGTTAGCTCTTTTCCACCATACACCAAGTACAAGTGGGAAGAACAATCCAGACATCGCAAAGTCAAAAGCCCAGATTACTGAACCTAAGATACCTTGGATCTCCATTGCCGCAATAGTTGCTCCAGCAAAACCAATTACTACAAGTAATACCCTTGCAACAACTAGTCTTTTTGCAGTTTCTGCTTTTGGATCAATGATCTTATAATAAACATCATGTGAGATCGCATTAGCAATTGCTAGAATCAAACCATCAGCTGTTGACATGGCAGCGGCCATACCTCCAGCAGCAACTAGACCTGAGATTACATATGGTAATCCAGCTATTTCTGGAGTTGCTAACACAACGGCTTTACCACCCATGAAAAACTCATTTAATTCAAGAGTTCCATTTCCGTTAAAGTCGCTTACAAACATTAAGTTTGCTTGGTTCCAGTTTTGATACCAATCTATCGCTTGAACATCAGCTATTGATTTACCAATAATACCTGTTGGTAATGACGGATCAATCAATGACAACTTAGATAGTGTCGCTAACATTGGAGCAGAAGAATAAAGTAGGAAGATAAAGAATAATGACCAACCTACTGATTTTCTAGCTGCTTTTACACTTGGAGTAGTAAAATATCTCATCATAACATGAGGCAATGATGCTGTTCCCATCATCATCGCTAATGCTAATGAAATAAATGCCCAAGGTGTTGCGTTCACCGCTGAGTGAGCTTTAGTTATTCCAGCCAAACCTTTTGGCACTTCTTTTAGATTTTCAGCAGAGTTTTTAACAAAACCAAACTGAGCCTCTAATTCAGCTATTCTAGAAACTTCATCAGCTAACATGAAGTGAGGAAAGAAACCCGCACCCATTTTGTTACTGATCCAGAATACTGGTAATAAGTAAGCTATGATTAACACGATATATTGAGCTACCTGTGTCCAAGTTACCCCTCTCATACCACCAAGCATTGAACAAAGTAAGATACTTATTAGTCCAACGTATACAGCGTATTGGAATGGGATATCAAGTGCAACAGATGCAATTGTACCTGTAGCGTTAATTTGTGCAGTCACATAGGTAAATGAAGCAACAGTTAAAACTACTACTGCAAGAAACCTAGTTAAATTACCACCGTATCTTGTACCTATAAAATCTGGAACTGTGTAACAGCCAAATTTTCTTAGGTAAGGTGCTAATAAAGATGCGACCAATACATATCCACCAGTCCAACCTACAAGTAGTGCCATATAACCGTAACCTTTGAAGTAAATACCACCAGCCATTGCAACGAATGATGCACCAGACATCCAGTCTGCTGCAGTTGCCATTCCGTTGAACACGGTTGGTACCTGTCTTCCTGCTACGTAATACGCATCAGCTTGAGCTGTACGTGATAGATAACCAATTATAGCATAGATGGCTACTGTGAAGGCAACGAAACAAATACCAATTAATTTCGCTGTCATACCCATCTGCTCTCCAATTGACATAATGATTATGAAAGCTAAAAAACCACCTGTATAGATTCCATAAACCTTAGGTAAATTGTCTATAAAATTACCTTTTATCATTAGTCATCTCCTCTTTCTGAAAAGCCAAACTCTTCATCAATTTTTTCTTGTCTATTTGCAAACCAAAAAATTAGGATTACGAAAATTCCAAGAGAACCTTGACAAGTGAACCAATAAGTTAACGGATATCCAAATGGTCCCGTAACTTCGTTCATCTCAGCTCCAAAAAGAAAGATGCCAATAGAGAAAACAAACCAAATTGCTAAAGTCATCATCAGCAATCCTCTGGTTTTTTCCCAGTGTTGTTCTTGTTTTGACATTATATACCTCTCTCTTTTAGTTATAACTGGCCAAAACCATAACCATTATAAAATAGATTTAAAGTGTTAAAATTGGTAAATTTACTAGCGTTTTCTAGTTATAAGTGTCAAAAATAGGGTTTTTTATGGGAAAATACAAATTAACTTGGAGAGACCTATCTTGGAATGATTTTAAGACTTATCTTTTTGCTATGTTCAAAGCTTTCGTCCCTAAGGGGAAAATTAGTACCTTAGATGAGCTTGAAACTTTTATTCAAACCAAATCTGCCTGGGTGAGTCAGGTTACTCTCTACGGCTATTTGAAAACAAGGATAGGGACTAGATATGTTCTTCATTTTGAGAATGATACTTTTATGGACTCAGTTAACTTAGCTAAGTGGAATATTTATGCAGTTGCTCTTCAGGATCTGACATTTTTTACATTTTCAAAATTGAAAGCAAATTTTAATTATCAAGAAACTGAAAAAGCTAGAGAGATTTTTCTAAAGATTTTAGACGATGAAACTTCAAACAAAATGCCAATTGACATCTTAGAAAAAGCAAAAAAAAGTTTTGATGATAGATTACAGAAAATTGATTGGGTTAACTATCATATTGATCTTCCATTTAACCCCAGTGCTTTATCATTATATGAGTGGGCACCAATTGCAGAAGATTTAAAAAATTTAGATCGCAAAATAGTTCTCAACTCAGTGATTTTAAAATGGGATGTTGTAAAAAAAGAATTTAACGAAAGAATAAAGTTTTAAATATTTTTTCTGTTTTCTACTAAACTATCAACTACACCTGGATCAGCAAGAGTAGTTGTATCACCTAGTTGTCCATGCTCATTTGCTGCAATTTTTCGTAAAATTCTTCTCATAATTTTTCCAGATCTTGTTTTTGGAAGCCCTGGTGTAAAATGAATTAGATCAGGTGTCGCTAAAGGTCCTATTTGTTTTCTCACCCAAAGCTTTAATTCTCTGTCAAGATCACCTGTCTCATTTTCACCTACATTGAGTGTGACGTAACAATATAAACCATTTCCTTTAATATCATGAGGGTATCCAACAACTGCAGCTTCAGCTACTTTTGGATGAGCAACAAAAGCACTTTCAATTTCTGCGGTACCAAGATTGTGGCCAGAGACAATAATTACATCATCAACTCTACCGGTTATCCAATAGTAACCGTCTTTATCTCTTTTACATCCGTCACCAGTAAAGTATTTTCCATCAAACTGTGAAAAATATGTATCAATAAATCTTTTGTGATCACCGTAAACAGTTCGCATTTGACCAGGCCATGATTGAGCTATACAAAGTCTACCTTCACCCTCACCCTTTATTTCTTTACCATCTTTATTAACTAAAACTGGTTTGATTCCATAAAAAGGTTTTGTTGCTGATCCTGGTTTAAGTGGAATGGCCCCAGTTTGCGGCGCTATTAAAATTCCCCCTGTCTCTGTCTGCCACCATGTATCGACTATAGGACATTTTGAATTGCCAACAGTTTTATAATACCACATCCAAGCCTCTGGATTTATAGGTTCTCCAACAGTTCCTAGTAGTTTTAAGGATTTTCGAGAGGTTTTGTTAACTGGGCCATCACCTTCTCTCATCAAGGCCCTTATAGCGGTTGGTGCTGTATAAAAAGTATTTACTTTATATTTGTCTACTATCTGCCACCACCTCGAGCTATCAGGATAATTGGGAACACCTTCAAACATAATAGTGGTTGCACCATTAGCTAACGGTCCATAAATTATATAACTATGACCAGTTACCCATCCAATATCTGCTGTACACCAATAAATATCATTTGGTTTATAATTAAAAATATACTGATGAGTCATAGAAGCATAAACCATGTACCCCCCAGTGGTATGTAGAACCCCTTTAGGTTTTCCAGTTGATCCTGATGTATAAAGAATAAATAATGGATCCTCTGCACTCATTTCCTCAGGCTCACAATAATTTGGGACATCTTTAATTAAATCGTGATACCAAACATCTCGATCTTCATTCCAGTAAACATAATTACCAGTCCTTTTTACCACAATGCATTTTTTAACATCTGGGCAATTGGACAAAGCCTCATCCGTTGTTGCTTTAAGAGGAATAGTCTTGCCGCCCCTTATTCCTTCATCAGCAGTAATTATGTATTCTGATTTACAATCATTCACTCTTCCCGAAATTGAATCTGCAGAGAAACCACCAAAAATTATTGAATGGATTGCACCTATTCTTGCACACGCCAACATTAAGATCGCCAGCTCAGGTATCATTGTAAGATAAATTGTGACACGATCACCTTTTTGTATACCTAGTTTTTTTAGACCATTAGCAGCTTTCGAAACTTTTTGATGCAACTGTTTATAAGAAATTTTTTGAGTATCTTTAGGATCATCTCCAACCCATATAATTGCAGTTTTATCTTTTTTATCCTTTAAATGACGATCAATACAGTTAGCAGATGCATTCAACGTCCCGTCTTCAAACCATTTAATTTTAACCTCATCTTTACTATATTTTACATCTTTTATTTTTTTGTAAGGCTTAATCCAATTGATTCTTTTTCCCTCTTTTTTCCAAAACGAGTTATTATTTTTTATCGACTCAGAATATTTTTTTTGGTACTGAGATTTATTAGCTAAACTTCTTTTTATCCATTCAGGTTTGGTTTTTATAATTTCTTCATTAAAGGATTTTTTTTCAATATTTTCTTTTATACGTTTTTTTGAAAGAGCTTTTTTAGTTTTTAATATTCTTTTCGATTTTCTTCTTTTTTTAAAAGATTTTTTTTTCTTTGTTCTTTTTTTAGTTTTCTTGTTTTTTGATTTCTTTTTTTTTGGCATATTTCTAATATTTACTCATTTTATTTAAAATCTTCCAGCTTTTAGAGTCAATAGGCATTACAGATAATCTGCTTTGTTTAATTAAAGATAAATGGCTTAAATCCTTGTTTTTTTTAATTTCCTCTAATGTTACTGGATAATTTAATTTTTTTAAAAATTTTACAGTTACAGCAACGAACTTGCCAGTTTTGTCCGTTTTGTCAATGTAATGTTCTTTTATGACTTCGACAATTCCTACGATTTCTTTTCCTATATTTGAGTGATAAAAGAAACATTGGTCTCCACTTTTCATGGCCTTGAGATTTTTAGCAGCTTGATAATTTCTAACACCGTCCCAGGGTGCACCTTTTTCACCAGCTTTTTTTTGTTGATCAATTGACCAAACATCAGGTTCAGATTTGATTAACCAGTATTTCATTTAATAAAATTATAAGCTCACTCCAGCACCTTTTAGAAAAGCAGCATTTTCATCTAAAGGCCACCTTGGTTTTGCGGGAGCATCTAAATTACTAAATTGTTTCAATTTGAATTTTTCTAATCCTACCATTGCAATCATTGCCGCATTATCTCCACATAATTCAATGGGTGGAAAGACTGGTGCATAGTTTTCTTCTTTACAAAGCTGCAATAACATATTTCTAATTTCTTTATTTGCAGCAACTCCACCTGCAACAACAAATTTTTTTTCTTTTGGTTTAATTTCTTTTTCAAATTCACCAAAAGCTATTTTTGTTTTTTTCTTTAAAATTTCAATGACCGTTTTTTGAAAAGATGCAGCAAGATCAAATTTTTCTTGATCAGTCTTAATTTTTTTAGTTATTTTCAGTATTGCTGTTTTAAGTCCTGCAAAAGATAAATTACATCCACCTTTGTTAAAAATTGGTTTTGGTAGATTGTATTTATTTGAGTCCCCTTTTCTTGCCATAACTTCTATTTGAGGACCACCAGGAAATTCAATTTCTAATAATTTTGCAGTTTTATCAAATGCTTCTCCAATAGCATCATCAATAGTTGTTCCGAATCTTTTATATTTACCCAAATTTTTAACACCTAAGTATTGCGAGTGACCTCCTGAAATTAATAATAGTAAATATGGATAATCTAATTCTGAGTTTAATTTTGGACTTAAGGCATGACCTTCCAAATGATTTACTGCTATAAATGGTTTATTTAAGGAAGCAGCAAATGCTTTTCCAAAACTTAATCCAACCGAAAGACAAACAATTAATCCAGGTCCAGCTGTCGATGCAACTGCATCTATATCACAAATATTTATTCCACTATCATCAATAGCTTTTTGAACAATCCAATCAATTTTTTCGATGTGTGATCTAGCAGCAAGTTCGGGAACAACTCCACCAAATTCTTTGTGAACATCTACTTGGCTTGACACAATATTTGATAAGACAATAGGATTTCCTTGGTTATTTTCAGAGATAATCGATGCAGCTGTTTCATCACAACTAGACTCTATTCCTAGAATTAAGGGTTTTTTACTCATTCAAATACTTTTGAATAATTGTACAATCTCAGTACAAAAAAGAAATAAATTTATTAATGAATAAAAAAATTACAATTGGGTCTAGAGGTAGTAAATTAGCATTACTTTATGCACAAAAAGCTAAGGATGTTATTATCCAAAAAACTAACTTAAGTGACATGGAGATTACTATTAAAACAATAACTACCAAAGGTGACCAAGTTAAAAACCAACGCCTATCTGAATTTGGAGGTAAAGGTTTGTTTTCAAGTAATATAGAAAAAGAACTTAAGGATAATAATATAGATATAGCAGTTCATGCTCTTAAAGATCTACCAGCTATTGAAACAGATGGTTTATTAACTGATGCGTTTTTAGAAAGAAATGATCCAAAAGAAATATTAATTTCTAAAAATAAAAAAAAATTAAAAGAATTAGATCTAAAATCAGTTATAGGAACATCTTCATACAGAAGAGAATTTCAAATAAAAAAAATAAGACCTGATGTAAATTGTAAACTTATAAGAGGAAATATAGATACGAGGATAAAAAAATTAAAAGAAGGTAGTTATGACGCAATAATTTTATCTTTAGCAGGAATAAAATATTTAGAGCTTGAAAATGAAATCTCTGAAATATTTACAACTGAAGAAATAATTCCAAGTGCGGGGCAAGGAATAATCGCACTTCAATGTAGGAAAAATGATCAAAAAATTTTTTCTATTTTGAAAAAGGTTAACCACGAAGAGACTTATAAAAGAGCTCATGCAGAGAGAAATATTTTGAAAGTTTTAGAAGGTGATTGTGAAACCGCAGTAGGTGTACATTCTGTAATTGACGGACAGAATATTATAATTGAGGCAGAACTTTTTTCTTACGATGGTTCAAAAAGATTTTATGAAAAAAAAACTCAAAAAATTGAAAAATTCAGAGAAATTGGAAAAGAAATTGGGCAAATTTTAAAAATTAAATCAAATAATTCTTATAAAAAATAATATGCACATTTTATTAACTAGACCTCTTGAAGATTCTTTAGAAATAATTCTAAAATTTAAATCACTAGGTCATCAAGTTTCACATCTTCCTTTATTAGATATAGAAAAAATAAGATATGAAGAAATTAGATTTTCTGATTATGGTGGAATTATTTTTACAAGTGCAAATGCAGTAAAATTTTTAGATTTTGATAAAATAAATAAAAATATTTTGTGTTTTTGCGTTGGTGATATAACTGAAAACAAAGCGAGAAGTGCTGGTTTTCAAAATACGATCGCCGCTGAGGGGAATGTTTCAAATTTAAAAGAATTAATTCTACAGAATTATGAAACTAAAGATAAACCACTTCTCTACATTAGTGGTGAAATAGTATCAGCTGATTTAGATCAGCAGCTATCAAATGAAGGTTATAATGTTAAAAGAATAATAAATTATAAGGTTAAATATAATTCCAAATTTAATGATAATTTTATTGAAGGATTGAAAGCAAACAAGCCAGATATAGTATATATTTATTCTCAAAATAGTGCTTCTAGTTTTTTAAATTTTATTAAAATTAATCAAACAGAAAATATATGGATGAATACAAATTTAATGTGTATAGGTGAAAAAACTTCGTCTATATTGAACGAAATTAAATGGAAAAAAATATTTCTTTTTAATCCTGGAGAAGAAGAGTTTTTGTTATATAAAATCTAAATATGGAAATAATAGACAATTTTTCAGAAGTATTTTTATCTGTATGGAATAAAGGAATTCTTGGAGTAGATATTTTTCAAATTTTAATCGGAATTGGAATATTTTTAATTTTTTTAATATTTAGAGGATTGATTAGTAAGCTTATCATTAAAAAATTAGAAATAATTTCTAAAAGAACGACAAACAAATTAGATGACACATTCGTTTCTGCTTTGATAGGACCAGCTAGATTTTTACCAATTGTTTTAGGATTTTTTATAGCAAGTTACTACATGACTTTTTCCACCGAAGGCAGGGAGGTTGTCGACACAATTAATAGAACTTTAATTACTATTTTAATTTTTTGGGTGATACATCAAATTATTGAACCAGTGTCCTATATTTTAAGTGGACTTGATAAACTTTTGACAAGAGAGTTGATTGGTTGGATTATTAAATCACTTAAAATACTAATTTTCATTTTAGGTCTTGCGGCAGTGTTGGAATTATGGGGAATAAAGATTGGACCAATTATAGCAGGTCTGGGTTTGTTTGGTGTGGCAGTTGCCTTAGGTGCTCAAGATTTATTTAAAAATTTAATTTCAGGTATTTTGGTTTTAGTTGAAAAGAGATTTAAAATAGGTGACTGGATCTTAGTAGATGGCATCATAGAAGGCATAGTCGAAAAGATAGGATTTAGGTCCACGACAATAAGAAAGTTTGATAAATCATTAGCAATTATTCCAAACTTTCAATTTGCTGAAAATGCTGTTGTTAATGTTAGTGAAACATCAAATTGGTTAATAAGTTGGATTATAACTCTTCAATATGACACGACAGTTGATCAATTAAAAACGATTAGAAATGAAATTGAAGATCACATCCAAAAAAGTGAAGACTTTAATACCAGTATAGGAATTGCAGTGAGAGTTGATAAGTTTTCTGATAGTTCAATTGATATGTATGTTCGTTGTTTTACAAAATCAGATAGTTGGAATGAGTGGTTATCAGTAAAAGAAAAATTGGCTATAGAAATAAAAAAAATAGTTGAAAAAAATAAGGCCTCTTTTGCATTTCCTAGCTCATCTATCTACATTGAAAAAAAATGATAGCTGTCTTTTACTTAGCTTTACAAATATTAAAGCTATACTCATATGTTGTTATTGCAAACGTAATTGTTAGTTGGTTAATCGCTTTTAATATTTTGAATACTCAAAATAGATTTGTTTACTCTATTTTAGAATTAACTTATCGTTTAACAGATCCTATACTCAATAAAATTAGACGTTTTTTGCCAAATTTAGGATCTTTAGATATTTCACCAATAATATTACTTCTATTGATTTGGTTTATAGAAATGTGTATGAAACTTTACATTGCACCATTAATATTTTAAATTTATGATTTTAATTGACGGAAAAAAAGCAGCAGCTGAATTAAGAGAAGAACTCAGGCTAGAAGTAATAGAATTAAAAAATAAATTTAACAAAATACCGGGTTTAACAGTTATTTTGATTGGGGATCTTGCCCCCAGCCAAATATATGTAAGAAATAAAGAAAAGTCTGCCAAGGAAGTTGGTCTTAATTCAGAAGTAATTAAGTATCCAGACTCTGTGGAAGAGAAAATTATTCTAAATAAAATAGATGAGTTGAATAAAAAGGATAGCGTTTCAGGTATTTTAGTTCAATTACCACTTCCAAAACACATCGATAAACAAAAAATTATTGAAGCAATTCATCCATCAAAGGATGTTGATGGATTTCATCCTATGAATGTTGGAAATCTTTCGTCAGGCTATGAAAGTTCTGTGCCTTGTACTCCGCTAGGGTGTTATTTATTGATTAAAAAAATTGAGCCAAATTTGAGTGGCAAAAAAGCTGTTGTGGTTGGTAGATCAAATTTAAATGGAAAACCAATGACTCAACTTCTTTTAAAAGAAAATTGTACAGTGACAATTACTCATTCAAAAACGAAAGATCTTAAGGCTGAGTGTCTAGAAGCAGATATTATTATTGCTGCAGTCGGTATTCCTGAACTTGTTAAAGGAGATTGGGTTAAAAAAGATACAATTGTCATTGATGTTGGAATTAATAAAACAGAAAACGGAATTGTCGGGGACGTGGCATTTGATGAAGTCTCAAAAAATGCTAAAGCTTTAACGCCAGTTCCAGGTGGTGTGGGACCAATGACTATTGCTTGTTTGTTAAAAAATACTGTAGAGTGTTTCAAAAGATCGCAACTTTAATATTATAATCCACATAATTATTTGTTAGTTTAGGCTGTGAAAAAACCAAAGTATCCATATAGAATTGCTATTTTATTATTAATCTTAACAGTTCCCCCAATAGGAGCCACGCAATTAGGCTGGTACTTACATGATCAACAAACAGGGTTTGATTATGGTATGATAGTAGGTACATTTTCAGTAATATATGCTGCCTGGCTCATGTATGAAAAAAATTGGAGAGAAGAGGATGATGATTAAGTAATGGAAAAATTAATTTTTTTTGGACTAGTAATTCCTATTTTATTTTTTGTTTTATACTTAGGCACGAGAGCTATCATGAGTGGTGTTAGCGCGAAACAAGCTAATCAGGAAAACAAAGATGAGAATGAAATAGATAATAATATCGAAGAAACAAACACTGATAAATCTTTAAGTGAAGAGTTGGAGAAACTTAATACATTAAAAGAAAGTGGTGTATTGACCCAAGATGAATTTGAAAAAGCAAAAAATAAGTTATTAAATAATTAAATTTAAACCGATCTAGTTAAAAGCAATAAAGTTGCACCAGTTATAAATATTAAAATACCTAAAATTTCGATAAAAGTTATTTTCTCTTTAAAAAGATATTTTGAAGATATGTAACTAAAAAATATTTCAATTTGACCAACAGCTCTGACAAAAGATGCTTGAATTAAGGTGAAAGCAAAAAACCACGATAGTGTAGCTAAAAAACCAGCTAATCCTGTTAAACAGATCTCAAATTTATTATCATAAAATTTTTTAAATTCTGATTTTTCAAAAATGATAAGGTAAGCACTTACGATTACTGTTTGAATTACTAAAGCAAAAAAAACTGTTGTGAGTGCTTTATCAAAATTAGAGGAGAAATTTTCAAGTGTAAGTGCTGCAGCCCTAAAATAAACAACACTAAGACCCAATAAAAGACCTGCTCCTAATCCAATAAGAGTTACTTTTGAAAAGAAATTTTTGAAAAATAACTTATAATCTTTTATAGAAATAATAATTACCCCAAGTGTTGCAATTATAATTCCAAAAACACCAAGTAAATTAAGTTCATCTTTTAATATGATATACTCAAAAATAGCAATTTGAATAACTTCTGTTTTACTTAATGATGTACCTACAACAAAATTTGAAAATCTAAAAAGATATAATAGCGTAATTGTAAATGTAACTTGTAAAATAGACCCTAAAAAAGTAAAAAAAATGAAGTTAGTTTGATCTAAAACTTCTGAAATAATATTAAAATCATTAAAAAGAAAAAATAATATAAGTGCAAACGGCAAAGCAAAAGCAAATCTTACGTATGCTGAAGCAACCAATGATAAATCTTTATTTAATTTTTTCTGTAATGAAGTTCTTAGATTTTGAAAAAAAGCTGCTAAAATTGTAAAAATGACCCAATTCATAAATTTATTTAGATATAATCTTTTAATTGAATTAAGTGATTACTTATATCTAAAAAACTAGTTATTCTCCATTAGCCAGAGAGCGTCTTCCCCTAAAAAGTAAATTTTTCCGTTATTTGGATGTACTTGTATATCTCTTATTCTTCCAATTTTATTTTTAAAAATGATATCTTCTTTTACGTTTGATAAGTCATCAAATATCAATTTTCTTAAGGATTTGTCTTTAAGTGAAGTAACTAAAGCATGTCCATTCCATTCACTAAACTCTTTACCCTTGTAAATTGTTATTGCACTTGTTGCTATGGACGGAACCCAATACTTTATCGCTTTTGTAAAGCCTGGCTTCCATTTAGGACCTATGGGAATACCGGAATAGTTTGTCCCTCCCCAACCTAAAATTTTCCATCCATAATTTTCACCTTTTTTTGCTTCACCAAACCAATCACCACCTCTTGCTCCATGATTGCTCATGTAAATTTTTCCATCAAATGGAGACAAAGTTAGACCCTGAGGGTTTCTAATACCTATTTGATAAATTTCAGGTAACCAATCTGATTTACCTTTAAATTTTGGATTATCTTTTGGAATACTTCCATCAATATTTATTCTAATAACACTTCCAGGATGCTTTGTAGGATCTTGTGCAATCATACCTTGGCCTCGTTCACCAGCAGATGCAAATAGAAAATTACCTTTTATCGCTAATCTTGATCCAAAATGATATCCCGAGTCTATAGGTGGATTAGCTTGAAAAATATTTTTAAAGATTAAATTTTTTTTATTAAATTTCGATTTTGCTATTGAAGTACTAGTTTTCCAATCTCCTCTATTTTCGGTATAGGAAATATAAACAAAATCGTCTTTAAAAAGAATATCTAGCAGACCACCTTGACCATGCTCCAAATAGTTAAGATTGTGATTTACTGAAGAAATATTAATTGTATTTAGGTTTATTAATTTAATTTTTCCACTTTTTTCAGTAATCAATAATTCTGTGTCACTTATAAAAGTAGATCCCCATGGACCTTTCAAATTAACAATTTTTTTGAAATTCAAATTTTCAGCAAATGAATAATTTAAACAAAGTATAAATAAAAAAATTGTAACAAGTGTTTTTTTCACTTTAAGAAAGTTTTGACCTACCACCATCAACAGCAATGATTTGACCTGTAACCCAAGAACTATCATCAGTAATAAGAAATTTTGCAAGAGAGGCTGAGTCTTTACCTTCACCTAATCTTTTTAAAGGATGGGCTTTAGCTATACCATCTGCTAATGCTTTATTTTTTAACATTGGTTCAGCAATTTTTGAGTTAGTCAAACTAGGTGCAATACAGTTCACTCTAATGTTAGGAGCAAATTCTGCCGCTAAAGAAACTGTTAAACCCTCTACTGCAGCTTTAGTAGAAGCAATTATAGCGTGATTTGTAAAACCTCTTTGAGCAGCAACTGTAGAAAATAATACCACTGAACCTTTATTTTTTTTTAAACTATCCTGGTAGCCTTTTATAGCCTCAACCGCAGAATAAAGATTTAGTTTCATACATTTGTTAAAATCTTGTTCTGTAACCATTCTTAAAGGTTTTAAATCAATTGAACCTACGCAGTAAGCAATACCTTTGGTTTCTGCTATATCATTTTTTACTTTATCAATAAATCCTTCCTCCAAAACATCAGCTACAGTAGATGTACATCCTAGTTTGTCAGAAATATTTTTAAGTTCAGCTTCATTTCTTGCAACTAAATGAACGCTATTTCCTGAACTTACTAATTGTTCTGCTAAACTTGATCCGATTGAACCTGTCGCACCAAAAACAATATATTTTTCTGACATAAAAAATTTTATTAGTTATATTTAATTATGAAGTTATTTTTTATACTTGGTAATCAATTATTTCCATCAAAATACCTCGACCGCTTCAAAAAAGACCATATATTCTTTATGGCAGAGGACAATGGTTTATGTACTTATGAAAAACATCATAAGCAAAAAATACTATTATTCTTGTCTTCCATGCGATCTTATGGGGACAAACTTAAAAAGAATAGATTTAAATTAGAGTACACTAAAATTGAAGATAAAGAGTTTAAAGATGATTATCTTAAAAAATTAAAAAAGATTATTAATTCAAAAAAAATTAAAGAGATTTCTAGTTTTGAAATCGAAGATAAGTTTTTCGAAAAAAAAATTTCTCAATTCTTAAAAAAAGAAAAAATTAGTTGGAATATTGTTCAAACTCCTATGTTTTTAAACTCAAGAGGTGAATTCAAAAATTACTTAGGAAAATCAAAAAAACCTTTTATGGCAACGTTTTACAAAGAGGTTAGAAAAAAATCAGGAATATTGATGGGCGCGGATGGAAATCCAATTGGAGGAAAGTGGAGCTTTGATGAGGATAATAGAAATAAATTACCAAAAGATATTTCAATACCAAAATTTCCTAAAATTAATGAAACTAATCATACAAAAAAATTAAAGCCTATCGTAGAAAAATTATTTAAAAATCATCCAGGTAGTACGGAGAACTTTTGGTTGGCAACAGAATTTGATGACGTAGTTAAACTCCTAAATTTTTTTATAAAAGAAAAATCAAACTTGTTCGGTGATTATGAAGATGCAGTAAATCAAAAAGACAACATTTTATTTCATAGTGCTTTAAGTCCTTATATCAATTTAGGTTTAATAACTCCTGAGTTTATTATTCAAAAAGTTCTAGATTTTCATAAAAGAAATAAAATAAGAATGAATTCGTTAGAGGGTTATATCCGTCAGGTAATTGGTTGGAGAGAGTTTATGCGAGGCATTTATCAAAGTTATTCAGAGGAAATGGAAACAAAAAATTTTTTTAAACAAAATAGAAAAATGAAAAAGTCTTGGTACGATGGAACAACAGGTTTGCCACCATTAGATTATGCAATCAAGAATGCATTAAACCATGGCTGGTCTCACCACATTGAAAGACTAATGATTTTATCTAACATCATGAACCTTTGTGAGATTAAACCAATTGTAGTTTACAAATGGTTTATGGAAATGTTTGTAGACTCTTCTGACTGGGTAATGGTACCAAATGTTTATGGTATGGGATTATTCAGTGATGGTGGAATATTTGCAACCAAACCGTATATCTGCGGATCCGCTTATTTTATGAAAATGATGGATTTTAAAAAAGGAGATTGGTGCAATACAATGGATGGTCTTTATTGGAGATTTATAGATCGGAATAGAAAATTTTTTTTAACCAATCCTAGACTATCAATGATGGTAAGAATTTTTGATAAAATGAAAACGGATAGAAAAAAATTGATTTTATCCGAGGCTGATAAATTTATTAAACAAAATACAATTTGATGAGAAAAGAAAATTTACCATCCAAAACTTGTCCAATTTGCAAAAGACCTTTTGTTTGGCGAAAGAAATGGAAACTAAATTGGGATAGAGTAAAATATTGTTCTAAGAAGTGTTCTAAGCTAAGCTAATTTTAGTGAACATTATCGTATTACAACACATTAAAATTGAAGACCCTGGATACATTAAAGATTTAATGTTAGCCGATGGATTAAATTTAACCACTATAGAACTCGATGAAGGTGAAAAAATACCAGATGATTTAAGTAAATTTGATGGAATGTTTTGTATGGGTGGCCCAATGGATACATTTATGGAAAAAGATTATCCCTGGTTAATTGAGGAAAAAAAAGCAATCAAAGAATTTGTTATTAATTTAAAAAAACCTTATTTGGGTTTTTGTTTAGGGTGTCAGTTGTTAGGTGAAGTTGTTGGTGGCAAAGTAGTTAAATCTCAACCAGCAGAAATAGGGATTATGGATATTAATTTTTCTAAAGAAAAAGATAATGATAATTTATTTTCTAAATTCCCTAACAAAATAAAAAGTTTACAATGGCATTCTTATGAGGTTGAAGGGATTGAGAATAATAAAGATGTAACTTTGTTAGCTTCATCACCGGTTACTAAATATCAAATTTTTAAATATCAAAATCATGCTTATGGCATTCAATTCCACATAGAAATAAAAGATACAACAGTTAATGAGTGGGGCTGTGTACCAGAGTATAAAAAAGCACTTGAAGATCAACTTGGTAGTGGCGCATTAGAGAAATTTGATCAAGCTGCTAAAAACAATATGGAAGATATGAATAATTATTCAAAAATTTTATACAATAATTTTAAGACGCTCTTATGAACAAGAAAAGAAAAAAATTGAAAAAGAAAAATCCAATAGCAAAATTATTAAGTTCACCAATGTTAAGAAATAAAATAGTAAAAAATAAAAAAAAAATTTATAATAGAAAAAAATTTAAATTGGAGAGTGAATAAAAAATATGAATAATAAAATTTTTGAATGGGCAGGTGTTATTACAGCAATATTATATTCATTATTTGTAGCTATGAACATTGGTATAGAATTTTTTGGTTTTTGCTTATTACTTATATCTGCAATCTTAATTGGAATTTGGGCTTATAGGGGTGGTCATAGAGGAATATTATTTTTACAATTTTTTTATGCTACGGCAGGAATTATTGGGATGTTTAGGTGGTTTTAATTGAAAGTTGTAATTATTTTAGGAATATAATTCTTAAAATTAAAAAAACCTTTATTACAATATTGCCAAGAATATTGATCGAGTTTTCTATATAAAAAATCTAATTTTAAATTATTTGAATTTAAATAATCCAGGTTTTCACCGACAGTTGGATACAACCCAATAACAGACTCATCTATATTTTTAATTTCACTTATATCCACTACATCACAATCGATAGAATTATTTTTTAATCTTTCTTTCTGGTCATTAATTAAAAGTGATTTAAATTTAATAACTTTTTCGCTCAGTTTGATAGATCTATTTTCATTTTTATTCGAAATTATATAAATTTTTTTAAATCTATTATTTTGAAAATCAGTAGTTTCAAATGATAGATTATTTTCAAAAATTAAAAGATTTCTACCATCTATATTCTCATTACTAAAGTTTTGCTTTATAATTGGATAAGTTTTTTCTGAAATTTTAGGAGGAGCGTTTTCGTTTAATTTAATATTATTAAATTTATTATTAGTGAACTTTTTAATATTCCACTCACTCGCCAAGTAGTGTTTTCCTTGCGTTTGAACTCCAGCCACCCATCTCCAACTAAGAGTATTAGATGCAGCATCTCCATCGAAAAGATGTTGCATAAAAAATTCTGCTCCCAATTGCCAAGGTAAATCTAAACTGAAAATCCAAATACTAGCAAACCACATTCTTGTATGGTTATGTAAATAATTGTATTCTTTAATTTCATTCACCCACTCATTAAAGCATTCAATATTAGTTTTACCCTCGATTGCATTTAGATAGTTCTGGTTGCTTTTGAATTCTTCTCTAATTTTGTTTAATCCTATTAAATAATCAGACCAAACGTTCGGCCTTAATTCTAGCCATCCTTTCCAGTACGTTCGCCATAAAATTTCTTGAATAAATTTTTCGTTTTTTGAAAAAGAAAATTTACCTAATGATTTTTTAATTACCTCTTTCTCACTTATAATTCCATGAGTAATGTATGGAGATAAACACGAAATATTAGATCTATTCAAAGGTCCAAAGTCAAAGTTTCTAAGTTTTGAATATTCTGAAAGATTATTATCAACAAAATTATTTAATCTGTTTAATGCCTCAGTCTTCGAAGCTACAAAATTCATATTAAATTATTTTGATTTTTTTTTCTTTAAACCAAGTTTGTCGCTATGTCTTAATCTTAAAATTACTATTGCTCCGGCTATAAGAACTATAGCAACAGCCTCATAAACAAGTGCCGCAGGATCCATTTCTTTTCCTTGAAGGATAATAAATCGGGCTAGAGCCGTAATTGCTATTAATAGAGGCAATGTAATGCTAATAGATTGCTGGTCCCAAAAAACTCTTACCATTGCAAGAACCTCAAGGTATAGAAACATTAATAGTAGATCTGCCAAAGTGACCGATTGATTTAAAAACATTTTTTTTATTTCTATTCCAACTGCAATCACTGTGCTTACTAAAATAATACACATCAAAATTAGTTGTAAATTTTTTGCTATATTCTGCATTACTTATCTTTACTAAATGGTAACCATTTTTCAAATACTGATTTCGAGGAACCATCATATGGAATTGAATAAGAATAAGGGTTTGGACTAGTTAATACTTCAATTCCCTTTGAAAAAACGAATATAAACACAATTACAAAAACGAGCACCATTATTTTAAAAGGATCAAAATTTTTTGTTTTAAAAACATTTGTTGAATTTTCCTCAGCTCTGTGGAAATGTTTAAATGTCATGTACACCGCAAATATCAAACCAATATGAGCTAAAAAAAGCCCAGTCCAGCCAAACACAAAAGTCGTATATGAAAATATATACAAGCTAAAAACAGTGGTCCAAATAAAACTTAGTACCAATAAGATTTGCAATCTGACAGTTTTTGGTAGGGACCGTAAATCATTTTTACTATCATCAAATAAAATATTTGCTGTATCTCTCATCCAATTTTTTATTGATTCCATGATTCTAAGATATAACTTAAAACAAATTTGACAAACTATAATTTGTCCTAATTTTATAAATAATATAGTTTTTTCTTATGATAATTAATAAATCTTTCTACATTAGATTTTTGAAAGGTTTTATTTTCTTCAAAAGAAACTTTTTTTACTGAATAAGCATTACTCTTTGTAATTCTAGATTGAATAGCAATGTTTCCTTTGTAAATCTTAAGTTTTACTGATCCATTTACTTTATTTTTTTTCTTATCAACAATTTTTTGAAGTTTAAATCTTTCTTTTGAATACCAATAACCATTGTAAATTAATTCTGCATATCTAGGCATAATTAAATCTTTCTTATGCATTGTCTCTCTATCTAATGTTACAGATTCAATAGCTCTATGAGCATGAACTAAGAGAGTTCCACCAGGTGTTTCATAAACTCCTCGTGATTTAATTCCAAGAAATCTATTTTCAACTAGATCAACTCTTCCTATACCGTTTTTTCCAGCGATTAAATTCAAATTAGTAAGAATTTTTTCTGGGGAAAGTTTTTTACCATTTATACCTATTGGATCACTGTTTTTAAAATTAATTGTAATATAAGTTGGTCTATTGGGTGCTCTTTCAGGTGAAACTGTTCTTTGAAAAATAAATTCTGGAGCAGAATTTTTCGGATTTTCTAAAATTTTTCCCTCTGTTGAAGTGTGAAATAAGTTATCATCTATTGAGAAAGGTGGTGCTCCTTTTTTATCTCTAGGTATTTGTATTTTATGTTTTTTTGCATAATTAATCAGATCACTTCTAGATTTTAAATTCCAAATTCTCCATGGTGCAATTATTTTTATTTTTGGATCAAAATAGTGATATCCAAGTTCAAATCTTATTTGATCATTTCCCTTTCCTGTGGCGCCATGAGAAACAGCATAAGCTTTAAATTTTTTTGCTATTCTAATTTGATCTTTTGCGATTAATGGTCTTGCTATAGAAGTTCCCAATAAATAAGCTCCTTCATAAATTGCATGGCCTCTTATCATTGGAAATATATAATCTTTTACAAAAGTATTTTTTAGATCTTTGATTATAATTTTTTTAACACCAAACTTTTTTGCATTTTTTATTATTTTTTTTCGATTGATGTCTTGGCCGATATTAGCAGTGTAGCAAATAACTTCTGCTTTATAATTTTCTTGAAGCCACTTAAGAATAATTGAAGTATCTAATCCTCCCGAATAAGCAAGCACAATTTTTTTTTTTGACATTTTAATCTCTTAAATCAATCGTTAAATTTGCAGAAATTATTATTCTTTCTTTGTTACCTGAATAAGGTTGAGATCCGTGATAAAGAAAACTTGGCCAAACTAAAAGCCTTCCCTCTTTTGCAGTAAATATTTGAGTGTCCTCTCTCAAATATTTAGAACCAAAGTCATTTTTTGAAGTGGCGTTATAAGGTCTGATAAAATAAGTAGATCCATTTTTTTTCGATGCCCCTTGCCCAACTTGCACATAATATACACAAGACCAACTAAATCCATCGTGATGATGAGGATAAACAATACCGCCTTCTTTATATTTTATAAACCAAGACTCATTTACGTTAACTTTGTATTTTTTTTTCTCTTCACTCAACTTTTCAATTGATTTTTGATTGACTATTTTGCTAACACTTAAGACGGACTCAGCAATAAAGTGAAAAAGTTTTTTTAATGCTTCATTACCTTCATTGTGTAAATCATAATTACTCTGGTAAAGATTATGATTACCAACATGATCTTCATCTTTTAATTGACTGTTCCCCTCTGGAAGTTTGTTTTCATAAGATTTAAAAAAATCTAACAATTCGTCTTTTATAAGAGGATGTTCGTAATTATAAAAATCACCAATACTCAGCGGCCATAAATTATGGATATTTTTTTCATCACTACTCATTAATCAGCTACAAGCTTTTTTGGCAGAATTATATGCTTTTGTGAAACCTAATAAAGAATAATGATCAATAGTTTGTGAGCCTTTATCATTGTATCCAGCAACCATTATTCTAGATCCTTTTTTCATAACTTTAACCATTATGTTTTCTTTTTTATTACTTGTCATCCAAGCAAAGCCTTGTTGTTTAATATCAAATTTAAATTTATTATTTCCCGATGTCGCTAGAACAGAGTTGTTTTTATTAAATTCATACCCTGCAGTTGCACTAATTTCATTGGCGATTTTTTCATTTGGTCTAAAAGTGACAAATAATCTTGCATCTCTTTTACTTTTTTTTGGTGCTTGTAAAACTGGAATTGACTGAGCAAAACATACTTTACCTGATGTCTCTGAGATTACTAAAACTTCCCAATCTTTAAATTTTCCAATTTTTTTTACATCCTGGGCAAAACTTTTTGAAAGTGAAATAAATAGAATTATTGATGATAGATATAAAATTTTTTTAATTAAGGACATGGATTTGGATAAATATTTTGAATTTTATTGATTTCATTAATTACTTCTTCTGATAGATTTATATTTACACTTTCTATATTAGTTTTCAACTGGTCCATTGTCGTAGCGCCGATTATAACTGAGGTAATAAAAGGCTGAATTTCACAAAACTTTAATGACATTTGTGTAAAATCAATATTATTTTTTTTTGCAATTTCAAAATATGCATCCACAGCCTTAGTCGTATTGGGTTTGTCGTATCTGGTCCAAAAATCTCCATCTCTCTCTATCCTTGAATTTTTGGGCATCTGATTATTTCTATATTTTCCAGTTAAATATCCACTTGCTAGAGGTGAGTAAGCTAATAAACCAACTTCCTCTCTCATAGAAATTTCTGCCAAGCCTACTTCGTATGTTCTATTCAATAAGTTGTAAGGGTTTTGTATTGACATCATTCTTGGTAAATTATTTTCTTTTGATATTTGAAGACATTTAGACACTCCCCAAGGAGTTTCATTTGAAAGCCCAACTTCTCTGATTTTTCCCTCCTTTTTAAACTTCAATAAATTTTGAAGAACATCCTCAAATTTATTCCAGTTTTTGTCATCTTCTTCATGTTCATAGCCCAAACGTCCAAACATGTTAGTTTTCCTTTCAGGCCAATGTAATTGATAAAGATCTACGTAGTCAGTTTTTAATCTTTTAAGACTATCATTTAATGCAAGTGTCATGTTTTTAATACCAAAACTATTTTCTCCCCCTCTAATATAATTTCTTGAAGGTCCAGCAACTTTTGTTGCTAATACAATTTTTTCTCTCTTCTTTGTTTTTTGAAACCAGTTACCAATAATTTTTTCAGTAAGACCAAAAGTTTTTTCTTTTGGTGGAATTGAATATAATTCTGCAGTATCCCAAAAATTTACCCCTTGCTCTAAAGCATAATCCATTTGCTCAAAACCTTCCTCTTGAGTATTTTGTTCCCCCCAAGTCATTGTACCGAGACAAATTGTGCTTACATCAAGGCTAGTATTTCCTAGTTTTTTATAATTCATAATGCTTTTAACGTGTTAAATTTTTATTAATCTTCTAAGGTATCTTGAATAATTAGTAAAAGATTATATATCTTTCTTATGGAATTTAATAAAAAAGGTATTCTCGGCAGAGCCAAAGAGGTAGCTCAAAAATCAACTGTAGTAATGGATGAAGGCTTAAGAGCCTACATGCTTAAAGTATATAACTACATGGCGACAGGAATACTTTTAACCGGAATAGTTGCACTTTTAACTTTCAAATTGTCAGTGGTAACAGATAGTTCAGGATCTATTGTCGGACTAACTCAAATGGGAAATGCAATCTATATGTCGGGTCTTAAGTGGGTTGTAATGTTAGCTCCTCTTGGAATTGTATTCTACATGAGTTTTGGAATTAACAAAATGAGTGCTTCAAAAGCTCAAACGACTTTTTGGATTTTTGCAGCATTAATGGGAATGTCTTTATCATCAATATTATTAGTTTATACAGGTATGAGTGTTACAAGAGTTTTCTTTATTTGTTCAGCTACTTTTGGAGCAATGAGTATTTACGGATATACAACTAAGAGAGATTTAACAAAACTAGGATCTTTTTTAATGATGGGATTAATTGGTATCATAATCGCATCAATAGTTAATATATTTATGAAATCGTCGATGATGTATTTTGTAATATCAATATTAGGTGTTTTAATCTTTGTTGGATTAACGGCCTATGATACTCAAAAAATTAAAAATATGTACGCAGCTACTGATACTGGAGAATTAATAGGTAAAAAAGCTGTGATGGGAGCTTTAACGCTTTACTTGGATTTCATTAATTTATTTATAATGTTACTTAGACTTTTCGGTCAAAGACGATAATTATATTAAAGTTTTTTCCAATTAACATTTTCTAGTAAACTTTTCAATTCTAAAGAATTTCTCAATATTTTTCCATTAGCGTCTGTTATCATATATTTGAGATTTTTATTTTTGGGCTTAAAATTTTTACAAATTTTATAAAGAGCATTTTCTGTAGCATTCTTAAAAACACTAAAACCAACTTGTTTACTGGAAATACTTAGCCCATAATCTTTCCAGGAGCCTTCAGATACCATTTTTGCGTATAAATCTAGTATAATTTTTAATTCATCTTTCTCAAAAAAATGTTTTTCCTCAATTTTTCTATTGTTAACATTATTAATTATTAAACGTAAATTATTGTTCATTTGTTTTATATTTATTTATTAAACTAATTTGAAAAGCTGTAAAAACAAAAGTTATCGGTAGTAGGCCCCATACTTTAAAATTAACCCAAAATTCCTCTGATTGTGTTCTCCAGACTATTTCATTGAGCAAAGCAAGCCCGAAGAAAAAATATATCCATCTTTTATTTAAAATTTCCCAACCTTCATCAGTTAGTGAAACAGATTTACCCATTAACTTCTTGAGTATAGGCTCATTTGATAAGTATTTTCCAAACATTAGCGCCAATCCAAAAAGTATATTGATAATTGTCGGTTTAATATAAATAAAGACTGGATTATCAAAATAAATGGTAAGACCTCCAAAAAAAGTAATTAAAACTCCACTTAATAATGGGACTTTTGGAATTTTTTTTTCTAAAAGCCACATTATAGCCAAAGCAATAATTGTAGCAACAATAAATGGTGGAATTGCAATCTTTAAATCTTTTCCACTATCGTAGTAGTAGTAAAAAAAAATCATCAGAGGTCCAAAATCAGTAAGAAACTTTAAAAAAGATTTGTTCACAAAAGAGATATTAACATAAATATTATTTTCACAAAAACTTTTAATTTTTCTTATTGATTTTTTTTTTTAAATACCCATACTTAAACTATGGCAATTCAAAAAGCTAAGTTCTCAATTGGAGATATCGTAAAACACAAACACTTTGATTTTAGAGGAGTTATTTACGATGTTGACTTTGAATTTAACAACTCAGAGGAGTGGTACCAATCTATACCCAAAAATGTTAGACCCAAAAAGGATCAACCTTTTTATCATCTTTTAGCTGAAAATGATGAAATTACATACGAAGCATATGTTTCAGAGCAAAACCTTTTAGTTGACGATTCTGACGAACCTATAAAACATCCTTTAATTGAGGAAATTTTTTCTGGCAAACGAGGATCTAGCTATTTTAAGCTTTCGAATTAAAAAATATCATTTTTTCAACACATTTAGCTCAAATCTTTGACACAGCAATTTTGTAATATAATTTAATTCTGATCAAGAGTGCTACTTATTTACCCTTCGTTATTATCTCCCTCTGCATTCTTGATCAGTTAGTTTTTTCATAATAAAAACAATATAAAATTTAATTAAAATGTTTAAGTACTTTGAACCAAGCAAAATTTTCTCAATTACGTCGAAGGCTCCTAAATATGTTTTATTTTTATTTATTATAATTTTATCAATAGGTTTAACTGAGGCATTAATATTATCTCCTGAAGATTATAAACAAGGACATTCAGTTAGAATTATGTATGTGCATGTGCCAGCTGCTTGGATTTCACTTGGAGTTTTTTCTACAATTGCGTTTTTATCAATAGTTGGATACATTTTTAAAATTAGAAATTTTTTTCTAATTTCAAAAAGTTTAGCTCCTTCAGGATTGGTATTTAATATTATAGCTCTTGTCACAGGTGCAATATGGGGAAAACCAACATGGGGAACATGGTGGGCGTGGGACGCAAGAATTACTTCAATGTTAATTTTAGCACTTTTTTATTTTATGTATCTTGTTGCTTGGCGAATTTACGAAAACGATGAAAAAGCGTTTAAAGCTACAACAATAATAACAATACTTGGGATAATTAATGTTCCAATTATAAAGTATTCAGTAGATTGGTGGAACACATTGCATCAACCTGCTTCAATTAACATACTATCAAAATCATCAATTCATGTATCAATGTTATATCCTCTATTAATGATGACTGCGGCATTTGCTCTATTTTCTCTCTTAATTTTTTTAATGAAATATAATACAGAACTGATAAAAATTAAAAATAAAGGTTTAGATAGATTATGATAAGCGAATTATTATTAATGAATGGATATGGATTGTATGTTTGGTCTGCGTTTTCATTTACTTTAATTAGTTTTCTTGTCCTCTTTTTAATTACAAAAATCCAGTACACTAAGGAAAAAAATAAATTTATATCTAAATTTGGGTCATTAAATTCTGAAAGAGCAGCCTTTGCAAAATCTCAAAGCATTAATAGAGAAATTTTATCAAATACCTCAATCATTTAACTTTTAAACCATGTATGGGCGCAAAGTTAAATTAAGATTTTTTTTTATATCACTTATATTAGCTACTTTGGTCTTAGCCGTCTTTTTAGTAATCAAATCTTTGAAGGAAAATGTAATTTTTTTTAAATCACCAACTGAGATCAAAGCTTTGAGTGAAATTGATAAAAAAAAAATAAGAATTGGTGGAATGGTTAAAAAGGACTCTATATCCATAATTTCAAAAGAGATAAATTTTATTGTTACAGATTTCAAGAATGAAATAAATGTAATTTATTCTGGTGTTGTTCCAAATCTTTTCGCCGAAGAAAAAGGAGTAGTTGCAGAAGGATATTTAAAAGACAAAAATTTTTTTTTAGCTACAAAAATTTTAGCTAAACATGACGAAAATTATATGCCTCCTGAAGTAAAGGCTGCAATAGAGGAGAAATAAAGTTGGCTAGTTTGATAGGATCTTATTCTCTTAGTTTTGGACTTTTTTTCTCATTCTTTATCACTTTTTTTTCAATAAAGAATTTAAAAAATTCTGAGGTTCTAGATAAAAAGATAATATCTTTTACGCTTCTTCAATTTATCTTTGTTACCATTAGTTTTCTCGGTTTGATTATATCTTTTGTAAATTCAGATTTTAGTAATGAAACTGTTTTTAATCATTCTCACACAACAAAACCTTTGTTTTATAAAATTTCAGGAACTTGGGGAAATCATGAAGGAAGTTTATTATTATGGTTATTAGTTTTAACTTTTTTTGTATTTATCTTTTTATTAAAATCTAGTGAACAACCAAAAAAATATAGAATTTTCACTTCATTATTTCAACAAATAATAATTGTAGGATTTTTTGTATTTCTTATTAAAACATCAAGTCCATTTAACTTTATTTTTCCTGTACCTGAAGAAGGTTTGGGTTTAAATCCAATCTTGCAAGATCCAGCTCTAGCAATACATCCACCAATTTTATATTTAGGTTATGTTGGCTCCTCAATAATTTTTTCATCGGCTCTCGCTGCTATGGTTTCAAATTACGTGTCAAAGGAATGGGCAAAACATATAAAAAAATGGGTTTTAATATCCTGGATTTTTCTTTCGTTAGGAATTTTATTAGGCTCAGTTTGGGCTTATTATGAATTAGGATGGGGCGGATTTTGGTTTTGGGATCCTGTTGAAAATGTATCATTAATGCCTTGGTTAGCGTTAACGACACTTTTACACTGTATATTGGTTTTAGAAAAAAAGGGAATATTAGCTTCATGGGCAATGATACTCTCGATAGCAACTTTTGCTCTAAGTATGAGTGGAACTTTTCTTGTTAGATCGGGTATTCTAAATTCAGTTCATACGTTTGCTAACGACCCAGAAAGGGGCTTATTCATTTTAATCTTTTTATTCTCATTAATTTTTTTATCGATTTTTATTTTTTTCTTTTTTCAAACCAATAAAAAAAAAATAGAAAACAATTTTTTTTGGTTAAGCAAAGAAACGTCAATTTTGATTAATAATTGGTTTATGATGTATTTTTTATCTGTCGTTTTAGTTGGAACTATTTATCCAATCTTTTTAGAGGTTTTGACTACAAATAAAATATCTGTAGGACCCCCTTTTTATAACAAACTAATGATACCTTTTTTAGTTCCATTTTTATTCGCAATGGCAATTGGGCCTAAGCTTAAATGGATAAAATCAGAATTAGAGGATAAAGTTTATATGTTTTTATTTTTAATAATCTCATTTTTATTATCAGCGTTAATTGTCAAAAAATTTGATGTAAGTTTTTTGATAAACACTATTCTAATTACTTCTGCTTTTTTTTTATTTTTTATCACTTTGAGAGATTTTTTTTTAAAAACATTTAAAAATTTATCTCAAAACATCGCTCATTTCGGTTTTAGTTTATTAATATTAAGTATTTTATTTAATAATATTTTTTCCACCGAGGTTATTACTAATTTAAAAATTGGTGAAACCTTTAAGTCTGAAAAATTTACAATTAAATTTATTAATATAGATCAAGAAAATAGAAAAAATTTTAAGGCAATTATCGGAAAATTTAATGTAAAATATTTAGATGGTTCAGTAGATTTTCTTAACCCTGAACTTAGAATATACAACCAACCAAATATTATTACTAGTGAGGCAGATATAAAAACAAATCTATTTACTGATAAATTTATAACAATGAATTACGTACAGAACCAAGAATATTTTAATGTAAGATACCAAGAGAAGCCATTAATGATTTGGATATGGATTTCTGTAATACTAATAAGTTTGAGTGGGTTGTTGAGTGTATTGAAAAAAAAGATATGAAATTAAAGATTACACCAATAATAATAATTTTATTTTTCTTAATTATTTTTATAATTTTTTTTAAAGGTTTAAAAAATTCGAATATTTATACTCCAGATCTAAATTTAGAAAAAAAGATCCCAATATTGGTTTATAAATCATTTGAAAATAATACAGAAATTGTTTCAGAAAAAATTTTTAATAAAAAAAGATTCTACTTAATGAACATATGGGCATCGTGGTGTATACCTTGTAGAGAAGAACATGTTTTTTTGATGAAATTAAAAAAAGATCAAAAAGTAGAGTTAATAGGATTAAACTATAAAGATAATATTACCAATGCAAAAAAATTTTTAAAAGAATTAGGAAATCCATATAAAAAAGTTTTTACTGATGTTGATGGTATATCCTCAATAAGCTGGGGTGCTTATGGTGTGCCTGAAAGTTTTTTAATTTATGAGAATAAAATTATAAAAAGATATATTGGTCCGATCAAATATGAGAATTTTATAGAAATTGAAAAAATAATAAAATGAGATTTACAACTATATATTTATTAATAGGTTTTTTATTAAATATTAATTTTTCTTATGCAAATGAAATTCAAACCGAAAATAAAATTGCTAAAAATTTAAGATGTCTTATTTGTCAAGGACAATCAGTTCATGACTCTGATTCTGAATTTGCGATAAGTTTAAAATTAGTGATAAGAAATAAAATTGAAGAGGGCATGTCAGAGAAACAAATATATAGTTTTTTAAAAAAAAAATATGGAGAATGGATATTGTATGATCCAGTTTTGAATAGAAATACTTATTTTTTATGGTTATTGCCTCTATTGATATTCTTAGCAGGCGGTGCCATAATCATTAAAAAGTTTTATATTAGAAAATAACTTTAATAGAATTTATGAACTTAAAAATATTTTTTTTAATCCTATTTATTTTAGCTTTGCCATCCAAATTATTTGGTGACACAAATGTTGAAAATGATAACCATCAAATAAATTTATTTGTTGGAAATTTTGATTTTAGTGACGATAAACAAAAGGCAACTTTGCTTGGTTTTCAACATCAAGATGAAAATTTAAATAGGGATACATTTTTGGGTAATGTATCTCCAATTACGGGTGGATTTGTAACAGAAAATTCTGCCGCATATATTTATACAGGCGTGGAATGGAACGTAGATATGGGCTCTTTTTTTTTCACCCCAAGTTTTGCACCTGGTCTGTATCATGAGGGAGACGGAAAAGACTTAGGTCATGTTCTTGAGTTTAAATCTGAAGTACAGTTATCATACAAAACTTCAGATACTACAAATTTTGCTTTCTCATATAATCATGTATCTAATGCTAGTTTGGGAGACAAAAATCCTGGGGCAAATAGTTATATGTTTAATTTTCTTAAAAAGTTTTAAAATCAATTATGAATTTAAAAGATTGTTACAACTATAGTGATTTTAGAAAACTAGCAAAAAAAAAATTACCATCACCAATATTTCACTATATTGATGGAGCAGCTGATGATGAAATCACATATGCCAGAAATACAAGTGCATTCGATGATGTTGATTTAGTTCCAAATGTTTTAAGAGGAGTTGAGAATGTAGATTTATCAACCACAATATTTGGTAAAAAACTTGATTTACCTTTTTATTTATCACCAACAGCTCTTCAAAGACTTTTTCATTATGATGGTGAAAGAGCAGTTGGTAAAGCAGCACAGAAATTTAACACTATGTTTGGTGTCTCAGCATTAGCCACAGTAAGTGTTGAGGAAATTTCCTCAATGATTGATACGCCAAAGATGTTTCAATTTTATTTTCATAAAGATAGAGGGTTAAATGACTCTTGTTTGGAGAGAGCAAAAGCAGCTAAATTTGATGTAATGGCGTTAACGGTAGACACAATAACTGGCGGCAATCGCGAAAGAGATTTAAGAACTGGTTTTACATCTCCACCAAAGTTAACATTGTCTAGCTTATTTAGTTTTGCAACAAAACCAATGTGGGGAATAAACTACTTAACAAAAGGTAAATTTGAATTACCACACCTTCAAGACTTTGTGAAAGAGGGCACAAGCACAAATTCCTCGATTGGAAATTATTTTTCTACAATGTTGGATCAATCTATGAATTGGAAAGATGCTGAGCAACTCTGTTCTAAGTGGGGTGGTCATTTTGCCCTTAAAGGAGTCATGAGTGTTGAAGATGCTAAGAGAGCGGTCGATATTGGATGTACAGGTATAATGGTTTCAAACCATGGTGGAAGACAGCTTGATGGTTCTAGAGCACCATTTGACCAACTTGCTGAAATTGTTGATGCAGTCGGTGATAAGTTAGATGTGATTTGTGAGGGTGGAATTCACAGAGGCACTCATATGCTTAAAGCATTATCATTAGGTGCGAAAGCTTGTTCAGGTGGGAGATTATATCTTTACGCTTTAGCAGCTGGTGGGCAATCAGGTGTTGAAAGAGCTATAGAGAAATATAAAGAAGAACTAGTTCGAGACATGAAATTAATGGGATGCACCAAAATAAGTGATTTGAATAGAAATAATCTAAGATTTAGAAAATAGTGAATTTGAAAAATTGTTATAATTTTGAAGATTTTAGAAAGCTTGCAAAAAAAAAATTACCATCACCAATTTTTCATTACATAGATGGTGGTGCAGATGACGAGTCAACACTAAGAAGAAATACAGACTCATTCAGTGAATGTGACTTAGTTCCCAATATTTTAGCAAGTGTTGGAAAGCCAGACTTATCGACAACTTTATTTGGTAGAAAAATTGATATGCCTGTTTTTTTATCTCCAGCAGCGATGCAAAGACTTTATCATCCAGAGGGAGATAGAGCTTCAGCTAGGGCTGCAGAGAAATATGGTACTTTTTATAGCATGTCTTCAATGGGAAACAACTCTATTGAAGAAATATCAAATATTTCTAGTGGACCAAAATTATTTCAACTTTATGTTCACAAAGATCGATCAATTTCTGATGATTTAATTGATAGATCTAGAAGATCTGGTTTTGATGCTATGTGTTTAACAGTCGACACATTAGTTGCTGGTAACAGAGAGAAAGATCATAGAACAGGATTTACCACCCCACCAAAACTTACATTTCAAAGTTTGATGAGCTTTGCGATGCGCCCAGGATGGGTATTTAATTACTTAACAGGTAAAAGATTTGAATTATCAAATGTAAAAAAAAAAACAGATAAGGGAACAAATGTTGCTAAGTCTGTAATTGAATACATTAATGAACAATACGATCCAGCAATGGGCTGGAAAGATGCAGAATATTGCGCAAAAAAATGGAATGGACCTTTTGCTTTAAAAGGGGTTATGTCTGTAGAAGATGCAAAAAGAGCTATCGATATTGGATGCACAGCAATAATGATCTCAAATCATGGAGGTCGACAGCTCGATGGATCTCGATCACCTTTTGACCAAGTAAAATCAATTTCTGATGCTGTAGGTGATAAATTAGAAATTATTTTGGATGGAGGTGTAAGGAGAGGAACTCATGTTTTGAAAGCTATTGCAGCAGGTGCAAAAGCGTGTAGTTTTGGTAAAATGTTTTTGTTCTCTTTGGCCGCAGGGGGCCAACAAGGTGTTGAACATTTACTTCAAAACATGCACGATGAAATTAATAGAAATATGGTTTTAATGGGCTGCAAAAATTTAAAAGAGTTGAATAGTTCAAAATTAATCTATAGAAAATAGAGTGTAAAATATGAAATTAGCTAAAAGTTTAGAAAGATTAGGAACAGAATCTGCATTTACTGTGCTTGCGGAGGCAAAAAAATTAGAAGCCAAAGGAAAACCTATGATCCATTTAGGATTGGGTCAACCTGACTTCAAAACTCCTAAACATGTCGTTGATGCAGCTAAGAAAGCACTTGATGATGGACATCATGGATACGTAATGTCAAACGGTATTCCTGAATGCCGTCAAGCCGTAACAAGATGGATAAAAAAACGATACAATGTTGATATCGATTCTGAAAGAATCTTAATCATGCCAGGTGGAAAGCCAACAATGAGTTATGCTATACAATGTTTTGGTGAACCAGGAGCAGAGATTATACACCCGACACCTGCTTTTCCAATTTATGAGTCAATGATAAATTATACAGGCTCAACCTCTGTCCCATATGACTTAACAGAAAATAAAGATTTAAAATTTGATCCAGATAAAATATTATCTTTGATAACAGATAAAACTCGGTTGTTAATTCTAATAAATCCAAATAATCCAACTGGAAGCTTTGTTGAGAAAAAAGACGTAGATGTTTTAGCTGATGGTCTGAAGAAGCACCCGCATGTAACAATACTTAGCGATGAAATTTATAGCAGACAAATTTTTGATGGAAAAGAAATGCCAACGTTTTTTAATTATCCAGAATTAAGGGAAAGATTAATTGTATTGGAGGGATGGAGCAAAGCTTACTCAATGACTGGGTGGAGACTTGGTTGGAGTTTCTGGCCAGAACATTTAGTTGAACATGTTAATAAATTATTAATTAATAGTGTTTCATGTGTTAATGCTGCGGCTCAATTTGCTGGTATTGCTGCTTTAGATGGACCAGACGATTCAATTGATGCAATGATGGAAAAATTTACTCAAAGGAGAGATCTAATTTATAAAGGGTTAAATGATTTACCAGGTGTAGAATGTAGTTTACCTGGAGGAGCTTTTTATGCATTTCCTAAAGTAATTGGCACTGGTATGAATGGTGCAGAATTTGCAAGAAAGGCTATGCATGAAGCAGGAGTAGCAATAGTTCCTGGATCAGCTTTTGGTGAAACTTGCCAAAATTATGTTAGATTTAGTTTTGCGGCATCTAGAGATAATATTTCACAAGCATTGGAAAATATAAAGAAAATGCTATCTAAATAAGGTGTATTTTTTAAGCATTATTTACTAATATCACTTTTTATGAATGATCAAGTACAAGCTGAATTTAAGAAAATTTTTAATGGAAGATTTTCTACCTCTGTGTCGACGAGAACAAATTATGCTAGAGGTGAAGATACATATGATCCAATTTTGTCAAAAGCTGTGGTATTCCCAGAAACTAATGAGGAGGTTTCTCAAATACTAAGACTATGTAATGAACATAAAATTCCTGTGGTGCCTTTTGGTACAGGAACGTCTTTGGAGGGTAATGTGGTTGGAAATGAGAAAGGAATAACCATTAGCCTTGAAAAAATGAATAAAGTTTTAAGTGTCAATGCTGAGGACTTTGACTGTAGGGTCCAAGCCTGTGTAACAAAAGAGCAATTAAATGAATATTTAAGAGAGGATGGTATCTTTTTTCCAATTGATCCAGGTGCTAATGCAGCAATTGGAGGTATGGCCTCTACCTCAGCTTCGGGAACAATGGCCGTAAAATACGGTACAATGAAAACGGTAATTACTGGTCTAACCGTGGTTTTACCTAATGGTGATATTATTAATACAGGAGGTAGAACCAAAAAAACTTCAGCAGGTTATAATCTAACTAATTTATTTATTGGTTCTGAGGGAACTTTAGGAATCATAACGGAAGTTCAATTGAGACTTTCTCCTATACCAGAAAGTATAATGTCAGCTGTTTGTCACTTCCCAAGTTTAGAAAAAGCAGTTCAAACTGCGCAACAAGTCATTCAGTACGGTGTGCCAATTGCAAGAATTGAAATGTTAAATAAAGATCAAATGGGAATAAGTATAAATTATTCAAAATTAAAAGATATCGAGGAAACCCCTACATTATTTTTTGAATTTCATGGATCAGAATTATCTAATAACGAAAATATTAAAATAGTTGAGGAAATATCCAAAGATAATAATGGGAGCTCTTTTAAATGGGCAAAAGATTTAGAGGAGAGAAATAAACTTTGGCAAGCAAGATGGGATGTTTACTATTCTGTAAAAGCTTTGATAAACAACGGAAGAGTTTACTCGACAGATGTATGTCTACCTATTTCAAATATAACAGAGTGTGTAAATTATGCAGAAGAACAAGCAAAAAAATTTGGACTTAGAGCCCCAATGGTCGGCCACCTAGGAGATGGAAATTTTCATGTATTGTTGCCTTTTGATCCTGAAAAAAAAGAAATGTATAAAAAAATAAGAGAATTTAATGACCTATTAATTAAAAAGGCTTTAGAACTTAAAGGAACAATTACAGGAGAACACGGTGTAGGCCTTCATAAAAAAGAATATCTTCTAAAAGAGCATGGAGACAACATTCCTGTTATGAAATTGATTAAAAGAAGTATTGATCAAAACAACATAATGAATCCTGGCAAGATATTTGATCTTAATTAATAAAAATATTTCATGAAAAAAATTTTAATTACAAGAAAATTAATTAAAGAAAGTGAAGATAAAGCTTCCAAAACATTTGATCCAATATTCAACTCTAATGATGAATTATACTCACAAGCAAAAGTCATTGAGAAAAGCAAAGGTTGTGATGGTATTTTATCATCTCTTACAGATAAGATGGATAGAGAAACTATTAACAAATTACCAGATACAGTAAAAATTATTTCAAATTTTGCAGTTGGTTTTGGAAATATAGATTTAGAAGCAGCAAAAAAAAAAGGAATTGCAGTTACTAATACTCCAGATGTTTTATCAGATGCAACAGCAGAAATTGGTATTTTATTAATATTAGGAGCTTGTAGAAGGGCAGCAGAGGGAATTGTGTCTGCCAAAGAGGGTGGTTGGAAATGGTCTGCAGATTATTTAATCGGTAAACAATTGACTGGAACAAGGCTTGGAGTTTTAGGGATGGGTAGAATTGGCCAAAAAATTGCAAGGATTGCGAAATCATTAGGGATGATTATTCACTATCATAACCGATCAAAACTAAGTGAAGAAAAAGAGCAAGGTGCTATTTATCACGACAATTTAAAAAGTCTTTTTTCAGTTTCTGATGTTTTATCTATTTGTTGTCCAGCAACAAAAGAAACTGAAAATATGATAAATAAAGAGACAGTTGAGTATTTCCCCAAAGGTGCAGTAATAACTAATGTTGCAAGAGGTGATATTGTTGATGATGATGCATTGATAGATGCACTAAATAGAAGAAAAATCTATGCTGTAGGACTTGATGTTTATAAGAATGAGCCAAATTTAAATCCTGGATATCTAAAGATTAAATCAGCTTTCATTTTACCTCACTTAGGAAGCGCAACAAAAGACACGAGAATAGCAATGGCTAATCTCGCGATAGATAATATTGACGAGTTTTTTAAGACTGGAAATTGTACTAATAAAGTAAACTAATTCTACTCCAGATTGAAATTAAATTTAATTCTGCGACATCAACCCCATTTTTTGGAAAGACTCTAAACAAATTCTGTGTTTAAATTATAAGAGTTAATTAACTTTAATAGGAGTAATAATGACTAAAGAAAATAAATCATTGAAGATTAAAACATCTTCAAGACGTAAGTTCTTTAAAACTGCCGCTAAGACTGGTGCTATAGCTGCAGCCGCTGTTGCAATGCCTTATGTTAAGGCAAATGCTGCAACAACATTAAAGATGCAAGCTGCGTGGCCAAGTGGCGCAAACATTTTTTTTGAAATGGCTGGTGACTATTGTAACATGGTTAAAGAAATGTCTGGAGGTTCACTTCAGATCGATCTTCAACCGGTTGGAGCAGTTGTAAAGACTTCAGAAATCGGACAAGCAGTAAGTTCAGGAGTTCTAGATATGGGTCACTGGGTGACAGCATACTGGTACGGAAAAAATCCTGCTGCGTCTTTATTTGGTACAGGACCTTCATACGGGATGTCATCTCAAGAAGTTATGGGATGGATGGAGTATGGTGGAGGAAGAAAACTTTATGATGAAACTCTTGCAAAAGTAGGTTTTGATTATATTGGCTTTTTCCATATGCCTATGCCTGCACAGCCTTTTGGTTGGTTTAAAAAGAACGTAACTAAAGTATCTGACGTAAAAGGTATGAAGTATAGAACAGTTGGTCTAGCGACTAACGTTTTAACTGCTATGGGAATGGTCGTTAGACAGCTACCAGGTGGTGAAATTCAACCAGCTATGAAAACTGGTTTGATTGAAGCTGCTGAGTTTAACAACCCTACTTCAGACTCTCAATTTGGTATGCAAGATGTTTCTAAGCATTATCACTTAGGAAGCTTCCACCAATCTCAAGAGATGTTTGAAATACCAATCAATAAAAAAACATACAATAGTTTATCACCTGCACACCAAGCAATATTAAAAAATGCTGCTTATGCTGCAAACAGTGATAACTACTTTAAAGCTTTAGTAAGATACTCAGCTGACTTAGCTAAGTTAATGAATGAGCACAAAGTGAATGTTTACCAAACCTCAGATGAGATTTTGGCTCAACAATTAAAAGGTTGGGACAAAGTAATCGGCGATTTTAATAAGAAAGATCCTTTCTTTAAGAAAGTCGTTGATTCTCAAAAAGCTTATGCGAAGAGAGTAATGAAGTACTTGCTGATGAATCAGCCTAATTACAAACTTGCATATGAAAATGAGTTTGGTCCAATTGGAAAAGTTAAGATATAATTAACTTTTACATAATTTATAAAGGGGGCTTCGGCCCCCTTTTTATTTGATTATTTCATCACAATTAAATAGAAGTTTATATCTATGTTGAGATCTTACATAAAATTTGCTGATCGTTTAAGTACATCGATGGGCAAAGCATTTTCGTGGTGTATTGTTATTTTAATGGGCGGTACATGTTATGAAGTTTTTATGGCTTACGCTTTAAACGCGCCAACTTTATGGAATTTTGATTTCAGTCTTCAAATGTATGGAGCAATATTTATGATGGCTGGTGCTTATACTTTATGCACAGAGGCACATGTAAGAGGAGATGTTATTTACAGATTATTTTCTCAAAAAACTCAAGCATACATAGATTTAGTTTTATATTTTATCTTCTTTTTTCCTGGAGTACTTGCTCTTGCGTTTTATGGTTATGAGTATGCTGCACTTGCTTGGAAAATTAAAGAGACAAGTTGGAATAGTCCTGCTCAGATACAAATTTATATGGCAAAATCTTTAATACCATTGTCTGGAACACTTTTAACAGTACAGGGTATTAGTGAGGTCTGTAGATGTATCATTTGTATTCAAACGGGTAGTTGGCCTGAAAGAGGGCCTGGTGATGTAGAAGAAACTGAAAAAGTATTAATGAGGGCCGCACAAAAAGGAGAAAAAGAAGATGTTATTTAGTTTAACAAATCCAGAAATAGCAATTTTAATGATGGGAATATTTCTTTTTGCGGTGTTATTAGGTTTTCCAATTGCATTTACTTTAATGGCAATGGGTCTTGGTTTTGGTTACTACGCATATTTTGATCCAACTAAAATGGAACATTTATTAGATAACAGAATATTTCAACTGTTTGTTCAAAATACATATACTGTAATGGATAATAACGTCTTAACAGCTGTACCTCTATTTTTATTTATGGGTTATTTAGTAGAAAGAGCGGGAATAGTTGCAAAATTATTTTTTGCTATAAGATTAGCATCACACAAGCTCCCAGCATCAATGGCGGTAGCTGCTTTAATCACTTGTACATTATTTTCAACAGCTACAGGAATAATTGGAGCAGTAGTTACTTTAATGGGCCTTTTAGCTTGGCCGGCTATGGTAAAGGCTGGGTATGACAAAAAATTTGCGTCAGGAATTATTTGTGCTGGTGGATGTTTAGGAATTTTAATTCCTCCAAGTATTATGTTAATTGTTTATTCAGTTATTGCACAATTATCTCCTCTACGGTTATTTGCTGCAGCAATATTTCCTGGTTTGATGTTAGCAGGTCTCTATATAGGATATGCAGTTTTTAGAGCATGGTTGAATCCATCAATTGCTCCAAAACCGGCTGCCGAAGAAATACCACCTACAGCAGTCATAATGAAAGAAGTTTTAGTTTCGTTCTTGCCTTTGTTCTCTTTAATTATTTTAGTTTTGGGCACAATACTAGCAGGCATAGCCACACCAGCAGAGGCAGCTGCCGTAGGGGCTTTTGGAGCACTGGTCTTATCTTATTTTTATAAAACTTTAAAATGGAAAAATTTTAAAGAGTCTGTGTTTTTGACAGCAAAGACTACAGCAATGATAATGTGGTTGTTTATTGGTTCCTGGACTTTTGCCTCTGTATTTTCATATTTAGGTGGTCATGAAGTATTTGAACATTTCTTTAAATCGTTAGATCTTCAACCTTGGCAATTCTTAGTTATTACTCAAATAATTATTTTTCTACTTGGTTGGCCATTAGAATGGACAGAAATATTAATTATTTTTGTACCAATTTTCTTACCATTAGTGGAATTCTTTGGAGTTAATCCATATTTTTTTGCAATGTTGATTGCTTTAAATTTACAAACATCATTTTTAACTCCACCTATGGCAATGTCGGCCTATTACTTAAAAGGTGTTCAGGCTAAAAATGTTGAATTAATGGAAATATTTAGCGGTATTATGCCTTTTTTAGCCATTGTAATACTGGCAATGGTTTTAATGTATTGGTTTCCAGGAATCGCTTTGTGGCTACCGGAAACATTATTTGCAAATTAATTTTTGAGTCCTAGATGATAGATATTTTTTCTTTAAGCCTTGAGGAGTTGGCGCTAAAAATTAAAGATACTCAAGTTTCTTCATTAGAGGTATGTGAGGCATACATTGAAAGAATTAAAAAATTTGAAAAGGATGTTAAGGCATGGGCCCATTTTGACAAAAAAGTTTTTTTAGAAAAAGCAGCTGAAGCTGATGATTATAGAAAATCAGGTAAACCACTTGGTCTTCTTCATGGCGTTCCTATAGCTGTTAAAGATATTATTGGGACTGTTGATATGCCAACTGAATGTGGAACTGTAATCAGAAAAGGTAAATCATATTCTCAAAATGCAGAAATTATAGATTTACTTCATGCATCTGGCGCAATAGTTATGGGTAAAACTGCAACCTCAGAACTTGGTTATTTAGGTCCAGCAGCCACTACAAACCCTCACGATAAAAGCAGAACCCCAGGTGGTTCTTCGAGTGGATCAGCAGCTTGTATTGCCTCTTTTATGGCACCAGCTTCTATTGGCTCTCAAACAGGTGGATCCGTGATTAGACCCGCATCATACTGTGGAGTTGTTGGATATAAACCAAGTTATGGACTTATTTCAAGAAACGGAGTTCTAAGAACATCATATAGCCTGGACCAAATTGGTATGTTTGGTCGTAAAGTCGAGGATGTGGCCACATTAGCAAAAGTATTAATTAAAAAAGACAAACATGACCCTGCAACAATTCATTATTCTACGGATAATATTATGTCTGAAATGAAAAAAGGTCCTATCTTTGAGCCAAAATTTATCTTTTATAAAACTGATTATTGGAAAATGATTGATAAAAAATCTAGAGAGGCTTTTGAATATTTTATAAAATCTTTTAAAAAAAATATTGAAATTTTTGATACGCCTTCATATTTTAAAGATATCCATAAATATCATCAGATTATCCACGAGACAGATTTAGCTAATAATTTTTCTTTATATTACAAAAAGTTTAAGAAAAAACTTTCAAAATATATGCAAGACTCAATCTCAAATGGGAATAAGTACTCTGCAAAAGAATATGCAGAAGCAATCGATTTTATGAAAAGAAGTTATGAGTCTTACGAGGAAGTATTTGAAGATTACCATGGAGTTTTGTCTCCATCTAGTCCAGGTGTTGCACCTAAAGGCCTGAAGAGCACGGGCACTTCTGAGTTTAATAGAGTTTGGTCTTATCTTGGAACACCTTGTATTTCACTGCCTTTACTTGAAGGTGAAAATAATCTACCATTGGGAATTCAATTAATTGGTAACAAATATGATGATCATAGATTCCTAGGTGTTGCTAAATGGTTAGAAAAACAATGTGAGGAATAATAAGATGAATAAAATTACAACAATAATTGGTTTGTCATTTGCAATCTTCTTTTTAATTGGATTAGCAACTACTTTAACTAGATCAATGATGATTGGATTTTTAGATGTTATTCCAGTTTATTTACTAATGGCTGCAGCCATCGCAATGATGATATACGAAGCCTTTTTTGATAAAAGTTAACTTTTACAAAAATTGAAAAATCTAAACGTTACTATTTTTCCTCTATCACTTTTATTTATTCAACCAATTTTTATGGCAAGTAATCTGGTAGTTGCGCGAGGCGGAGTAGAATTTGTGCCGCCTATTTCATTAGCTTTTTGGAGATGGACATTGGTTTTTCTGATATTATTACCATTTACATATGTGAGTTTAAAAAAAAATTTTCAAACTATTAAGAAGGAATATAAAAAATTATTTTTTTTAGGGTCCATGGGTTGTGGTGTTTGTGGCGCTTTCCCTTTCTTAGCTGGTGAAACAACAACAGTTATAAATATGGGAATCATATATACGTCATCACCTGTATTTATAATTTTAATCTCATATTTTTTCTTTAATGAAAGAATTAATTTTACCAAAATAATTGGATTGATTGCGTGTTTAATAGGTGTATTTACGATTATAATCAAAGGTAATCTAAAATCATTAATTAATTTAGAATTCACAATTGGTGATTTATGGATGTTAGCTGCTGCAATTGGATGGGCTTTATATTCTATTTACCTATTTTACTGGAATTCTAAACTTAAAATTTTCGAACGATTTACTTTAATATCATTTTTTGGAGCATTAAGTTTATTACCTTTTTATATTGGTGAGGAAATATTCTATAAACAAACTGATTTCGTAACTGAATTTTACTTATGGGTAATCTTTGCAGCCGTTTCTCCAGGAATAATTGCTTTTACTCTTTATACCATCGCTCAAAAAAAATTAGGTGCATCTTTAACTGGATTTACACTTTATGTATTTACAGTTTATGGTGCAATCTATGGTTATTTTTTATTTGATGAAAAATTTGAAAATTATCACTTCATTGGAACAATCTTAGTATTTTTTGGAATATACTTGGCGAAAAAGAATAATGTTAAAAAAGTTTAGGAATAATTTGTTCTCATTTTTGCAAATAATTATTGTGGTTTATCTTTTAGTTTTGGTTTTTTTATATTTTTATCAGAGAAATTTATTGTATCACCCAAATGAAAATAATTACTCTAATGATCAGATTTCTGTATCAATTGAAAAGGTAAAGATAAATACTTCAGATAATATTGATTTATTAGGCTGGTATCATGAAAAAGATCTAAAGAAATATAAAACCATTCTTTATTTTCATGGAAACGCAGGTTCTCTAGAAAATAGAATTCATAAGTTAAACCATTTTAGTGAAATGGATGTTAACTTTTTAATAATTGCCTGGAGAGGTTTTAGTGGGAATCGGGGAAAACCATCTGAGAAAGGTCTTTATGAAGATGGAAGAAGTGGAATAAATTGGTTAATCAGCAAAGGTATTAAAGAGGAAAATATCATTATTTATGGTGAATCATTAGGTACTGGAGTCGCAACTCATTTATCACAAAAAAAAAATTTTGCTGGTGTTATATTGGAGACTCCTTTTACTTCTATGATCGATGCAGCTAAAATATTTTATCCCTACATACCCGTAAATTTATTATTAAAAGACAAATTTGATAATAAAAGTAAAATTAATAATATAAACGCTCCTATTTTAATAATGCACGGTGAGGCTGACCAGATAGTTCCATTCTTCATGGGCAAAAAGATGTATGAAATAGCCAATGAACCAAAATATTCTTATTTCACAAAACATGACAATCATATGATGGAGTTCGATGAAAACCTTGTCAAAGCCCTTAAATCTTTTTTAAAAAGTTTAAATTAAGCCACAATCTCAACAAATATACTTCAGAATTATAATTTATTAAAAGATAATGAAAAAATTATCTTTTTTATTTATTACAGTCTATATTTTTATTACAAATGCTTATTCGCAAGATAAATTCTTTCAACCAGATGATTTATTTTATATAGATCATATGGACTCACATAATAAAGAATTTAGCTTATATTTTAAAGGTAGAGAAAAATCCATTTTAGCTAGAGGCGAAAATGATAATTATATAAATGACTACCCAAAAGACCTTTATATTTTTGATCATTTAACAAAGTCTTCATCTCCTTTAATTTCTTACGAGTGGTTTCCTTCACAAGCTAAATATTTTTTACAAGAATATGATTTTCCAGTATTTCCAGATGATTTTGCATATTATTTATTAAAAGATGACAAAACATTAGTTATGATTAGTGCTATAAAAAATTTAAATGCCAATTTTAAATATGACATCAGTAGTAAAAAACTAGAACTTTATCCTACTACTGGTAAATTTGATTTTATAATCTCTTCATTTTCTAAAGATTGTGGTCATTATAAATTTGATGATAATTACAAATGTAATATTTATAAACCCTTGATCTCTAGCAATTTAATTAATTAATTTGAGTAAAAGCCTCGGCAAATTTTTCTGCTTCAAATAACTGTAAGTCATCTTCTTTTTCACCTAAGCCTAGTGCAATAATCGGAATTTCATATTTCTTTGCTAATGCTAACAAAATACCTCCTTTAGCTGTGCCATCTAATTTTGTCATCACGATACCCGTTATTGGTATAATCTTATTAAATTCTTCGACTTGATTTAATACATTTTGGCCTGAAGTTGCATCTAAAACCAAGATAACATTGTGAGGTGCACTAGGATCTATTTTTTTTGTGACATTTGCTATCTTTTTATACTCCTCCATTAAATTTTTTTTATTTTGAAGTCTTCCTGCTGTATCTATTAAAACTTGATTAAAATTACTTTTAATAGCTTCATCTACTGCCTTAAAAGCAACAGAGGCTGGATCGGCACCTTGGGATGATTTTATTATTTGAACCTCAACTCTGTTTGCCCAATTTTCCAATTGTTCAATTGCAGCAGCTCGAAAAGTATCTGATGCTGCAAACATAACTTTATTGCCATTAGTCTTCAATATTTTTCCTATTTTACCAATAGTTGTTGTTTTACCTACCCCATTGACTCCAGAAATCAAAGTTGCATTGAGTTTTTCTTTTTTTTCAAAAAAAGAATTATTTTCCAAAGGTTTCATCAAAGAAATTATATATTCTTTTAAAATTGAATTTATTTCTTTAGTTAAATCTTTATTTGGATCAATTTTCTTTCTTGAAATTATTTCTTTTATTTCAAAGGCGGCCTCAACTCCTACATCTGATCGAATTAAAAATTCCTCAATTTTATTCAAATTTTCATCATCAATTTCTTTTTTGACAATTATTTCTTTAAGTCCAGACGTGAAAGCTGATGCACTCTTTTGAAATCCAATTTTAAATTTATCAAAGATACCCATTATAATTTTATCTTAATTTCTTTAATATCCGAGACGGGTCCTTTCATATGAATAGAATTATTTTCATCTATTAAAATTGATAATTTTCCAGTAGAAAACTCTATATCAGTTTTATTTTCTGTAAGATTGTTTAATTTACCAGCATATGCAGTAGCACATGCTGCAGTTCCACACGCTTTAGTGAGACCAGCTCCTCTTTCCCACACTTTTACTTTGATCAAATTTTTATTGATAATTTGTGCAATTGTTACGTTACATTTTTCAGGGAATAACTCATGATTTTCTATCTCAGGACCAACAGTTTCTATATTAAAATCTTCAATCTTTTTTACAAAAAAAACAATATGTGGATTACCAACATTAATTGCTGTTCCACCTAAATGCTCATCATTATTTTTGTCGATAATTTTAATATTTAAATTTTTTGTATTCATCTCTTTTGATAAAGGTATTTCGTTCCATTTTAATTTAGCTTTACCAATTTCAGTTATAACAATTTTTTTTTCCAATATTTGAGATTTTAATTTTCCTGATAGTGTATTTAAAACTATAGAATTACTATTTTTCTCTTTTGAGATTAAATCTGCAACACATCTTGTTCCATTCCCACAAGCTCCAGATTCTCCTCCATCTGAATTAAAAAATCTCAAACTTGCATCTGCAGAACTATCTGGCTCAATAAATATTAGTTGATCACAACCAATAAAATTTCTATCACAAATTTTAACCATCTGATCTTTTGTTAAATTGTTAATTTTTTGTCTATTATCAACAATTACAAAGTCATTGCCTAATCCATCCATTTTAAAAGCTTTGAAGTCCATATATAGTTATTTAACTTATTTATTGACTTTTTGAACCTCTATTATAGTTTGTGCCAGTTTCCGCAAAAACATTAAATTTGCGGTGTCTTTGGAAACAAAGAGATCGACACTAGTCAGCGAGGGTTCGCCCACTAGTGCGATTACTGCTGTGTGAAATAAATATGTTTGAAAATTTAACAAATAAATTTGAGGAAGTTTTTTCCTCTTTAAAAAAAGCCCCATCACTTGATGAAAATCAGGTTGATGAAGGATTAAGAGGTATAAGACAAGCTTTACTAGAGGCTGATGTGTCTCTTGAAGTTGCTAAAAATTTTATTGAAAAAGTTAAACCAAAAGCCTTAGGTCAAGAAATTATCAGATCAACATCCCCTGGGGATATGGTGGTGAAGATTGTTTATGATGAATTAGTAAATCTTTTAGGGGAAAAAAATAATGATGTAAATTTAAATGCCGTTCCACCAGTACCAATGATGTTAGTTGGGTTACAAGGTTCTGGTAAAACTACCACAACAGCTAAACTTGCAAGATATTTAGAAAATACAAAAAAAAAAAAAGTGATGATGGTCAGTTTAGACATTTATAGACCAGCAGCTCAAGAGCAATTAAAATCTTTAGGTGAACAAAATAATATTTTAACCCTTCCAATAATTGAAGGCCAACAACCTGGCGATATTTGCCAAAGAGCAATTAGTGCAGCAAATTTGAATGGTGCTGATATTATCTTATTTGATACTGCAGGAAGAACACAAATAGATTTGCAGATGATGAGTGAAATTAAACAAATTGAAAATATAATTAAACCTGCAGAAACCTTTTTAGTTGCAGACTCACTTACAGGGCAAGTAGCTGCGTCAGTAGCAAAAGAATTTAATAATACAGTAAATTTATCAGGAATTATTTTAACAAGAGCAGATGGTGATGCGAGAGGTGGAGCTGCTGTAAGTATGAAATTTGTTTCACAGGTCCCAATTAAATTTTTAGGTATTGGTGAAAAAATTGAAAATCTTGAAGTTTTTCATCCAGATAGAATTGCAAATAGAATTCTTGGAATGGGAGATATTGTTTCTCTTGTTGAAAAAGCGGCTCAAGATCTTGGAGAAGAAAATATTAAAAAAACGGAAGAAAATTTAAAAAAAGGACAGTTCTCGATGCAAGATTATTTAACTCAACTAAGACAAATGAAAAAAATGGGGGGTATCGAAGGCATCATGTCCTTTATGCCTGGTGTTTCGAAAGTTAAATCTCAAATGGATGCAGCTGGTATTGATGAGAGTGTTATTACAAAAAACGAAGCTATAATTTTATCAATGACAATAAAAGAAAGAGAGAACCCAAAAATAATTGATGGTTCTAGAAAAAAAAGAATTGCTAATGGTTCAGGGACTGATCCAGCCACTATCAATAAATTGTTGAAACAATTTAAAATGATGTCTGAAATGATGAAGAAGATGTCAAAAGGAAATCTGAAAGGTATGTCTGACAAAGGAATACCTCCAGAGTTATTTAATCAATTAAAATAAAAAGGAGAGTAAATGTTAAAACTAAGATTATCTAGAGGTGGTACAAAAAAGAGACCTGTTTACAAGGTTGTTGTAGCTGATAGCCGATTTGCTAGAGATGGTAGATTTATAGAAAAAGTTGGTTTTTTTAATCCACTTTTACCAAAAGAAAAAAAAGAAAGAATAGGACTAGAGGCTGAAAGAATAAAATACTGGTTAGGTCAAGGCGCTCAACCCACAACAAGAGTAGCTAGAATTTTAGGTGAGAATGAATTGATGCCGATGCCTGCCAATGGTAATAATCCCCAAAAAGCAATTCCAAAAAAAGATAGAAAAAAAGA
>CABXTC010000008.1 GCA_902515095.1 uncultured Pelagibacteraceae bacterium
CACTTTATCCAGATATTTTTCCTGGTCCTTTAGGGAAAGGACTTTATGGAAAAGCAATGTCTAAAAAATTGTGGGGTTTAAACGTAATAAATATTAGAGATGCAGCAACAGATAAACACAAAACGGTTGATGATACTCCTTATGGTGGTGGAACAGGCATGTTGTTAAAACCAGATGTCTTAGCAAATTCTATTGATCAAAATGTAAATAAAGGAGATAGAGTCTTGTACCTTTCACCAAAAGGCAAAGTATTTAATCAAAAATTTGCTCAAGATTTATCATTAGAAAAATCATTTTCTTTAATTTGTGGACATTTTGAAGGAGTCGATGAGAGAGTACTATCCACAAGAAATATTGAAGAGGTTAGCATAGGAGACTATGTGTTGTCAGGCGGAGAAACTGCTGCGCTTGTAGTTCTTGATAGTGTATTGAGACTTTTGCCTGGAGTTTTAGGTAACGATAAATCAGCTTCTGAGGAAACTTTTGAAAATGGTCTTTTGGAGTATCCACAATATACAAAACCACAGATTTGGGAGCAAAAATCAGTGCCAGATGTGTTATTATCGGGTGATCACGCTAAAATTAAAGACTGGCGTTTATCTCAATCTGAGGCTATAACACGCGACCGTAGACCAGATTTGTGGCATAAATATAAAAAAAATTAATTTGTTAAATTTTAAAATGAAAACAATAGAAGAAATTAACCAAAATAACGTTAAAAAAATTCTTTCAGAAAAAAAAATACCTGATTTTTTTCCTGGTGACGTTGTAAAAGTTGGTGTCAGAATTACTGAAGGAAAAAAGGATAGAATTCAATATTTTGAAGGTGTTTGTATAGCTAAAAAAAGTAGAGATATAAATTCATCTTTTACTGTCAGAAAAATATCTTTTGGAGAAGGTGTGGAAAGAACTTTTCCGTTATATGGCACTGTAATAGATACAATTAAAGTAATTCGTTCAGGTAAAGTAAGAAGAGCAAAACTCTACTATCTAAGAGATAGGACTGGTAAATCTGCAAGAATTGCTGAAAAAATCAGAAAAAAAATCGGTATCGATATTGACGTGAAACCTGAGACTGTGACTGAGGAAAACTTAGCACCGGCTGCAAAAGAGAATTCAATAGAGACAGCTAAAGAGGGTTCACCAGCAGTTGAGCCCAAAATAGAGGAAACCTCAAAGGCAGAGATAAAAAAAGAAGCTTCTGCGGTTGAAGATAAAACTGAAAAAAAACTTGAAAATTTACAAGAAAAAAAATAATTTTTTTCTCAATGCCCAATACTCTTTACGATAAAATTTGGAAAGAACATTTAGTTCATCAACAAGAAGATGGAACAGCACTATTATTTGTTGATAGACATTTAGTTCATGAAGTTACTAGTCCACAAGCTTTTGAAGGATTAAGAAATTCTAATCGTAAAGTAAGACATCCAAAATTAACACTTGCAGTTGCAGATCATAATGTTCCAACGACTGATAGGTCAAAAGGTATTTCAGATCATGATTCTAAAATTCAAGTTGAAACTTTAGAGGCAAATTGCAAAGAATTTGGTATTAAACTTTTTGGAATGGATGATAAGAGACAAGGAATTGTTCATGTAACTGGTCCTGAGCAGGGTTTTACTCAACCTGGTACAGTTATTGTATGTGGTGACAGTCATACAGCAACTCATGGTGCGTTTGGCGCACTAGCATTTGGAATTGGAACCTCAGAGGTAGAGCATGTTTTAGCAACTCAAACATTATTACAAAAAAAAGCTAAGAATTTTAGAATTAACGTCAACGGCACACTTCCATTAGGTGTAACATCAAAAGATGTAATTCTTCAAATAATTGGAAAAATAGGCACTGCTGGTGGAACAGGATGTGTAATAGAATATGCGGGTGATTTAATCAAATCACTAACTGTCGAGAACAGAATGACAATTTGCAACATGACAATAGAGGGTGGTGCTAGAGCAGGTCTGATAGCTCCTGATGAAAAGATATTCAAATATTTAGAAGGTAGACCAATGTCTCCTAAAGGAAAAAATTGGGACAGAGCATTGGAAAATTGGAAAAATTTAAATACTGATGATGGTGCTAAGTTTGATAAAGAAATAAATTTAACTGCTAATGAAATTTCACCAATGATAACTTGGGGAACATCACCCCAGGATGTAATTACAATTGATGAAAAAATACCAAATCCAAGAAATGAGAAGGATGAAGATAAAAAAAATTCTTTAGAAAGAGCATTAAACTATATGGGTTTGAAACCAGATATGGCAGCGAAAGACATTAAAATTGATAAAGTTTTCATCGGAAGCTGCACTAATGGCAGAATTGAGGATTTAAGAGAAGCAGCAAAAATTTTAAAGGATAAAAAAATAGCCTCTCATGTCCAAGCTATGGTTGTTCCCGGATCAGGATTAGTAAAAGAGCAGGCAGAGCAAGAGGGACTAGATAAAATTTTCCTAAGTTCTGGCTTTGAATGGAGAGAACCAGGCTGTTCAATGTGTCTAGCAATGAATGCAGATAAATTAAAACCTGAAGAAAGATGTGCATCGACATCCAATAGAAATTTTGAAGGTAGACAAGGAAGAGGTGGCAGAACACATTTAGTAAGCCCAGGTATGGCAGCAGCAGCAGCAATATCTGGTAATCTTGATGATGTGAGAAAATTCCAGAATTAGTATGCAAAAATTTAATACATTAAAAAGCATACCAGCATATCTACCAATAGTTAATATTGATACGGATATGATCATTCCAAAACAATTTTTAAAAACAATTAAAAGAACAGGTTTAGGTAAAAATTTATTTTTTGAAATGAGATACGATGATAAAGGTAATGAAATTAGTGATTTTGTTTTAAATCAAAATCCATTCAATAATTCAAAAATTTTAATTGCAGGTAAAAATTTTGGATGTGGTTCATCTCGAGAACATGCTCCATGGGCATTATTAGACTTTGGTATAACATGTGTGATAAGTTCAAGTTTTGCTGATATTTTTTATAGCAATTGTTTTAAAAATGGGATTTTACCAATTATTCTTAATGATGAAAAAATTAAAGAGTTATCAGAATATGCAAAAAGAAAGGAAGAAATTTCAATAGACCTTAACGAAGAAAAGATTATCTTTGGAAACAATGAGATAAAATTTAATGTAGACTCATTCAAAAAAAAGTGTCTATTAGAGGGATTAGACGATATAGCGTTATCACTTAAAAAATCAGATAATATAGAAAATTTTGAGAAAGAATTGAAAGCTAAAAAGCCATGGATATTTAATGATTAAAGTAAAAAATAGAAAAATATTATTACTTCCAGGAGACGGAATTGGTCCTGAAGTAACTAAAGAAGTAAGAAAAGTAATTAATTGGTTTAATGATAAAAAATCTTTAGATTTTGAAATAGATGAGGATTTAGTTGGTGGAAGTTCCTATGATAAACACGGAATACCTTTAACTGATGAGGTTTTCTATAAAGCATTAGAAAGTGCTGTGATAATGTTAGGTGCTGTTGGGGGTCCTAAATGGGATGATATTGACTTTTCAAAAAAACCCGAGAGAGCTCTTTTAAAATTAAGAAAAGAATTGAAACTTTTTGCAAATTTAAGACCCGCAATATGTTTTGAACAGCTTGTAAGTGCCTCAACTCTTAAACCAGAAATTGTTTCAGGTTTAGACATCATGATAGTGAGAGAATTAACAGGTGGTGTATATTTTGGTGAACCAAGAGGAATAAAGCCAATAGAGAATGGTGAAAGAAAAGGAATTAATACACACACATATACAAGTAGCGAAATAATTAGAGTAGCTAGAATCGCATTTGACCTAGCAAAAAAAAGGTCAAATAGAGTTATATCTTGTGAAAAATCGAATGTTATGGAGGCAGGTCAACTTTGGAAAGAAGAAGTACAATCACTACATGATAAAGAATATAAAGATATAGAGTTAAGTCATATGCTTGCTGATAATTGTGCAATGCAATTAGTAAGAAATCCTAAACAATTTGATGTCATATTAACTGATAATTTGTTTGGTGATATGTTGTCAGATGAAGCATCTATGTTAACTGGATCTCTAGGTTTATTACCCTCAGCATCATTAGGTGCAAAAAATAAAGATGGAGAAATGAGAGCTATGTATGAACCTATTCATGGTTCAGCCCCAGATATTGCTGGTAAAGGGGTTGCTAATCCTATTGCTTCAATTTTAAGCTTTGCAATGGCCCTCAGATACTCTTTGGACTTGGATAAAGAGGCAGAAGCCTTAGAAAAAGCTGTTCAGGACGCACTTAATGATGGATTAAGAACAAAAGATATTATGTCTGATAACATGAAAGAGGTTTCCACTTCTCAAATGGGTGATGCGATCATTTCAAAATTGCAATAATTAATTAATTATCTTAAAATCATATTATGCCAAGCTATACAGCACCTGTAGAAGACATGATGTTTCTTTTTGAAAAATTAAGAGACAATCAGAAATATAATGAATTAGAAAAGTATAAAGAGGTAAGTTCGGATTTAGTTAAAGATATTTTAGAAGAGGCTGCAAAAATAAATCAAAACTTAATTTTACCACTTGCAAAAGCAGGAGATGAAAATCCTGCAGTTTTAGAAAATGGAGTGGTAAGAACTCCTCCAGGATATAAAGAGGCATATAAAAAATATATTGAAGATGGGTGGACTTCGTTATCCTGTGATCCAAAATATGGTGGACAAGGTATGCCAAAAACAGTGAGTGCATTTTTTGATGAAATGTTGTCTTCAGCAAGTTTATCATTTAAACTTTATAGTGAACTGAGCATAGGCGCATATAATTGTATTAATCATCATGCATCAGATGAACTAAAAGAAAAATATCTACCAAAGATAGTCGAGGGTAAATGGAGTGGCACTATGTGCTTAACAGAACCAGTTTGTGGAACAGATTTAGGACTTTTAAAAACAAAAGCAGAAAAACAAAGTGATGGAACATATAAGATTACTGGTCAGAAAATATTTATAACATCAGGTGATCACGATTTAACAGAAAATATTATTCATTTGGTAATTGCTAGAGCAACAGACTCACCAGCGGGCACAAAAGGTATAAGTTTATTTTTAGTTCCTAAATTTACAGTTAATGATGACGGAAGTATTGGTCCTAGAAACGGGATATCAACAGGATCTATTGAAAGCAAAATGGGTATAAAAGGTTCAGCAACATGTGTATTAAATTTTGATGAAGCTACTGGTTATATGATTGGTAAAAAAGACAAAGGCTTAAACGCAATGTTTACAATGATGAATCTAGAAAGAATAGTTGTCGGAATTCAAGGTTTGGGAATATCAGAAATTGCTTATCAAAACTCACTTGCTTATGCAAAAGAGAGAAAACAAGGTAAGACAAATAAAACTAAATCGACCAATGGTGCTGATTATATAATTGAACATGCAGATATAAGAAGATCTTTGTTGAACATGAAATCAATTATCGAAGGTGAGAGAGCTTTATGTTTTTGGTTATCTCAGCAGACTGAAGTAAGTTTAAATCACCAAGATGAAAAAGTACGTCAGGAGGCATCAGATTTTGTTTCTTTAATGACCCCAGTGGTGAAATCATTGTTTACTGATTTGGGTATGGAAATTACAAATGATGCAATGCAAATTCATGGAGGTTATGGCTATACAAAAGACCAAGGAATTGAACAGCTGTATAGAGATAATAGAATAACTCCAATATATGAAGGTACAAATTCAGTACAAGCTGCAGATTTAGTTTTTAGAAAATTATCTAATAAAAATGGAGATATAATTAATAAATTTATAGATTTAATAAAATCTGAGACCGATTTAGATAGTGAGAAGATTAAGCCATTTACAAAGGAATTTAAGTATTATCTAGATATTTTGACCAAGTTTAGTGAATGGATAGATGAAAAAACTAAAATAAATAAAGATGATGTTAGTGCCGCAGCAAATGATTATCTGAAAACTCTTGGTTTTGTAGCTATTGCTTATGCTTGGATAAAAGTACTGAATGTAAGTTTCAAAGATTATAATGAAAATAAAAATTTTTATGACGATAAAATAAATACCGCAAAATTTTATTTTGATAAAGTTCTACCTAGAGCTGAGCAACATTATAAATCTGCTATTTCTGGAAGCTCAAATATAATGAATTTTAAATTTAATTAAGATGAATCATTATGATACAAATTTAGACAAAAATGCTGCAAATTATGTTTCTCTAACACCTTTATCTTTTTTAGAGAGAGCAAAAGATGTTTACCCAAATTATGAGGCAATAGTATATGAGGATAGAAAATATACTTGGAGTGATGTCTATAAAAGAGCGACTAAATTTGCTAGTGCCTTAGAAAAAATTGGTATTAAAAAGGGAGATACTGTATCGTTTTTAGCTTTTAATACTCCTGAAATTTTTGAGGCCCACTATTCTGTTCCTATGACAGGTGCCGTGCTAAATACAATTAATATTAGATTAGATGCAAATACTATCTCTTACATCCTGAGTCATAGCGATGCAAAAGTATTGGTAGTTGATAGACAGCTTCATTTAGAAGTAAAAAAAGCTTTGAGTAAATTAGAAAAAAAAATAACAATAATTGATATTCACGATAAATTTGCTGATCAATCAAAATTAGAAAAAATTGGTGATTTAGAATATGAAAACTTTCTTAATACAGGTGATGATAACTATATTTGGAAAATGCCTGAAGATGAGTGGCAGGCTATATCTTTAAGTTATACTTCTGGTACTACTGGAAACCCTAAAGGTGTTGTTTATCATCATAGAGGCTCTTATTTAATGTCAACTGGAAGTGCTGTTGCCTGGAATATGCCTAATAGATTAAATTTTTTAACAATTGTTCCAATGTTTCACTGTAATGGTTGGTGTTACCCCTGGACAGTTCCAATGTTGAACGGAAGAACTATTTGTTTACGAAACATAGATGTCAAAAAAATTTTTGAGTTAATAGACAAATATGATGTTACTCATTTTGGAGGTGCTCCAATTGTATTAAATATGATAACTGGTGCTCCTGAAAGTGAACGAAAAAAATTAAAAAATAAAGTTCATGTGCTTACTGCAGGTGCTCCACCTCCAAGTATAATTTTCAAAAAAATGAAAGAACTTGGTTTTGAAGTAATGCATGTTTATGGTTTAACAGAAACCTATGGTCATGTCACTCAATGTGCTTGGAATGATGATTGGAATGAATTTGACGAAGAAAAGCAAAATGAAATTAAAGCAAGACAAGGAGTTCGATACCCTAACCTTGAAGGAGCAGCAATTATGGATCCTGAAACCATGAAAGAAGTTCCAAAAGATGGAAAAACAATTGGTGAAATTATGCTTAGAGGAAATGTAGTTATGAAAGGCTATTTTAAAGATAAGACTGCAACTGATAAAGCTATGGCTGGAGGGTGGTTTCATTCTGGAGATTTAGCAGTAATGCATCCAGATGGATATGTTAAAATACAAGACAGATCAAAAGATATAATTATTTCTGGTGGAGAAAATATTTCGTCAATTGAAATAGAAAACACTTTAAGTAAACACCCCTCAGTATCAATTGCTGCTGTAGTAGCTAAACCTGATGAAAAATGGGGAGAAGTTCCTTGTGCATTTATTGAAATGGTTAAAGACAAACCCACTACAGAGAAAGAATTGATAAGCTTTTGTAAAGAAACTTTGGCTAGTTTTAAGGTTCCTAAACAGGTTGTTTTCTGTGAATTACCAAAAACTTCTACAGGTAAAATCCAAAAATTTGAGCTTAGAAAAAAATTTTAGGTAATTGATTGATAATAACTATACAAAATAAAAGTGTTCATGCTTCTGATGCTGGGCAAGGCATAAAAAATTCTAAAGATACCATAGTATTTTTGCATGGAAGTGGCTTATCACATATCGTCTGGTCCCTTACAGAACAATTTTTTTCGATTAAAAATTTTAATGTTTTATCAATTGATTTACCTGGACACGGAAATTCTGAAGGTCCATGTTTAGATAGTATTGAAAAAATTGCAGATTGGTTAGAAAAAGTTTTTGAAGAATTAAACTTAAATAATATAATTCTAGTTGGTCATTCACAGGGTTGTCTAGAAGCTTTAGAATATTCATTTAAATACAAAGATAGATTAAAAAAAATTGTTTTTGTTGGAGGTTCTTATCGAATGCCTGTTCATCAAGATCTTATCAATTTAGCATCAGATGGAGATTCAGATGCTGTTAAATTAATGATGAAATGGGGTTATGAAGGGTCAAAAAAATTTATTGGTGGAAATCCAGTGGAAAAAATTATTCAATCACCAAGAGACATCAGCGAAATTTTAGCTGTAGATCTTATTGCATGTAATAATTATCAAAATGGTTCAGAGGCAGCGCAAGCTATAAATTGTCCAACAATTTTTATATTGGGAGAACTTGACAAGATGGCTAATTTAGAAAGTGGAAAAAAATTTGCAAATATAGTTAAGAATTCGGCAACACATATAATTGATGGATGTGGCCACATGATTATGATTGAAAAAGCATTTGAAATGAGAGAAAAGATCTTAGAATTTTTAAAAAAATGAAAAATTTTCCAATTGTAAAATCTAGAAGATTGAGAAGCACCCCTTATACTGACAGGATAGAGTCTCATGGAGTGAGCAGCTATACTGTTTATAATCATATGTTACTGCCAGCATCATTTAAATCTTTAGAGTCTGATTATGAACACTTGAAAAACTTTGTACAGGTATGGGATGTTGCTGCAGAAAGACAAGTTGAAATTTCAGGAAAGGACTCAGCAAAGTTAGTTCAGTTAATGACATGCAGAGATTTATCTAAATCAAAAGTTGGTAAATGTTATTATGCACCATTAATTGATAATGATGGTCTTCTAGTTAATGATCCAATTATCAATAAATTAGCTGAAGATAGATGGTGGTTATCAATTGCAGACTCAGATGTAATTTTTTTTGCAAAAGGATTAGCGGCAGGAAATAAATTTGATGTAGAAATCCATGAACCTAACGTGAATATTTTAGCAGTCCAGGGTCCACTCTCAGACGATTTGATGGCAAAATTATTTGGTGAGGAAATAAGACAATTAAAATTTTTTAATTTTAAATACTATGAATTTAAGAAAAAAAAATACTTTATTGCTAGATCTGGCTGGTCAAAACAAAGTGGATTTGAAATTTACGTTGAAGATAATCTAGCCGGCCAAGATTTGTATGATTATTTATTTGAATATGGAAAAGAATTTAATGTCAAAGCAGGATGTCCAAATCTAATAGAACGAATAGAGTCCGCATTACTCTCTTATGGAAATGATTTTGATAACAGAGATAATCCATTCGAAGCAAATTTTGATAAGTTCGTGAATTTAGATAGTGACATAAATTTTTTAGGTAAAGAAAAGTTAAAAAAATTAAAACAAGAAGGAATTAAAAGAAAACTAATGGGTGTTATGATTGATCATAATAAAATTGATATGTATTGTGAAAAGACATTACTAGATGATGATAATAACGTTGTGGGATATGTTAGATCTGCAACCTATTCTCCTACTCTTAAAAAAGTTATTGGGATTGCCATGATTAATAAACCTTATTGGGATAATAAAACCCAATTTAAGATAGATATTAATGATAAAATATTTGTAGGAACAGTTTGCGATTTACCCTTCATTTAGTATAAAAATAATACATTACCATGAATATAGCAATTGTAGGAGCAACGGGAAACGTTGGTAGAAAAATATTAGAAGTTCTTGAAAAAAAAGAACTCTCTATTGATAATCTATATTTAGTAGCATCATCCAAAAGTAGTGGAAAAAAAATTAAATTTAAAGATAAAGAATACGAAGTTTGTGACTTAGAAAGTTTCGATTTTTCAAAAGTAAAAATTGCTTTTTTTTCTGCTGGAGGAAAAGTAGCTGAAAAATTTGCAGAAAAGGCTGCCAAAAATTGTTTGGTTATAGATAACTCAAGTTATTACAGAATGGACCTCGAAGTACCCCTAATAGTACCCCAAGTAAATTCTGAGGCTTTAAATGATATGAAAAAAAATATAATAGCTAATCCTAATTGTTCTACAGCTCAACTGGTTATAGCTTTAAAACCATTGCACGATTTATTTACAATTAAAAGAGTAGTAGTTTCGACTTATCAATCAGTTTCTGGTGGTGGTAAAGCACCAATGGATGAATTGGTAGATCAAACCAAATTGGCCTTGAATAACAAAAAAATAAAATCGGTAAATTTCACTAAACAAATAGCTTTTAATGTTATTCCTCATATAGATGTATTCTCTGAAAATGGCTATACAAAAGAAGAACTTAAAATGACCAATGAAATAAAAAAAATTTTAGATGATAAAATTAATTTAACTGCTACATGTGTTAGAATACCCGTTTCAGTTTCTCATTCAGAATCAGTAAATATTCAATTTGAAAAAAATTTTTCTTTAGAAGAAGTAAGAAAAGCACTTGATAATTTTGAGGGATGCAAAGTAATAGATGACAGAGTTGATGGAGGATATTCAACTCCTATTGAAGCAGAAGGTAAAGATGAAACTTTTATTTCAAGAATAAGAGAAGATAAAACAGTCAAAAATGGATTAAATTTATGGATTGTTTCAGATAATTTACTTCGAGGCGCGGCTTTGAACGCAGTAGAAATAGCTGAAGCATTAGTTAAAAATAACTTTTATGGAAAATAAAAGTCCATTATCCCCTCATATTCAAATTTATAGGTGGCATATTTCATCTTTAGTATCAATCACTCACAGAATTACAGGAATTATTAATATAGTTGTAATCACATTAATCTGTTTATGGGCATCACTACTTCTGCTTGGTGAAAGCAAATACGAAACAATTAATTTGTTATTAAATTCTTCAATAGGAAAATTTATTATTTTGGCTATCACTTGGTCTTTCTCTTTTCAGGTTTTAAGCGAAATAAGACATTTAATTATGGACTTTGGTTATGGGTTTGAAATTAAAACAACAAAAATTACAGGATTAATTGTTATATTTGGATCATTAATCCTGACTGTTGTATTCTATTTAATTGGGAAAATTTTTTTTTAAAATGATAAATGCTACAAAAAAATGGATCTTTTTAAAAGTTAGTGGCGCAACATTGGTTCCTTTGATGCTGTGGTTTGTTATAAACCTAATTAATTTTTACGACCAAGAATACCTCGATGTTGTAAATTTTTTTACAAATTCATCATCTAAATTTTTATTTAGTATATTTATTATAAATGCATATTTTTTTTCAGCGCTGAGTATCAGTGAGGTTTTTGAAGATTATATAGCAAATTATAAACTCAAAAATGTCGCAAATAAGCTTTTGTACGCTTCAGCAGTGGTAATTCCATTAATTACAATTATATTAATAACTAAGTTATGAGTTCATACAAAATAATTGATCATGAATATGATGTCGTTGTTCTAGGAGCAGGAGGCTCTGGTTTAAGAGCTGCGGTAGGTTTAAGTGAAGCTGGTTTAAAAACTGCATGTATTTCCAAAGTGTTTCCAACGAGAAGTCACACTTCAGCTGCTCAAGGAGGGATCTCAGCAGCACTCGGTAATATGGGAGAAGATGATTGGCGTTGGCACATGTATGATACTGTCAAAGGAGCTGATTGGTTAGGAGATCAAGATAGCATTGAGTACCTTTGCAAAGAAGCACCAAAAGCAGTTATTGAATTAGAAAAATATGGTGTGCCTTTCAGTAGAACAGAAGATGGAAAAATTTACCAAAGACCATTTGGTGGTATGACAAAAAATTATGGAAATGGAATTGTTCAAAGAACGTGTGCAGCAGCTGATAGAACAGGTCATGCAATTTTACATACTTTATATGGACAGGCTTTAAAACACAAAACAGAATTTTTTATAGAATATTTTGCACTAGATCTCTTAATGAAAGACGGAGAGTGCAAAGGTTTAATAGCATGGAATTTAAATGATGGAACAATTCATAGATTTAGAGCACACACAGTGATTATAGCTACAGGTGGTTATGGTAAAGTTTACTATTCAGCAACTTCTGCTCATACTTGTACTGGAGATGGTAACGCAATGGTTTTAAGAGCTGGATTGCCACTTCAAGACATGGAGTTTGTTCAATTTCATCCAACAGGTATATATGGTCATGGCACTTTAATTACAGAAGGAGCAAGGGGTGAAGGAGGCTATCTTACCAATTCTAAGGGTGAAAGATTTATGGAAAGATATGCACCAAAGGCAAAAGATTTAGCATCAAGAGATGTTGTAAGTAGATCGATGTCAATAGAGATTAATGAAGGAAGAGGTGTTGGGAAAGATCAAGATCACGTTCACTTAAATTTAAGTCATTTAGATAAAGAAATAATTGAAAGCAGATTGCCAGGAATAACTGATGCTGCAAGATTATTTGCAAATGTAGATGTTACTAAAGAGCCAATTCCAGTTGTACCAACGGTTCATTATAACATGGGTGGTATTCCTACAAACTATAAAGGAGAGGTTTTAACAGTAAATGGTTCTGAAAAGACTGTTCCCGGATTGATGGCGATTGGAGAGGCAGCGTGTGTTTCAGTTCATGGAGCGAATAGATTAGGATCCAACTCTTTAATCGACCTAGTTGTTTTTGGAAGAGCTGCAGCAAAAAGAGCTGCAGAGCTAGTTAAACCCGGAACACCACATGAAGAAATTAGTGAACATGAAACACAAAAATGTGTTGATAGATTTGATAAAATTAGAAATGCAGAGGGAGACACAGGTACAGCCGAATTAAGATTGGCGATGCAAAAAACAATGCAATCTAAGTGTGCAGTTTTTAGAACAGAAAAAACTCTAAAAGAAGGAGTTGAAGAAATAAAGAAAACTTATGATGGGTTAAATTCTTTGTCAGTAAAAGATAAATCATTAATATTTAATACCGATCTAGTAGAAACTTTAGAATTTGATAATTTAATAAGACAGGCTGTGGTGACAGTTGACTCTGCTTACAATAGAAAAGAAAGTAGAGGAGCACATGCTCGAGAGGATTATCCTAAAAGAGATGATGAAAAATTTATGCAGCATACGCTTGCGTGGTGTGATGGAAAAGAGACAAAAATAAGCTATAGGGAGGTTCATAAATCTACACTTACAAATGATGTTCAATATTTTCCTCCTCAAGAAAGAGTTTATTAATGGTTCAAATTAATTTGCCTAAAAACTCTCAAGTTAAAAAAGGTAAATATTATAAAGATAAGACTGACTCTAAAAATCTAAGAAAAGTAAATATTTATAGATGGGATCCCTCAACAGAGGAAAATCCGAGAATTGATACATATGAAGTTGATATGGATAATTGTCCTTCAAAAGTTTTAGACATTTTAAACAAAATAAAGAATGAGATTGACCCAACGATTGCCTACAGAAGATCTTGTGCACATGGTGTTTGTGGCTCTTGTGCAATGAACATGGGTGGCAAAAATGGTTTAGCTTGCACCACACCCCACGCAGAAATAGATGGAGACATAGATATTTATCCATTGCCTCATTTAAAAGTAAAAAAAGATTTAATTGGAGATTTAGATGGATTGTATAAACAGTATCAATCTATCGAACCTTGGCTTAAATCAAATTCGAATTCTGAAACTCAAGAAATTTTACAATCAAAAGAGGAAAGAGCTAAACTGGATGGTGCCTATGAGTGTATTATGTGTGCATGTTGTTCCACTTCATGCCCAAGCTATTGGTGGAATGGAGATAAATATTTAGGACCAGCCGTTTTACTGCAAGCCTATAGATGGATAGTAGATAGCAGAGATGAAGAAAGACAGGCAAGGTTAAAAAAAGTAGCGGATGAGTTAAAATTATATCGTTGTCATACAATCTTAAACTGTACAAGTGCATGTCCAAAAGGTTTAAACCCTGCAAAAGCAATTGCTGAAATAAAAAAGATGTTAGCAACAGCTAATATTTAAACAATAGACTAATAAGAATTTTTACTCTAAAAGACCCTATTCATGAAATTAATTGAACATTTTGTAGGTGGGAAAATAATTCCTGGAACTTCAGGAAAAAAAGGAAAAGTTTTTAATCCTGCTACTGGTGAACAGGAGAAGGAAGTAAGACTTGCCTCCTCGAGTGATTTAGACCAAGCAGTAGTAATTGCAAAAAAAGCATTTGAAATATGGTCATTAAAACCTTCACTTCAAAGAGCAAGGATAATGTTTAAATTTAAAGAGTTAATTGAAAAAAATTCTGATGAACTGACAAAATTAATTGTCTCTGAACATGGAAAAGTTTATGAAGATGCAAAAGGTTCATTAACACGAGGATTAGAAGTTGTAGAATTTGCTTGTGGAATTCCACATTTACTAAAAGGAGAATTTTCAGAAAACGTAGGGACAGATGTTGACAGCTGGTCAATGCGTCAACCATTAGGTGTTGTTGCAGGAATAACACCATTTAACTTTCCAGCTATGGTTCCGATGTGGATGTTTCCAATTGCTATTGCATGTGGAAATACATTTATATTAAAGCCATCAGAAAAAGATCCCTCTTGCGCAATAAGATTAGCAGAATTATTAAAAGAAGCTGGTCTTCCAGATGGTGTATTTAATGTGATAAATGGAGACAAAGAAGCAGTAGATGCAATTTTAAATAACAAAGATATAAAAGCAGTTAGTTTTGTTGGTTCAACTCCTATAGCGAAGTATATTTATGAAAATTCAGCAAAAAATGAAAAAAGAGTTCAGGCATTAGGAGGAGCTAAAAATCATTTAGTGGTTATGCCAGACTGTGATTTAGACGGTGCTGTGAATGGTTTGATGGGTGCAGCTTATGGCTCTGCTGGAGAAAGATGTATGGCTCAGTCGGTTGCTGTAGCTGTCGGCGATATTGGAGATGAACTAGTGTCTAGATTATCAAAAAAAGCAGAGGCTTTAAAAGTTGGACCAGGAATGGACAAAAATTCTGAAATGGGTCCCTTGGTCACTAAAGAACATTTAGAAAAAGTAAAAAGTTACGTTGATTTGGGTGTAAAAGAAGGTGCGAAATTAGTAGTCGATGGAAGAAACTTAAAATTACAAGGATATGAGAATGGCTTTTACATTGGCGGTTGTTTATTTGATAAAGTTACAAAAGATATGAGAATTTATAAAGAGGAAATATTTGGTCCAGTTCTATCAGTAGTTAGAGTTAAAACTTTTGAGGAAGCTTCAAAATTAATAAATGATCATGAATATGGAAATGGTGTAAGTATTTATACAAGAGACGGAGATGCTGGAAGAACATTTGCAAGCAAAATTCAAGTTGGAATGGTTGGTATTAACGTACCAATACCTGTGCCAATGGCTTTTCATAGTTTTGGTGGTTGGAAAAGATCTTTGTTTGGAGATAGTGCCATGCATGGGATGGAAGGAATAAAATTTTATACTAAATTAAAAACGATAACTTCAAGATGGCCCTCAGGAATTAGATCTAATGCTGAATTTGTGATGCCAACAATGAAATAATGAACAATGAGTAAAATATCTTTAATTGGTGCAGGTCAAATAGGTGGGACTTTAGCTCACTTAATTGGAATAAAAGAATTAGTAAATGAGGTAGTTTTATTTGATGTTGCAAGTGGTATTGCAAAAGGAAAGGCGTTAGATATTGCACAATCATCATCTGTAGATGGTTTTGATGTTAAATTTTCAGGGACTGATGATTACAAAGACATAAAGGGCTCAGATGTTATTATAATTACAGCTGGAGTACCAAGAAAACCTGGTATGAGCAGAGATGATTTACTTGGTATAAACTTAAAAATTATAAAGCAAGTTGCGGAAGGAATTAGAGAAAATGCGCCTAATGCATTTGTAATTTGTATAACAAATCCGTTAGATGTAATGGTAATGGCTTTTCAAAAATTCTCAGGACTTTCCCCAAATAAAGTAGTTGGAATGGCAGGCATATTAGATAGCTCTAGATTTAAATTATTTTTATCTGAAGAATTTAGTGTCCCGGTTAAAGAAATAGAGGCAATGGTGATGGGCGGTCATGGTGATACAATGGTACCTCTTCCAAGATTTACTAAAGTTTCAGGAAAACCTTTATTAGATTTAGTTAAAGAGGGAAAAATTTCTCAAAAAAGATTAGAAGAAATCAATCAGAGAACTAGGGATGGTGGAGCTGAAATTGTAAAGTTTCTTGAAAAGGGTTCGGCTTTCTATGCTCCAGCAGCTTCAGGAGTTGAAATGGCTACAGCTTATCTTAGAGATGAAAAAAAATTGCTTCCATGTGCTGCATATTTGAATGGTGAATATGGTATCAATGATATATACGCTGGAGTTCCAATTATTGTTGGAAAGAATGGTGTTGAAAAAATAGAGGAAATAAACCTAGATGAGAAAGAAAAATCTGAGTTTCTTCATTCAATTGATGCAGTAAAAAAACTCTGGGAAGCAGCGTCTAAAATAGATGCAGATTTAAATAAATAATGAACATACATGAGCATCAGGCTAAACAAATTTTAAAAAAATTTGGAGCAATTGTGCCAGAAGGTGTATTTGGTTTAACGGTTGAGGAACTTTTAGAGAAATGTAAGTCATTAAAAACAGAAAAATATGTTTTAAAAGCTCAAATTCATGCAGGTGGAAGAGGAAAAGCAGGAGGTGTCAAAATTCTGAATAATCTCGAAGAACTTGAAAAATCAGCCAAAGAACTTTTAGGAAAAAAATTAATAACTCATCAGACAGGACCTGAAGGAAGAGAAGTTAAAAGATTATATGTTGAAGCTTCATCAGATATTGAGAAAGAATTTTATTTATCATGTTTGGTAGATAGAGCTTCTTCAAAAATCGCTTTTATCTCTAGTGATCAAGGTGGAATGGACATTGAGGATGTAGCAAGCAAATCACCTGAAAAAATTTCGACAACTAAAGTAGAATTAAAAGATGAAATTTCAAATGATGAGTGTGAAAAAATTATTCAAATATTTAAATTAGAGAACAATACAAAAAACGAGGCAATATCTTTAATTAAATCAATCTATAAGATGTTTGTTGAAACTGATGCAAATATGGTTGAAATAAACCCATTAATACTCACAAAAGAAAAGAAAATTATTTGTTTAGATGCAAAGGTTAATTTTGATAGTAACGCTCTATTTAGACATCCTGAAATTTTAGAGCTTAGAGATCTGAATGAAGAAGATCCTACTGAAATTGAAGCTAGTAAGCATGACCTAGCTTATATCAAATTAGATGGCGGCATTGGATGTATGGTTAATGGGGCTGGTTTAGCAATGGCTACTATGGATATAATAAAATTATATGGAGAGGAGCCAGCAAATTTTTTAGATGTTGGTGGTGGAGCATCAAAAGAAAAAGTCTCAGCGGCTTTTAAAATAATTTTGTCAGATAAAAATGTAAAAGGTATATTAATCAATATTTTTGGTGGCATAATGCGATGTGATGTTCTAGCTCAAGGCGTTGTAGATGCTGCAAAAGAAATGAAAATCAATGTTCCTTTGGTAGTAAGATTAGCCGGCACAAATTTTAAAGAAGGTAAAAAAATATTAGATAATTCAGGTTTAAAATTAATATCTGCTGAAAATTTGGATGATGCAGCAAAAAAAATTGTTGAGGCAATAAAGTAAATGTCTGTTTTAGTTAATAAAAATACTAGATTAATCTGTCAAGGATTTACAGGTTCTCATGGAACTTTCCACTCTGAGCAAGCAATTAAATATGGAACAAATTTAGTTGGTGGGGTGACACCAAAAAAAGGTGGCCAAAAACATTTGGGCCTTCCAGTTTTTGATACAGTGAAAGAGGCAAGACAGTCCGAGGGAGCTAACGCAACAATGATATACGTCCCAGCTAAATTTGCAGCCTCAGCAATTATTGAAGCAATAGATGCATCTATAGAACTGATTGTATGTATAACTGAAGGAATTCCTATTCAGGACATGTTAAAAGTTAAACAGAAATTAAATGATTCAAAAAGTAGATTGATCGGCCCCAACTGTCCAGGGATCATAACTCCTGATGAGTGTAAAATTGGCATAATGCCTGGTAGCATCCATAAAAAAGGAACAGTTGGAATAGTATCAAGATCTGGAACTTTAACTTATGAAGCAGTAGCACAAACAACAGAAAATGGGCTAGGACAATCAACTTGTATTGGAATCGGAGGTGATCCTATAAATGGTACGAATTTTATAGATTGTCTAGATTTATTTTTAAATGATGAAGATACTCAATCAATTTTAATGATTGGTGAAATCGGCGGGATTGCTGAGGAAGAGGCTGCAGATTTCGTTAATAATCATAAAATAAAAAAACCAATTGTTGGATTTATAGCTGGTGTGACCGCTCCCCCTGGACGAAGAATGGGTCATGCAGGAGCCATAATTTCAGGTGGTAAAGGTGGCGCAAAGGAAAAGATAAAAAAAATGGAAGATTGTGGAATAACTATGGCAAACTCTCCATCAAAAATTGGAAAAACATTATTAAATAAATTGTCTAATTGAAAAATTTCTTTCTAGGTCTATATTAACTGATAGCGATGTCATCTTCTAAAAATCTTGAATTTGAAAAAACTGCTTTCTTAAGTAAATCCAATAGTGCTTTTATTGAAGAGATGTATCTTAAGTTTGTTAACAATGACCCGTCTTTGCCTGATAGCTGGAAAATATATTTTAGTCAGATTGGTGATGAGGCAGACATAATTGTAAATGAAATAAATGGACCCTCTTGGAGTCCATCAAAAAAAGTATCTATTAAAAAGTCACAAAATTTAAATAATGGTAACGAAAATCAAGGTGAATTAGTTTCAAAACAATCTAATGCAAATTCTATAAAAGCTGTTGCTATGATTAGATCTTACAGACAGAGAGGTCATTTGATTGCTAAATTAGATCCTCTAGGTCTTTTAAAGGCTGATTATTTAGAAGAACTCCATCCTGAGTCATATGGATTTAATAAAGAGGAATATAATGATAAAATTTTTTTAGATGGAGTCATTAATAGGCAATATTCTAGCATTTCTGAAATTTTAAAATTTTTAAGAGATAAATATTGTGGATCCTTAGGTTTTGAATTTATGCATATCTCAAATCCAACTGAAAGAAAATGGTTTAGAGATAGAGTTGAAAAAGCAGATGATTTTAAATTTACTCAGAATGGAAAAGAGGCCATTCTTAAAAAATTAATTCAAGCAGAAGGTTTTGAAAAATTTTTACACACAAAATACGTTGGTACAAAAAGATTTGGTTTAGATGGAGGCGAAAGTTTAATCCCCGCTCTTGAGCAAATAATAAAAATTGGTGGTCAATCAAAAGTAAAAGAAGTTAAAATAGGAATGTCCCATAGAGGAAGATTGAACGTTTTGGCCAATGTCTTACAAAAATCTTATAAAAGAATTTTCAATGAATTTGCTGGAGAGATAAGTTCAAAATCAGAGGACGACACAGGAGATGTCAAATATCACTTAGGAGCTTCATCAAACAGAGAATTTGATGGAAATCAAGTGCACGTAAGTTTAACAGATAATCCATCTCATCTTGAAGCAGTGAACCCTGTAGTCTTAGGACAAACAAGAGCTAAACAATATTTCCATAAGGATAAAGATAGAAATAAAGTTATACCAATTTTAATTCATGGAGATGCAGCTTTTGCGGGCCAAGGAGTTGTAGCTGAATGTTTTGCGATGTCTGGTCTTCCAGGACATAATACAGGTGGAACTATTCATATTATAGTAAATAACCAAATAGGATTTACCACAAGTCCAAGATTTGCAAGATCTTCACCTTATCCTTCCGATATTGCAAAAATGGTTGAAGCTCCAATCATCCATGTTAACGGCGATGATCCTGAGGCAGTTGTTTATGCTGCAAGAATAGCAGCTGATTTTAGATTAAAATTTAATAGAGATGTTGTTATAGACTTAATTTGTTATCGAAGATTTGGTCATAATGAGGGGGATGAACCGTCTTTTACTCAACCACTCATGTATAAAAAAATCCGTTCACACCCTTCACCCATTAAAGTTTATGGTGAAAAATTAATAAATGATGGCTCAATTACAGATGATTATTTTAGAAGATCTATAAAAGAATTTAAGGAATTACTTGATGATCAATATAAGAATGCAAAAAACTATAAACCTAAAATAGAATGGTTTGAGGGTACATGGTCAAGATATAAACCAGCGAGAGGAAAAGATAAAAGAGGCGTTACGGGTTATGATGTTAAAAGATTAAAAAATATTTCTGAAAAAATAAATACAATACCTAAAGAAATTAACATTCATAAAACTATCGCCAAAGTCTTAGAAAATAGAAAATTACGTGTTAATAATGAGGAAAAAATTGATTGGTCCACCGCTGAAGCTTTGGCATTTGGATCTTTGTTAGAGGAAGGGTATCCCGTAAGATTAGTTGGTCAGGACTCAGGAAGAGGCACATTTAGTCAAAGACATTCAGTATTAAGAAATCAAATAGACAATTCTCGATATGTTCCATTAAACAAAATATCTACAAAACAAAAGAATTTTGAAATTGTAGATAGTTTTTTATCTGAATTAGCTGTTCTAGGCTTTGAATATGGCTATAGTTTAGTTGAACCTAATACACTTACAATTTGGGAAGCTCAATTTGGTGATTTTGCTAATGGTGCTCAAGTAGTTATAGATCAATTTATTGCTTCAGGAGAAAGAAAATGGTCAAGAGCTTCTGGATTAGTTATGTTATTACCTCACGGCTACGAAGGACAAGGTCCTGAGCACTCTTCTGCTAGATTAGAAAGATTTTTACAATTATGTTCAAATGACAATATGCAGGTAATGAATTGCACAACACCCGCAAACTATTTTCATGCACTTAGAAGACAGATGCATAGAGATTTCAGAAAACCTCTAATTATAATGACTCCCAAATCTTTACTCAGACACAAAAATTGTGTTTCAAACTTAAGCGATTTTAGTAAAAAAAATACATTTCATAGAGTTTTGTGGGATCACGCAATTGATCCAAAAGTAAAAGGTTTTATTAAATTGAAAAAAAAGGAAAAAATTAAAAAAGTAATTCTGTGTTCAGGAAAAATTTATTTTGATTTGCTTGAAGCTAGAGAAAAATTTAAAAGAGATGATCTTATATTTTATAGAATCGAGCAACTTTATCCTTTTCCAGCTAAGACACTTGCAAAAGAGCTAAAACCTTATGCTAAAAAAGCCAAATTTTATTGGTGTCAGGAAGAGCCAAAAAATATGGGTGCTTGGTTTTCTGCTAGAGATTATATCCAATGGACATTAGATAATATAAAGGCTAATAATAAAAAGATTTCTTATATTGGAAGAAGTCCAGATGCGTCACCAGCTACTGGTTATGCAAAAAGGCACATTTCACAACAAGAAGAAATTATTAAGAAGGTTTTTGAATAATTTAAAATGAGTGAAAAAATATTAGTCCCAGTTTTAGGTGAAAGCATTACAGAAGCTACAGTATCTAAATGGTTAAAAAATAAAGGAGAAACAGTTGATGCAGATGAGCCTATTGTCGAATTAGAGACTGACAAAGTTAATTTGGAGGTACCGTCTCCTGTTACAGGAAAATTAATTGAAATTAACTCTAAAGATGGTTCGACCGTAAAAGTGGGTGAAATTTTAGGCTTAGTTACTGAAATTGAAGGTGAAATTAAAAAATCAAATAAAATAGAGAAAATCCAGCCTTCAAATTTTCAAAAAAATGAAGAATCTAAAGAAAAAGACAATGTAATAAAGTTAGACCCAATTAAAGAACAAGCTGAATTAGATATATTTGAGGAAAAGAATAATAGTAACGAGTTAAAAGAGGAACCACTTGTTTTAACAGAGGAAATAAAAAAAAATCAAATAGAGGAAAATCTCTCTGAGGAAAGTCAATCTTTATCTCCAGCTGTAAGAAAAATGGTGAATGAAAACAACATTGACGTTAAGTCAGTAAAAGGATCTGGAAAAGATGGAAGAATTCTGAAAGGTGATTTAATAAGTTTGATGGGAGTTAATCCCCAACCTTCAGAAAGAAAAATTAAATATGGTCAAGAAGAGCGTATTAAGATGACCAGGTTAAGGCAAACTATAGCTAAAAGACTTAAGCAAGCTCAGGAGAATGCAGCTTTACTTACTACTTTTAATGAAGTGGACATGACAAATATAATGAGCATGAGAAAAGATAATCAAGAGGATTTCCAAAGTCGATATGGTATAAAGCTTGGCTTTATGTCATTTTTTGTTAAAGCTTGTATAGTGGCTTTAAAAAATTTTCCTGCTGTTAACGCTGAAATAGATGGTGACACAATTATTTACAAAAATTATTATAATATAAGTTTTGCAGTTGGAACAGATAAAGGTCTTGTAGTTCCAGTTTTAAAGAATGCAGACGAACTATCTTTTGCAGATATTGAAAAAAATATTAAAGAAATTTCTGAAAAAGCAAAAGATGGAAAACTTGTAATTGAAGATCTTCAAGGAGGCACTTTTACTATTAGTAACGGTGGAGTTTATGGCTCAATGCTTTCAACTCCAATTCTAAACTTACCCCAGTCTGGGGTATTAGGGATGCATAATATTGTTGATAGACCAATTGTAGTGGATGGTGAAATCAAGATAAGACCAGTAATGTATTTAGCTTTATCTTATGATCATAGAATTATTGATGGTAAAGAGTCTGTATCCTTTCTTAAAATGATCAAAGAAAGTCTTGAAGACCCTAGAAGGTTATTTTTGGATATTTAGGATGTCAGAAAAATTTCAAGCAGTAGTTATAGGAGGTGGCCCAGGAGGTTATGTTTGCGCAATTAGACTTGCACAACTAGGATTAAAAACTGCATGCATAGAATCTAGAGGATCCCTTGGTGGCACATGCCTTAATATTGGTTGTATTCCCTCTAAAAGCTTACTTAATTTGTCTGAGGAATTTCACAAAGTTAAAGGTTTGGCAAATAAAGGTATTGAGATAGGAGAAGTAAAATTAAATCTTGATAAAATGATGAAGAGCAAAGACAGAGCAGTCACTGTTCTTACAAAAGGCGTAGAATTCCTTTTAAAAAAAAACAAAGTTACATATTTTAAAGGCCATGGAAGTTTTAAGTCAAATAATGAAATTTTAATAAAAGATGATCAAAAAAAAGAAACAATAATTCAAACTGAAAAAACAGTTATAGCTACCGGATCTGTGCCAGTATCTTTACCAGGTGTGGAAATAGATGAAAAAATAATAGTTTCATCAACTGGAGCTTTAAAATTAGAAAAAGTACCCAATAAAATGGTTGTTGTTGGCGGAGGCTATATTGGCTTAGAGATGGGATCTGTGTGGTCAAGACTTGGTGCTAAGGTAGAAGTTGTTGAGTCTCTAGATCATATAACACCTGGTATGGATAAAGAAATTTCGTCTGAATTTATGAAAATTCTTAAAAAACAAGGAATAAAGTTTAATATGCAAAATAAAGTTGAAACAATTCAAAAAAACAAATCAGGCGCAGTAGTTTCAACAACTGATAAAGATGGAAATAAAAATAACTTTGAATGTGATATAGTCTTAATATCAGTTGGCAGAAAGCCAAATACAGAAGGTTTAAATTTAAAAAATGTAGGTGTGAGCTTAGATGAAAAAAATAGAATAAAAACTGATAATAAATTTAAAACAAATGTTGAAAATATTTATGCAATAGGTGATGTAATTGTTGGACCCATGCTTGCACATAAGGCTGAAGATGAGGGTATAGCGGTTGCAGAAAATATAATGGGTCAATCAGGACATGTAAACTACAACACAATACCAGGTGTGGTGTATACCTCACCAGAAGTTGCATCGATTGGTAAAACTGAGGAGCAATTAAAAGAATTAAATAAAAGTTATAAGGTTGGGAAATTTTCATTCATGGCTAACTCTAGAGCCAAGGCTATCGATGATGCGGAAGGTTTTGTGAAAATTCTTGCAGATGCGCAAACCGATAAAGTTTTAGGAGCACACATAATTGGACCCCATGCGGGAGAATTAATTGCTGAAATTGGTGTTGCTATGGAATTTGGTGCAAGTGCTGAGGATATTGCAAGAACTTGTCATGCTCACCCAACTTTTTCTGAAGCTGTTAAAGAAGCTGCGCTATCAGTAGATAAAAGAGCAATACACTCTTAATTTTTTTTCATATTATAAAGATATGAAATATCCGATTCTATTACCAAATATTTTTAATCATCCTTTTACTTATGAAAGCAACATTAATCTTAAAGTTGGAGAATTTGTTCTAGTCTCTTTTGGAAAATCTAAAATAACAGGTGTGGTTTGGGATGAGTTTGAAAAAAACGATAGTAAGAAATTCAAAATAAAAAGTATCTTAAAAAGATTAGATGTAATTCCTTTAAAGAAAGATACGATAAATTTTTTAAATTGGTTTGCTGATTATAATCTAGTTCCAAAAGGAATGGTGTTAAAGCTTGTCTTATTAAGCAACACAGCAATAGAAAAAAAGGAAAAAAAAATTTATGAAACCTTTAATAATAAAGTAAAAAAAAACTCATTTTCATTATCTATTAACCAAATTAAATCTTTAGAAAAAATGAATGGTTCTAATAAAAAATTTAGAGTTCACGTCTTGCAAGGAACCACTGGTTCAGGAAAAACTTTAGTTTATTTTGAGGCATTAAAACCTTTAATAGAGAAAGGTTTTCAAGGATTAATTCTACTGCCAGAAATAGGTTTAACTAGTCAATTTGAACAAAAATTTTTAGAATACTTTGGATTTAATCCAGCTATATGGCATTCTGGTATTTCAAAAAAGAAAAAAGAAATAATCTGGAGTGGCATTTCTAGTGGTGAAATAAAAATTGTAATTGGTGCAAGATCCTCATTATTCTTACCATTTAAAAAATTAGGAATAATCATTGTTGATGAAGAACACGATCAATCTTTCAAACAAGATGAAGGTGTAACATACAATGCGAGAGATATGGCAATTTCAAGAGCATCATTTGAAAATATACCTATTAATTTAATTACAGCAGTTCCCTCTATAGAAACTTTTGAGAATATTAAAAAAGGTAAATATGAGGTTTCAAGATTAAGCGAAAGATATAAAAATGCAGACTTACCTAATTATGAGATTATTAATTTAAATAATACAAAACTTGAGAAACAATCATGGTTGTCAAATAAGATAATTGAAAAAGTTAATTTTCATCTTGAAAAAAGTGATCAGGTTTTATTTTTTTTGAATAGAAGGGGTTTTTCACCAAATGCTTTATGTAACAAATGTTTTACAAGTTACTCATGTCCCAATTGTACTATTAATCTAGTTTATCATAAAAATAAAAATAATTTATTATGTCATTACTGTGGTTTTAAATCAGATTTAAAAAGAAATTGTGCAAAAGAAGGTGAGTGTGAATTTATTTTTAGTGGCCCAGGTGTTGAGAGAATTTCTGAGGAGGTAAAAAGAAAATTTCCTGGTAAAAAAATAGAAATTTTTTCAAGTGATACAATGAATAAAAAAGACTCAAAAGAAAAAATAGAAAAAATAATTAATAATGAAATAGAAATTTTAGTTGGAACACAACTAATTTCAAAAGGTTTTCATTTTCCTAGTTTAAATTGTATAGTTGTTGTAGATATCGACCTTTCATCTCAAGGTCATGATTTAAGAGGAGCTGAAAAAAATTTGCAACTATATCATCAACTTTCAGGCAGGGCTGGAAGAACTGGCAAACCAGCTACAGTTTATTTTCAAACTTATGAAAATAATTCAAAAATGATCTCTGAAATAACAAACGAAAATCCAGACATTTTTTTAGATAGAGAGCTAGAGATAAGAAAAAAAAATAAACTTCCTCCATATCAAAGATTCATTTCTTTAATTTTAACTGGGGAAAATGAAAATAAATTAGAAAAGGAAGCTTTCAATTTTAAAAACTTTATTGAAAATAAAATAGAAGGAAAAATTTTGGGACCTGTGAATGCACCATTATTTAGATTAAAAAAAAAATTTAGAATAAGATTTTTAGTAAGAGGGTCAAAATCTATGAAAATGCAGAATTCTTTAGCAAAAATTATACCAAAATATAAATTTTCTTCTGGAATAAAACTTTCAGTTGATGTTGATCCGATAAACTTCAATTAACGCTTAAAAAGTAGCTTTTTTTACATATCAGTCACTTGAAGACACAAGAGTCATATGTTATTTAGGGCCTGATTTTTAAATAATCTTCAATATTATATAGGAAACAAGTTGAGCAAAGATAAGAGATTTTCAATTACTTCGGCTGAAAGGTATTCTCTTGCACTTTTTGAGCTATCAGACGAAAATAATTTATTAGTACAAATAGAAGAGCAATCTTTGTCCATCATAAATCTAATTGATCAAAGTGAAGATTTTTTTAATTTGATTAAAGATCCAACTATTAGCCAAGAAGATCTTTTAAAAATAATTCATAAAATCGCTGAAAATAATAAATTTGATGATTTGTTTAAAAATTTTTTGAATTTCTTAATTAAAAAAAGACGTCTTTTTTTTATTGAGCGTATTCTTAAAAGTTTTATTGAAATTTGTTCAAGAAAACGAGGTGAACTCAACGCAGAATTAAAATCAGCAAAAAAATTATCAAATGATGAAATTACAAAAATCACAGATGAGTTAAGTAAAAATTTTAGCTCAAAAATAAAATTAAACTACAAGCATGATGAAAGTTTAATAGGAGGCTTGGTAGTGCAAGTGGGGAGCACTATGATTGACACCTCAATTAAAAATAAATTACAACAAATTGAAAATAGAATGATAGAGGCATAAATGGAAATAAATCCTTCAGAAGTTACAAAGATATTAAAAGAGCAAATTAAGAATTTTGGTGATAAAACTGAAGTCTCAGAAGTTGGACAGGTTCTGTCAGTTGGAGATGGTATTGCTAGAATTTATGGTTTGGATAATGTTCAAGCTGGTGAAATGGTTGAGTTTGCAGATGGATCAAAAGGCATGGCCCTTAACTTGGAAAGTGAAAATGTTGGTGTTGTAATTTTCGGCGATGACAGAAAAATAAAAGAAGGAGATGTAGTAAAACGAACTGGTAGCATTGTTGATACCCCAGTAGGAAAAGAACTCCTAGGAAGAGTGGTGGATGGCCTAGGTAACCCCATTGATGGAAAAGGTGCATTAGATAAGAATATTAAAAAAACTAGAGTAGAAGTAAAAGCACCAGGAATTATTCCTCGACAATCAGTAAGTGAACCAATGCAAACTGGTTTGAAATCAATTGATAGCCTAGTTCCAATTGGTAGAGGTCAAAGGGAATTAATTATTGGTGATAGACAAACTGGAAAAACAGCCGTTGCAGTGGACGCAATTATTAACCAAAAAAAAATAAATGAGTCTGGAGATGAAAAACAAAAATTATATTGTATATACGTTGCAATTGGACAAAAAAGATCAACAGTTAGACAAATTCAAAAAACATTAGAGGAAGCTGGTGCAATGGAGTACACAACTATTGTTGCTGCTACAGCATCTGATTCTGCTCCACTACAGTTTTTAGCACCTTATACAGGATGCGCCATGGGTGAATATTTCAGAGATAATGGAATGCATGCATTGATTATCTATGACGACTTATCTAAACAAGCTGTTGCTTATAGACAGATGTCTCTTCTTTTGAGAAGGCCTCCAGGACGTGAAGCTTATCCAGGAGATGTATTTTACTTGCACAGCAGGCTACTTGAAAGAGCTGCCAAATTAAGTGATGAACATGGCGGAGGTTCATTAACAGCACTTCCAATTATTGAAACACAGGGTGGTGACGTTTCTGCATTTATTCCTACAAACGTAATTTCAATTACTGATGGTCAAATATTCTTAGAGACAGAATTATTTAACCAGGGTATTAGACCTGCGATAAACGTTGGTTTATCTGTATCTAGGGTTGGATCATCTGCTCAAACTAAAGCAATGAAAAAAGTTTCTGGATCGATGAAATTAGAATTAGCACAATATAGGGAGATGGCAGCGTTTGCTCAATTTGGATCTGATTTGGATGCATCTACCCAGCAACTTTTAAATAGAGGTTCTAAATTAACTGAACTTTTAAAACAAAAGCAATACTCTCCAATGACTGTTGCAGAGCAAGTAATATCTGTTTTCTGTGGTGTTAAAGGTTATCTTGATGATATTGACTTAAAAGATGTAGCAGAATTTGAAAGTAAAATTATTGATAAATGTAAATCAGATAAACCTGAAATAATTGAAGCAATTCAAAGCTCAGGAAAACTTGATGATGATAAAGAAAAATTACTGATAGAATTAATTACTAAGTTGAAAGGAACTTTAAAGTCTTAATCAGATATGGCAAGTTTAGATGATCTTAAAAAGAGAATAGCCAGCGTAAAATCTACACAAAAAATTACGAAAGCTATGAAAATGGTTGCAGCAGCAAAATTGAGAAGAGCTCAAGAGAACGCAGAGAAGGGAAGACCTTATTCTGAAAAAATGAATAATATTATTTTAAATCTTTCTAACGGTATATCTGACAAAGAAAATGCTCCAAAATTATTGTCTGGTACCGGCAATGATAAAATTCACTTATGTGTGGTAATGACTTCTGATAGGGGTCTTTGTGGTGGTTTTAATTCTAACATAATAAAAAAAGCTAAAAATTATTTCGCAAAAATCATAAACGAAGGTAAAGAATTAAAAATTATAACTGTAGGATCAAAAGGAAATGATCAATTAAAGAGAGGTTACGGAGATAAAATAATTGAAAGTATTTCTTTTAAAGAGTCTAAAAATGCAAATTATTTTGATGCAGATAAAGTTGGAAAAATAGTAATTGAAAAATTTAAAGCTGGAGAGTTTGATGTTTGTACAATTTTTTACAATCAATTTAAAAATGTAATAACTCAAATACCACAAGCTCAACAAATTATACCATTAAATAATGATGAAGACGAAAATAGTTCAGATGAAAGTTATGAATTTGAGCCAGATGAAGATGAAATTTTAAGCAATTTATTGCCAAAAAATATTTCAACACAAATATTTAAAGCAATGTTAGAGAATTCAGCTAGTGAACAAGGGTCTAGAATGAGTGCAATGGACAATGCAACCCGTAACGCAGGTGAAATGGTTGACAAACTTACTATCGAGTATAATAGAAGTCGTCAGGCAGCAATTACTAAAGAACTAATAGAAATTATATCAGGAGCAGAAAGTTTATAATTATGAGCAAAGGAATAATTACACAAGTTATTGGAGCAGTAGTAGACGTTAAATTTGATGGAGAACTTCCAGAAATTTTGACAGCATTAGAATGTAAAAATGCAGACAACAGACTAGTTTTAGAAGTTGCACAACATTTAGGTGAAACTACGGTACGAACAATTGCAATGGATGCTACCGAAGGATTAAAAAGAGGCGATGAAGTAATCAATACAAACGCACCAATACAAGTTCCAGTTGGACCCGAAACTCTAGGAAGAATTATTAATGTCATTGGAGAACCAATCGACGAAAGAGGTGAAGTTAAAACAAAAGAAAGTTGGCCGATACATAGAGCTGCTCCTGAATTCAACGATCAGTCGACCGAAACAGAAATACTTGTAACAGGTATTAAAGTAATTGACTTGTTGGCCCCTTATGCAAAAGGAGGAAAAATAGGATTATTTGGTGGTGCAGGGGTTGGAAAAACAGTTTTAATTATGGAATTAATAAATAACGTTGCAAAAGCTCATGGTGGGTTTTCAGTTTTTGCTGGCGTAGGAGAGAGAACCAGAGAAGGAAATGACCTTTATCATGAGATGATGGAATCTGGCGTTATTAAACAAGACGGACCTGGATCTAAAGCTGCATTAGTTTATGGACAAATGAATGAGCCTCCAGGAGCGAGAGCAAGAGTTGCACTTACAGGATTGACTGTAGCTGAGTACTTTAGAGATCAAGAGGGGCAAGATGTACTTTTTTTTGTAGATAATATTTTTAGATTTACTCAAGCTGGGTCTGAGGTTTCTGCTCTTTTAGGAAGAATTCCATCTGCAGTTGGTTATCAACCAACTTTAGCAACTGATATGGGTAATCTTCAAGAAAGAATTACAACAACTAATAAAGGATCTATTACTTCAGTTCAGGCAATTTATGTACCTGCTGATGATTTAACTGACCCTGCGCCAGCAACGTCATTTGCTCACTTGGATGCAACAACAGTACTTTCAAGACAAATAGCTGAGATAGGAATTTATCCTGCTGTAGATCCGCTAGACTCAACCTCTAGAATCCTAGATCCTAGGATTGTTGGAGATGAGCATTATAGAGTGGCAAGAGATGTGCAAAGAATATTACAATCTTATAAATCATTACAAGATATCATTGCTATTTTAGGTATGGATGAATTATCTGAGGAGGATAAATTAGTTGTAGCAAGGGCAAGAAAAATTCAAAGATTTTTATCACAGCCATTTTTTGTTGCAGAAGTTTTTACAGGATCACCAGGAAAATTAGTGGATTTAGATTCAACCATTAAAGGTTTTGATGCTATTTGCAAAGGTGAGTATGATCATTTGCCTGAAGCAGCATTTTATATGGTAGGTACGATTGAAGAAGCGATTGAAAAAGCAAAAAAAATGGAGAAAGAAGCTGCCGCCTAATGAGTGAGGAATTTAAGATTGAAATTGTAAATCCTGAAAAATCCTTCCTTGTAAAGGATGATGTTTCAGAAGTAGTAGTTCCAGCATTTGAAGGTGAAATGGGAATTTTGAAAGATCATATATCTATTATTTCTTTTTTAAAACCGGGAATAATTAAGGTTTCCTCAAAATCAGGAGATGAGAATTATTATGTTGAAGATGGTATTGTAGAATTTAAGAATAATAATTTATCTATATTAACCAGCAAAATATTTAATATTGCAGATTTAGATAAATCAAAACAAGAAGATTTACTTAAACAAGCTGAAGAAGAGGCAAGTAAAGCTGATTTAAGTGATCAGACTAAATATTTAGTAGATCAAAAAGTTGAAGTTTTAAGATCAATCAATTAATTATTCGACCAATTTTTTCCTTAAGTTCTTTATAAACATGTAGTTTAAAGTCTACCACAACTTCTGTTAAATTTTCTAAGTCAATCCATTTCCATTCTAGAAATTCAGGTTTTTTCGTTTGGATATTTATTTCCTTATCTTCTCCTGTGAATTTCATTAAAAACCATTTTTGTCTTTGTCCTTTATACCTACCCTTCCAAATTATTCCTAACAAATGATCTGGTAGTTCATATGTAATAAAGCCATCTAGTTCTTTTATGAGTTCTACTTTTGTAATACTGGTTTCTTCCTTTAATTCTCTAAGTGCAGCTGAAAGATGATCCTCACCTTCATCAATTCCTCCTTGTGGCATTTGCCAAAAATTCTTTGGATTATCTATTCTTTTTGCTACAAAGATTTTATTATCTTTATTTAAAACAACAATACCTACACCACTACGTAGTGGTAAATTCTTAAATTCTTCTTTCATTTAGCCGTTTAAAAGTTTTAAAGCGTAGTTTAATTGATTATCGGTTTCAGTCTTTATTCTAAATTTATCTGAGTCTTCATTGACTTCTATATCTGGACTTACTCCAACTTCAGAAATTGATTTACCTGAGGGTAGGTAGTATTTTGCAATTGTAAGTCGTATAGCTCCTTTATTTTGAAGTGGTATTATTGATTGTACTGAACCTTTTCCATAACTATTCTCTCCTATTATGATTGCTCTTTTATGATCTTTAAGGGCACCAGCAACTATTTCAGATGCCGAAGCAGATCCATAATTTATTAAGACAACTAAAGTTTTACCATCAATTAAGTCTCCTTTTTTAGCAAACCATTTTCTGTTTTCAGAAGCTTTTCTACTTTTTGTGGATACTATTTCTCCATTATCTAAAAAGAAATCTGAAATTCTAATTGCTTGGGATAATAATCCACCAGGATTATTTCTTAAATCTAGTATGTATGAGTTAATATTCTTATTATTTTTAAATTTTTTGATTTGACCCTTGATTTGTTCACTACTATTTTCATTAAAAGAAGTTAATCTAATATATCCAATATTTTTCTTTAGTAATTCAGCTTTTACAGATCTAATCTCAATTATTTCTCTAACAATATTAAAGTTGAGAGCTTTTTTTTTACCAATTCTCCTTACTGTCAAATTGATTGACGAACCAACAGGTCCTCTCATTAAATCTACAGCTTCACTTAAAGATTTTCCCTGAACTTGTATGTCATTTATTTTTATTATGTAATCCCCAGCTTTGATACCTGCTCTTGATGCGGGAGTATCATCAATAGGAGAAATGACTTTAACAACTCCAGACTCCATACCCACTTCTATTCCTAAGCCCCCAAATTCACCACTAGTTTCAGTCTGCATTTCATTGAAAATTTCTGGAGACATATATGATGAATAAGGATCAAGTGATTGTAATAGACCATTAATTGCTGAATCCATACTTTCTGACTGATTTATTTCATCTACATATTCTTTATTAATTTTTTCTAATACCTCTCCGAATAAGTCTATTTTCTGATAAATATTATTTTCTGCAGAATTTACAAAATTTAGATTTGAGATGTTAAAAATAATTAAAATAATTAAAGTAAAAATTTTTTTTTTCATATTATCAATTTTTCTTTTGGTATAAATTCAGACCATATTTTTTCTAACTCATAAAATTTTCTTTTATCAGGATGAAAAATATGTACTATAAGGTCTATTCCATCTACTAATTTCCACTCAGTGCTATCTTTTCCTTCAATTTTAGAATCTTTCATTCCATAATCTTTGAATTTTTCTAAAACCTGTTCTGAAAGTGATTGAATATGCCTCGAGGAAGTACCGCTAGCAATTATCATATATTCAGCCATGGAACTTTTATCCTTAAGATCAATGCTAACAATATCTAGGGCTTTATTTAAATCTAAAGTTTTAATTATAATTTTTTTTAAATCTAAAGTTTTTTCCATTAATTATTTAAAGCATATCAAATTTTTCTCAATTGAGAAGATGAAATATTGACCTTGTTAAATTCAATAAATTTTAAATTTTTATTGTTTAGCTTTTTATATGTAGTTGAATTTAAAGATCTTTTTTTATAACCATGTCGATCAAAAACAACAATATTACACTTTTGTGAAATTAATTTCCACTTATGCCATTTATGAAATTTAATTAAATTATCAGCTCCCATTATAAAATAAATTTTATTTTTTTTATTCTTTGAAATATGATTAATTAAATCAAAAGTTTTATTTGAGTTAATTATATCCTCATAAAATTTTACTTTAATTAATTTACTATAGCCTATAATTTTTTTGCAATGCTTAATTCTAGTATTTAAACTTGAATGTGTTTTTTTTTTAAAAGGATTTTTTTTAGTTATTGCCCAAATGACATTAAGTAAATCAAATCTTTTAATTGCCTCTTTTGAGATAGTCAGGTGACCTTTGTGTGCAGGATCAAAGGATCCACCCAGGATCCCAATTTTATTTTTTTTAGAAACTAATTTACTTTCTGATTTTACCATTGCTTGTTACTTGATATTTATAGGAAACCAGTTGTCCAAGTCCCACAGGACCTCTGGGAGGAAGAACATTAGTAGAAATTCCAACCTCACCACCAAATCCAAATTCACCGCCATCTGCAAATTGGGTAGATGTATTATGCATTGCTATTGAACTTTTAACTTCCATTAAAAATTTTTTAGCAGATTTTTTGTTTTTGGTAATAATACAATCAGTATGCATAGTTCCATATTTGTTAATATGAGAAATAGCTTCTTGTAAGTTTTTGACTGACTTTACAGAAACAGTAGAAGATAAATATTCTTTCGACCAATCTTTGATTGATGCTTTTTTAATTTTACCTTTATAAATTTTCCGTATTTTATTGTCACCAATAATTTTACAACCTTTCTCTTCCAATTTTTTTAATATATGAGTTCCAAATTTTTTGATTATATGCTCATTTAGCAAAATTGTTTCAGTTGCTCCACAAATTGCTGTATTTCTTAATTTTGCATTTATTAATATTTTGGTTGCAATTTTGGGATCTGCGTCTTTGTCAACATAAGAATGACAAACACCCTCTAAGTGACCAACAGTTGGAATTTTAGAAATATTTTGCACTTTTTTAACTAAATTTTTTCCTCCTCTTGGTATGATTACATCAATAAAATTAATCATTTTAGTGAGTAAAAAATCAACTACTTTTCTATTCTTAATATCGATGAATTGAACAAAATTTTGATTAACCTTGTTAATCTTCAATGCTTTTCTAAATAAATTTGATAAAATTTTATTAGAATAAAAGGCTTCAGAGCCACCTTTTAAAATAACTGGATTTCCAGATTTAAAACACAATGATGCAACATCTGAAGTTACATTTGGCCTACTTTCATAAATTACTCCTATAACTCCAATCGGGATTGATATTTTTGAAAATACAAGTCCATTAGGTCTTTTCCATTTTTCAATAACATTATGAACTGGATCCTTTAACTTAATTATCTTTTTTATTGAATTAATAATACCCAAGATTTTTTTTTCATTTAAAATTAGTCGATTTATTAAGTTATCTCTTAGCTTTATTCTAATAGCCCGATCTACATCTTTTTTATTTTCTTTAAGAATTAAATGCTTATTTTTCCTTATCATTTTAAGATAATCACCTAAAATTTTATCTTTTTTATTAGTATTTATTGATTGGGCAAACGCTTCTTTTGATCTTGTTCCGATGTTAATTAATATTTTCTTCATTAGATTTCTACCATATCATCTTTATGAACTACCTCTGATTTTGACACATACCCTAAAATTTTTTGTATTTCATTCGAATGACAGCCTATAATTAAATTTATTTCTTTAGATGAAAAAGAGCTAAGACCACGAGCAAACTCCTTTTTTTTATTATCTAAAATTTTGATATGGTCTCCCTTATTAAATCTTCCGACCACTTTTTTAATTCCAGCCGCTAATAAACTTTTTCCGTTGTGAAGAGCTTTTTTTGCCCCATCATCAATTATAAGTTCACCTTTAGGAGAAATTGAGCTGATTATCCACTTTTTTCTTGCATGCATTTTAGATATTTTAGAAATAAACCAAGTACAGTTATTTTCATTCTGGATTCGATTTATAGGATTAAGACTTAATCCATTTGCTATTACCATATTGCAACCAGCCAAATTACAAATTTTAGCAGCTTCGATTTTTGTGTTCATGCCACCACTACCTAATTCTGTCATACCTTTAATATTTATACTTTTAACAACTTTGTCTAAATCAATCACTTTCTTAATCAATTGAGCATCTTTGAATTTTTTTGGGTTTTTTGTGTACAAACCATCCACATCAGAGAGTAATATTAAGGTATCTGCATTTGTAATTTGAGCTACTCTAGAAGCAAGTCTATCATTATCTCCATATTTTATTTCAGACGTAGCAATAGTATCATTTTCATTAACAACAGGGATGAAATCAAGATCGAATAAGTTTTCAAAAGTTCTTTTTGCATTAATTGATCTTCTTCTCTCTTCAGTATCATCAAGGGTAAGTAAAATCTGAGAAATATTTAATTTATATTTTGAAAATGTTTCTAAGAACAAATTCATCAATTCAATTTGTCCTATAGATGCAATCGCTTGACTTTTATCCAGCTTAAGATTTTTTTTACTAAAATTCATTTTTTTACATCCAAGGGCTATTGCCCCCGAAGAAACAATTATAACTTTTTGGTTATTCGATCTTAATTCTTTTATATTTTTCGCAAAGCTAGAGAGCCATTTTTTTCTTATTTTCTTTTCTTGATCAACCAGAAGTGAAGATCCAATTTTAATAACAATTTTTTTTGAGTTTTTAAGATACATAATTCAATAATTTTGATTTGATTTTTGACACCGAGGTTTTATTTAATGTTGATACAGCAATAACTTCTGATTTAGTATTCTTTTTAAAATCTTTAATTATGTGATTGACTTCTTTTTCGTCAATAAGATCTATTTTATTCAACACAATTAATTCTTTTTTTTTAATGAGTTTGTTACTATACTTTTTAAGCTCATTTTTTACTTGTTGATAGTTTTTTTTTAAATCTTCACTTGTAATATCAATTAAGTGTAAAATAGACTTACATCTCTCAATATGTTTCAAAAACTGAATTCCCAGACCTGTTCCTTTATGAGCCCCTTCTACTAATCCTGGTATATCTGCTATCGTAATTTCTTTATCATCATAACTCGCTACACCCAAATTTGGATTTAAAGTGGTAAATTGATAGTTTGCAATTTTAGGATTTGCATTAGTAACTGATGCTAATAAACTTGACTTACCCGCATTAGGTAATCCTATAATTCCAATATCAGCTATTGTTTTCAATTGGAGCCAAATTATAAATTCTTCTCCTTGAGTTCCTTTTGTAAATTTCCTTGGAGCCCTATTGGTAGAACTTTTGAATCTTGTATTGCCTAATCCACCTTTACCACCAGCAGCGGCAGTAAATTCCTCATTAATTTTTGTAAAGTCGTAAATTAATGTTTTGTTGTCCTCTTCAAAAACTTGAGTTCCTAAAGGAACCCTTAAAATTAGATCCTCACCACTCTTACCTGTTCGGTTTTGTCCCGCACCGTTTTCACCCCTCTTTGCTTTATGATGTTGTTGATATCTAAAATCAATCAAGGTATTTAGATTCTGTTCAGCTCTTAAAGTTACTGAACCTCCTTTCCCCCCATCACCACCATCCGGGCCACCATATTCTATAAATTTTTCTCTTCTGAAGCTCGGAGAACCATCTCCTCCGTTTCCAGCTTTAATATAAATTTTAACTTGATCTAAAAATTTCATAATACAACAATAGTTTAAGTTGTACTATTAATTGGGTTTTACTGAAACAAAAGTTCTATCTGACTTTGTTTTTTTAAAAACTACTTTACCTTTTATTACTGAAAAAATTGAATGATCTTTACCCATTCCTACATTTTCTCCAGGGAATATTTTTGTACCTCTTTGTCTTACAATAATGTTTCCAGGTATAACAGATTGTCCACCATATTTTTTGACACCAAGTCTTCGTCCAGCACTATCACGTCCATTTCTAGATGATCCACCTGCTTTTTTTGTTGCCATAATTATTTCTAGTTATTTACTAGCCTCTTTTTTTGTTTCTGTCTTTTTAGTCACCTTAGAAACTTTTTCAGCTTCTGAAAGAATTTTACCATCTTTTGAAAAAATCTTATCTATTCTTATCATAGAATATTCTTGTCTGTGTCCATTTTTTCTTCTTGAATTATGTCTTCTTCTTTTTTTGAAAATTAATATAGTCCTATTTTTACTATTTTTAATTAAGTCAGCCTCAACTTTTGCTCCATTTACAATTGGGGCTCCAACCTCTATTTTGCTATCGTCTCCATATGCTAAGATTTCATTAAATTCTATTTTTGAGTCAGGTTTAGAATCTGCTAATTTATCTATTTTTAAAATCTCTCCAGATTTGACTTTATATTGCTTACCACCTGTTTTAATTACTGCGAATGACATATAAATACTTTAAATTTTGATAAGGCAATATAGTCTGAGCTAACTTATAGTCAAGTTTTATAAATCAAAAATTATCCTTTAAATCTCTCAATTTTGAAAAACTTTCAACATCCTTAGCTTTAAGAAATATATTGCATTCTATTTCATCAGATAAAATGGAAGGAATAGTAGGCTGACCATTTTTTATATTTTCACTAATTTTTATGATTTTATTCTTTAAATTTAAATTATCAGGATCATTTGATTCACAAAATTTAGAATTTTGTAATGTGTACTCATGACCACAATATATTTGAGTATCTTTTGGAAGTTCTTTTATTTTTTTTAATGAATCGAACATCTGTTCGTAAGTTCCTTCAAAAATTCTACCACACCCCAAAGAAAATAAGGTATCCCCAGTAAAAATTTTTTTTTCCTGAAAAAAATGAAAAGCAATATGGCCGCTCGTATGACCTGGTGTGTGATAAATTTTCGCTTCAAAATTTTCACCTTTCCATTTCTGATTATCCTCAACAAGTATATCAATTTCTGGAATACGATTTTTATCTTCTTTAAATCCTACTATTTTCGAATTATATTTTTTTTTTAGTTCCACATTACCGCCCACATGATCATAATGATGATGGGTATTAAGAATATATTTCAATTCAATATTATTATTTTCAATAGATTTGATAATGGGAGCTGCCTCACTAGGGTCAATGACACATCCAATACCTTTAGTATCATCGATTAACAAGTAGCTATAATTGTCTTGTAAACACTTAATTATTTCTATTCTCATTATATTTTTCAATTAAGAATATACCTAATTCTGCAAATAAATTTTTATAAAATAAATTAGAATTATTTATATTTGATATATTTTTATTACTTAGAGCCAAAGATTTAAAGATTTTGAAATTTATAATTTTTGAAAATTTAACAAAATCTTTTATTGTGCACATATGAATATTTGGGGTGTTATACCAATCATTTGGCAATGACTCTGTGATAGGCATAGTCCCTTTAAAAAGCAAATTTAATCTTACTTTCCAATGACCAAAATTTGGAATTGTTACGATAGCTTTCTTTCCGACTCTTAGAAGTTCTCTAATAACAATTTCAGGATTTACGAAGGCTTGTAAAGTTTGACCTAGGACAACATAATCAAAAGAATCATTTGGAAATTGTTTTAAATCAAATTCTGCGTTTCCTTCAATTACAGTAAGTCCTTTTGATACACAGGTTTGAACTTTATCCTTTGAAATCTCAATTCCTCTCGCATCAACATTTTTATTTTTTTTTAAGGACTGCATTAATGTACCATCATCACATCCAACATCCAAAACTCTTGCTTTTTCTTCTATTATATCAACTATTATTTTATATTCTGTTTTCATGATTGTCTTTCTAAGTAAGCTTTATCTAAAAAATTTTTAAGAGTTTTCAAAAAATCTGGAACATCTAACAAAAAAGAATCATGCCCTTTATCAGATTTTATTTCCACAAATCCAACATCAGCACCAATTGCATTAAGAGCAATGACTATATCTTTATTTTCTTGAGTTGGATAAAGCCAGTCTGAGGTGAAAGATATTACAAAAAACTTAGCCTGAGTTTTTTTAAATGCATTAGATAAATTACCGTCAAATTGTTTAACTAAATCAAAATAATCCATTGCTCTTGTGATATAAAGATAACTGTTAGCATCAAATCGATCTACAAAAACTGATCCTTGATACCTTAAATAACTCTCTATTTGAAAATCGGCATCAAATCCAAATTTAAGGGCATCTCTTTCTTGAAGTTTTCTTCCAAATTTTTCTTGTAAACCTTTTTTAGACAAATAAGTTATATGAGCAGCCATTCTCGCTACTGATAATCCTTTATCAGGAAGAGTATTATTAGATAAATATTTTCCGTCTGACCAGTTATGATCTGATGCTATCGCTTGTCTACCCAATTCATTAAAAGCAATATTTTGAGCAGAATGACTAGAAGTACATGCAATTGGAACTACTGTGCTAGCTTTATCTGGATAATTACTAATAAATTGTAAAACTTGCATTCCTCCCATCGATCCACCAACAATTGAAAAAAGTTTTTTGATCTTAAAATAATCTAATAAATTTACTTGTGCGTTGACCATGTCATTAATAGTAATTACAGGAAAATCTGTGCCGTAAATTTTATTTGTATCAGGATTTTTGTGGCTTGGACCATATGAGCCCATACAACCACCTATAACATTCGCGCAAATAACAAAATATTTATTTGTATCTATTGATTTGTTGGGACCCACTGCATAAGACCACCAACCATCTTTTTTTGTGATAGGATTAATACCAGTAACAAATTGATCACCAGTTAGGGCATGAAAAACTAAGATTGCATTATCTTTATTTTCATTAAGTGAACCATAAGTTTCATATGCTAGTGGAAAATTATTGATAGTTTTACCACAATCAAGATTCAATGGTTTTTTAATAATAAGTGTTTTTATATTCTCTTTAATATTCATAATTTTTAGTGCTAATTGTTGAATTGTGAGAAAAAAAACTTTTTTAGCGGTTTTTTTAAAGCGCTCGCAATTCAGGTAAATCAGCGCATAAATTTTGTACAAGATGTTATTTAGTATGTCAATTTTTAAAATATTTGAACTAATACTATATGAAAAATTGTTATTTTATTTATAAAGAGGCTAAAATTTAAAAGATGACAACTGTAAAATTTAAAAAATTTAATATCGAGGCCTATCAACCCGGTAAATCAACTGTTAAGAGATTAAAGAAAATTATTAAGCTTTCAGCGAATGAATCGGCTCTTGGAGTAAGTGTGAGGGCCAAGAGGGCAATATCAAATAAAAAACTAAATCTTTTCAGATATCCAGATGGAAAGTCTATAGAATTACGAAGCCAAATTTCAAAAAAATTTAATTGTGATAAAGAAAAAATAATTTGTGGAGCTGGCTCAGACGAAGTTATTCAAATGTTATGTCAGCTTTTTCTTAAACCAAAAGATGAGGTAATACTTCCCCAATTTAGTTTTTTGATGTACAGAATTTATGCAAAAATAGTTGGAGCAAAAGTTGTTTTTGCTAAAGAAAAAAATTTTAAAGTTTCTGTTTCGGAAATAATAAAAAAAGTAGGTAATAAAACTAAAATTGTATTTCTTGCTAATCCAAATAATCCAACTGGAACTTATTTGACTGAGTTTGAGTTAATTGATTTAAGAAAAAGATTAAGAAAAAATATCTTACTTGTTATAGATGATGCTTATGCAGAGTACATGAAAAATAGAGATTATAAATCTGGTTTGGATTTATTCAGAAACAAGCAGAACGTTTTTATATTAAGGACATTCTCAAAAATCTATGGATTATCATCTTTAAGAATTGGTTGGGGATATGGATCAAAAAAAATTATTGATGCTTTGAATGTTATTAAACCTCCATTCAATGTTAATGAAGTAGCTCAAAAAGCAGCGATTGAGTCGCTTAAGGATAAAAAATTTATTTCACGGTCAGTAAAACATAATTATTTTTATGCAACAAAATTGAAAGATTTTTTGAGTAATTATGATATTAGTTCAAATAAAGTTTCTGCTAACTTTTTATTATTGAACTTTAATAAATGTAAACTAAAAGCTAAAAGTTTTTATGAAAAATTAAAAAAAAAAGGAATTATTTTAAGGTCTACTGAAGAAGGTTATAAAATAAAAAATATGCTACGATTAACCATTGGGTCAAAAGATGAAAATATAAAATTTATCAAAGCAACACAAAATATATTCAAAAAATGAGAAACGTATTAATTATAGGCTGTGGATTACTAGGCTCTTCTTTAGTAAAGAAGATTTCAAAAAAAAAAATAGCGAAAAAAATATTTATTTATGAAAAATCAAAATCTAATATAGCTAAAATAAAAAGGCTCAGATTACCTGGAACAATTGTTAAGTCATTAAAAGATGGTTTGGTAAATTCAAACTTAGTGATTGTTTGTACATCAACGAGCGAATATAAAGAACTTATTCTTAGAATTAATAAAACTATTTCGCCAGGGACACTTATTACTGATGTAGGCTCTTCAAAAATAGAGTCATCAAAAATTATTAAAAAATTTTTAAAGCGCGGTATAAATTGGATAGGGAGTCACCCTATAGCAGGATCGGAGGTAAGTGGACCAGAATTTGGAAAAGCTGATATGTTTGAAGATAAATGGTGTGTATTAATTAAGGATAAAAAAACAAGTTCTAAAAATTTAAAATTTTTAATTTCTTTTTGGAAAAAGATAGGCTCTAAAATTGTTATTATGAATTCTGAAAAACATGACAAAGTTTTTTCTATTACAAGTCATTTACCGCATTTAATTGCCTATAATTTAGTTAAATCAGCTCAAGATTTTGAAAAAATCCTTAAATTTGGCCTTATTAAATACAGTGCTGGAGGGTTGAGAGATTTTTCAAGAATAGCTGCCTCAAATGAAATCATGTGGAGAGATATTTTTTTTGATAACAAAGTTAACGTTACAAAAGCGATAGATTTATTTATTAAAAACTTAAAATCTTTCAAAAAAGATATAGACTCTAAAAATAATAAATCAATTTTAAAAAAATTATCGCAAACTAAAAAAGTTAGATCTAAAATTATTAAATTAAAACAGGATGTAAACAAACCTGACTTCGGCAGAGATTAATAATTACTAATATTGCTTACTTTTTTAACTTTTAAATTTGTAGTTTTATCAATTAATTTAATTGTTTGTATTGTTGGCATAACTATCACCTTCTTTTTTGGTCCATAAGCATGAATAAATCTGGACTTACTTAGACATATACCAACATGTCCTTTCCAAAATATGATATCCCCTTTAATCAAATTTTTACTTTTTTTTCTTTTACAAAATCTTATTTGGTCTTTTGTATCTCTTGGAAAAAATATTCTATTGTAATAAAAATAAATTTGAATTAATGCAGAACAATCAATTCCAATATAAGTTTTTCCACCCCATAAGTATTTTGTGTTTAAAAAGGATTTGAATATTTTGATATAATTTTTTTCAATATGATCAATATTTTTAATATCAATTTTTTTGATCCATTTATTTTTTTCAAATTCTATATATTTTTTATTTTCATTTTTTACACATATACCAGATCCATAGTATAGATAATAATTTGAAGATAAAAAATTTTTGCCTCTTTTCAAAAAAATTCTGGATTTAATTTTTGAAATTTTATATGAGGGCTTAAAATTTTCTAAAAACTTATCATTTTTAATGTATCCAATATAATTGTCATAATGAGTTTTTATTTTTATCCATTTATTGCTTTTTAATAAAATTTTGAATTTCTCGCCATATAAAATTTGTGAAACTACCTCAGAATTGAAAGATGGTTTTGAGTAAATATTAGCTACAGATTTATTAAAAAAATTATTTTTCACTTAGTTGTAGTTTATTTTTCATAATCCATAAAATTATTAAGGAAGGAATTACCATTATTGCAGTTAAAATAAAAAATATTCCCCAATCACCATTTAACCAATCTACAAGGGCGCCAGAAGAGGAGGCTAAAGTTGTTCTGCCAGCAGTGCCTATTGATGCTAAGAGCGCATATTGTGTTGCTGTATAGGCTCTATCTACGAGCATAGATATAAAAGCCACAAAAGCTACAGTTGCAAATGCAGCAGCTATATCATCAAAAATAACTGCAATAGCAAATAAAAATTCTGATTTATCACTCCAGGCCAACACACTAAACAAAAGGTTTGTAGTTGCCATCATTACTCCAGCAAAGAACATTGCTTTTAAAACCCCAGATCTAATTACAAAAAGACCACCTAAAAGAGTAAACGTCACAGTAGTAATCCAACCTAACGTTTTGGAATAAATAGCGATATCTGATTTACTAAAACCTATTTCTTTATAAAAAATTATAGACATTCTTCCAAGAAATGCCTCTCCCACTTTAAACAGAAAAACAAATCCTAAAATTCCTAAAGCAATCGAAAAGCCATTTTTCTTAAAAAAACTAATAATTGGGCCACTAACAGTTCCAGCTATCCATGTTATCAATTTTGTAAATGTATTTTCATTTTTAAATTGAGATGATATCAATTTATCATTTTCTTTTTGTTGATTTTGTCTATCTAAATTTCCAGATTCATCAATGAACATTAAGCCAATATTCATTAAGATAATTAAAATTCCTAAAATCAAAAAAGTTAGTTGCCAATAATTTTCAAAACCAAATTTTTGAAGATAATCGGCTGAAAACAAGGATAGCACCCCACCTAACTTGTATCCTGTCCACCAGCCAACAACGGCCATTGCGGCACCAGCTGCCATTGATTTTCCCTCATTTTCTCCAATCTGTTCAATTCTTAATGCATCAACTGTTATGTCTTGAGTCGATGATGCAATAGCAATTATTAGGCCAACTGTGATGACTAGTGCTAGATTTTCAGATGGATCAATTAAACTCCAAAGAACAAGTGACACTAAGATGATGATTTGCATCAAAACAATCCATCCTCTTCTATGACCTATTTTTTTTGTAAGAATTGGTACTTGTATTCTATCAATTAAAGGTGCCCACAAATAATTAAAAGCATAAACTCCAAAAATCAAACCGGCCCATCCAATAGTAGATCTACTTAATCCATCCTCTTTAAGCCATAAACTTAGACTACTTCCGATCAAAACCCATGGAAAACCAGATATTGCACCTAACAACAAGATCTTAAACATTCTTTTATCAAAATAAACTGAGAACATTTCAGAAAATGAATTTTTTTTAATATCTATCAAATTTAATTCCTCCAAAAAGATGGCAAAAATAATACTAGAATTGCAAATAATTCTAATCTACCTAAAATCATACCGAAACTCAAAATCCACTTAGAAACATCAGGCAATGATGAAAAATTTCCATTTGGTCCAATAGTAGAGCCTAAGCCGGGTCCTACATTTGAAATTGATGTAGCGGCCCCAGAAATTGAAGTAATAAAGTCAAGACCTGATAGAGATAATAGTGCTGTTATGACAAAAAAAATTACTAGATACATATAAATGAAAGAAATTATCGAAGCAGTAAATTTGTCATCAACTGGATTTTGATTGTATTTAAGAACAAAAATTCCCTTTGGATAAATAATTTTTTTAAGCTGATTTACAACGAATGAATATAGTATCTGGAGTCTAAATATCTTAATACCACATGTTGTTGAGCCAGCACATCCACCAATAAACATTAAACCTATAAATAAAATCAAAGAAAATCCTCCCCAACTGTCGAATTGAGCGTTAACATATCCTGTACCAGTTAAAATTGATATTACATTGAATAAAACTGATCTTAAATTTAATTCGGATGAATTACTCAAAAATAGATATACTGATAAGATAAAAATGCTAATTACAATAATTTTTAAAAAAGTTTTAATTTGTGTGTCCGAAAAAAAAATTTTTCTATCACCATTTAAAAATTTAATATATGCAATAAACGGTAAACTTCCCAATATGATGAAAATCATTGCTGAAATTTCAATCGAAAAACTATTAAAAAAACCAATAGAATCATTGTAGTTAGAAAAACCTCCAGTTGCTATTGTTGTCATTGAATGAGTTATGCTATCAAAGGTATTCATCCCAAGAATTTTATAAGAGCACGCACAAAGTGTAGTTAACCCAGAATAAATATAAATTAATCTCAATGCAATTTCTTTAGATTTTGGAAGAATTTTTTCAGAAGAATCACTGTTTGAAATTTTGAATAACTGCATACCTCCAACATTCATTATTGGCATTAATGTGATTGCCATAACAATAATTCCAATACCACCCAACCATTGAAGAATTGCTCTCCAAAATAAAATTGCTCTTGGCATTTCCTCTAAATTTGAAATAATCGTTGATCCAGTTGTAGTTATACCTGACATACTTTCAAAAAAAGCATTGGTGAAGGAAAAACCAACATTAGAAAATATTAGAGGTAGCGAACCAAAAATAGCTATACTTAGCCAAGATAAAGCCGTTAGTAAAAAAGCTTGTTGTAAATTTAATTTCTTATCATGATCTAAATTTGATAAAAAAAATAATGTTCCAAAAATAATTGTAATAATTGAAGCACCAAAAAAAGAAGAGTCAATTTCATTAAAAAAAAACTGAGCAAAAATTGGAATCAACATAAAAATACCAAGAATTATTTGAAGAATTCCAAGAGTAAAAAAAACAGTTTTATAATTAGACATTTTGATAGAACATTATTTTATGGAAAATAAATTTCAACTCTATAAGAATAAGTTAAATCATTAATTTAAGATTTATTTAGGTTTATCATGATTAAAAAAGAGAATTTAGATAAAACAGGTGCGTGGCCTTTTGTTGAGGCAAAAAAAATGCTTCGAGAGCGAAAATCATTTATAGAAAAAAAAGGCAAAATTACTCTTCAAACTGGTTATGGACCTAGTGGACTTCCTCATATAGGAACCTTTGGTGAAGTTGCAAGAACTTCAATGATTGTTAATGCCTTGAAACATTTAACAGATATTCCAACAGAAATAATTACATTTTCAGATGACATGGATGGACTTAGGAAAGTACCAGATAATGTGCCACAAAAAGAATTGTTAGAAAAAAATTTACATAAGTCATTGACCAATGTGCCAGATCCATTTCAAAAATTTAATAGTTTTGGTGAGCACAACAATGAAATGTTAAAAAAATTTTTAGATAACTTTAATTTTAGATATAATTTTAAAAGCTCAACATCACTTTATAAGTCAGGATACTTTAACCCATCACTTAAAATAATTTTAGAAAATTACGAAGGTATTATGAATATAATACTTCCAACGTTAGGAAAAGAGAGACAAAAAACTTACAGTCCATTCCTTCCAATATGTCCAGACACTGGCCATGTTTTAGAAATACCTATTAAAAAAATTAATAAAGAAAAATCTTCAATTGTGTTTGATAATAATAGCAAAGAATTAGAAACAAGTATCTATGATGGTAATTGTAAATTACAGTGGAAAGTGGATTGGGCTATGAGATGGTACGCACTTGATATTGATTTTGAAATGTATGGAAAGGATCTAATAGAAAGCGCAATACTCTCAACAAAAATTATTAAATTAATTGGTAAAACTAATCCCTCAGGATTTGCATATGAATTATTTTTGGATGACAAAGGTGAAAAGATCTCAAAATCAAAGGGTAATGGAATTACCATTGATCAATGGTTAGAGTACGCTTCTCCCGAAAGTCTATCACTATATATGTATCAAAATCCAAAAAGGGCAAAAAAACTTTATAATGAAATTGTGCCAAAAGCTGTTGATGATTACTTAGATTTTATTGAGAAAGCAAAAACTCAGAATGAATTACAAATATTAATGAATCCAGTATGGCATGTTCACAATAGTTCTGTACCAAAGGAAAATATGATTATGTCTTTTTCAATGTTATTAAATCTTGTTGAGACAAGTAATGCTGATAGTAAAGATCTTCTCTGGAAATTTGTTAAAAAATATAAAAAAGATATTTCTGAAGAAGAAAACCCAATTTTTGATAATCTAGTTGGTTACGCAATAAAATATTTCAATGATGTAATAAAATTGAAAAAAAAATATAAAAAACCTAATGCTGAAGAAAAATCAGCTTTGGAGGCTTTAGTAAAAACTTTAGATAAATGTGACGATAAAATGAAACCAGAAGATATTCAAACTATGATTTATTCAACTGGTAAGGAGAATGGATATTCTGAGAATCTTCGAGATTGGTTCAAATTGATTTACGAAGTTGTTTTTGGAGATGAAAATGGACCAAGAATGGGTTTTTTTATAAGTTTTTTTGGTGTGAAAGAAACTAAAGATCTTATAATAAATAAAATTAAATAATGTTTTCAAATTTTAGATCTTTAATTTTTAAATTAGATCCTGAGACAGCTCATAGTCTAGCAATTAAGTCACTAAAATTTAATTTTGTTCCAAATATTTTAGATGAAACCAAAAATAACCCACTCTTTAAAACAAAATTATTTAGTAAAGAAATAGAAAATCCAATAGGCATGGCTGCAGGATTTGATAAAAATGCTGAAGTATATAATTCATTATTTAATTTAGGATTTGGTTTTGTTGAGGTTGGCACTGTAACTCCATTAGAGCAGTATGGAAATCCAAAACCAAGAGTTTTTAGATTGGTAGAAGATGAGGCCCTTATAAACCGACTTGGTTTTAATAATTTAGGTTCAATAAATATTGTAAATCGAATAAAAAGAAATCACCCAACTGGTTTACTTGGAGTTAATATTGGGCCAAATAAAGACTCAAACGACAGAACCAATGATTATATTGAGTGTTTAGAAACATTTCATGAATTTGCAGATTATTTAACAATTAATATTTCCTCTCCTAATACAGAGGATTTAAGAACTTTTCACGATCAAAAAAAACTAGATGAACTTTTAAAATTGATAGAAAAAAAAAAGAAAGATCTAAACTCAAAAATACCTATAGTAGTAAAAGTCTCACCTGACATAGATGACAAAGAAATAATAAAAATTTCTGAAGT
>CABXTC010000009.1 GCA_902515095.1 uncultured Pelagibacteraceae bacterium
AATTTTTTTATTTTATCTCTCTAGGTACCAGTTGAGTACCAGTTGTCCCATATTATCCTATATTTATTTTTATGATTTAAAAACCTATTGCTATTAAGGACATGATACCGAATGCAAAAGCAAGCCAAGATAGTATGATCCAATCCATTCCTACAAATATAAATCCTAAAATAAAACTTATTACAAACCAACCCCAGCCATAAAGCTTTCTTTGTTTTCTAGTGTAATATTTTTTTTCAAACATGTGGTTAGTCTTTATCTGTCACCAGAAATTAAACCTATAATGCAACCAAATACCCAAATTCCCAAAATAATTTTTATTATGTTACTTTCAAAATAAAAAAAACCAGCTATTCCTAGCGCACCAAATATCCAATACTTTCCAGGAAAAACCCAGCCATATTTTTCGCTATACCAAATCTTTTTCATAAAATAATCATATAATATTGTCTCTCCAGGTGCCAGTTTGGAAAAGTTAATTTAGTCTTGTTTTTTCATTAAATTATATTCAAATACATATCAAAAAAAATATATACACCTCCAACTACATGTAATAATGAAATTATTTGAGCCGCAGTACCTTTCCAAATATACTTGCTCGGATCAGATTGTTTATTGTTACTAGCTGAACGCCACGTAACTACACTGGTAATAAAAGTATAAATTATAGCTAATAATAAAAGATCTGGAGCATTTAAATATGCTGAAAAATAACCACATACTCCACGTACAATTAATCCCCCAAATATCAAAAAACCCCAAAAATTAATTGCTAAACTGTATTTACCTTCAAAATATTTTTTCATTTAAATAACCCTAAATCATTCCAAAACTTGCGGAAGCTCCAACTGTATGATGGCAATTCATCTATTTGATTGCAAGTATAAGTCATAGAACTTTCCATGCCGGCAAAAAGATTATCTTCACGTGATAAATCAAAATTTTCTTTATTAAGTTTAAATATATCGTAATGACGTTTTCCGTTATTAAAAAAAGTCACACCAAAGGTTAAATATTGAGAGTCTTCATCCATAAAAGGCAATTCAATAGTTTCTTTATGTAATTCTTCTCCATTTGAAATATCATCTTCATGTTTAACTAAAGCTTTACTTTCCCAAGTATATTTTTTATTTGCAAAATCTAAGGAAAAGTATTCATGCATCCAAAGTTTATGGCTATAAAGTTCGGTGTGTCTGCAGTTAAGATAGATTGGTTTTGCAACAACGACATTGCTCCACAATAAACCTAGAACTATGATCCCTAAAATCTTTTTCATTAATAAAACCATATAATATTATCTCTCTAGGTACCAGTTGAGTACCAGTTTGGACTAATTAATTAAGCCTTATTTTCTAATCTTAATAGAAAGCTAATTTAAAGTTATGAGATTTTATAGGATGTTTGGACTACCTTGGACTACTATGGACTGACTTTAACATCTATCCCTCGGCTTTTAAGTCCTTTGTGTCTACCAATTTCACCACGAGGGCATTAATGAATTTCATGAGTGTTTATGCTAATATTTATAATTGAACAAGATGAATAAGTAAATTTTTTTTATTTTATCTCTCTGTGCGCAAGTCTGGTGCAAGTTATCCTATAAAGTCCTAATTGCTTCTACGTGTAAATTTAAATCGTCTGTCATTTTTTTTTAACCTCAACTACTCTAAGAGGTGCTCTATAAAATGTGTCATTTGTCATGCTAGTATAGTTAAAATCTTCCACTAAAACATCGTCCTGCCAACCTTCTGCAGCAGCTTCTAGTGATACATCAGTTTCACCTCTAACACTTTCACTTACAGTTTTGTTCCAATCAGCATCATCTATATTTTCTGAATGAAAGACATTAGAAAAGGCTCCTCCACCACTACTTTCATTAAGAAATACATCGCCCTCTTCTGCACCAAGAATTTCAGATAATCCTGAGGTCTCGTAAACATTTAAGTTAACATCGTGAACAAACAATTTTGATAATTCGTGCTTTGTATCTTTAACTATTGGTGTTGCTTCTTTAATCTTTTCATCTAACTTTTTTTGAATATCTTCTAAAGTTTTACAATCATCAAAAACATTGAAATCGTGAATAGTAAATTCTCTTCTTCGATAAAATCCCCAATTTACTTGTATCCAAATTTTTTTTTCTTTTTCTTTATTATCACTGTTAACAAATTGCTCTATTTCAATATCTTCCTCTGGTTCTATCGTGAACTTCAGGTCATTAATATCTGTCATAGTGGACTTAAGATCTTACTAACATTGGAGCACCTAAAACATTACCATCACCATATTGAGATTTAGCCATGTTTAATGCAGCATGTACATCAGGTGCTTGTATTTCAATATCAACTATTCTGCCACCAGCAATTCTTACTCTTACTCTATAAGTTTTCATAAATCTATTATAACAAATTTTTAATTAGTCGGGAGTATCAATTTTAATTAATTTTGGTGTCCAGTATCTTCTACCTGTACATGTAACTCTCATATGCTGAATAATACCACTTTTTAACCATCTGCCTCTTTTTGGAGGTTTCGGCTTCTTAAAACGTATTGGTTTATAAGTAGGTTTCTTTCTGATTTTTAATTTGAAAGGTTTATATTTTTTTATTTTAAAAGGTCTAAATGTTTTCATAACTTAAATATAAGCCAATTATGAAATAATGTTAGTGAAGTCATTATTGATCTATTTCACTAAAGATAATAGATTTAATCTATGAAATTTTTTAAAACAGAATGGCACCAAGTATCATCTAAGTTTAACTATGATATTCCTGATGAAGAAATAATTAAAGATTTTGGATCTATAAAAAGATTTAAAGAAATAATTTCACATCAAGAGAAACAAAGTTTTAGTGGATTAGAACCACAAGGTGAAAAACCTTCTGGTGAAGAATTTGATAAATTCGATGAATTTTGTCATGATAGAGGCTATATTGATCGAGAAGATGATTGGTGGACGGAAAGAAAAGGTGGTTTTGAAACTACTTTTGAGTATGAAGGTGAGACTGAAGATCAAAAAAAATAATTATATTTTGTATGGGTGAAGTAAGTAATAAAATTAATAAGATAATGGATAATATTTACAATAATGCTAGTCCATCAGATGCAACGGCTTTGGAAGAAGGATTTGCAAAAAGATTAAAGGTATATTTTCCAGAAAGTTATAAAAAAGCTGCTAATGATTTAATTGACCCTGAAAATGAAATTCCATCGCCTGGATCAATAGCACATTATATTGAAGAATTATCTGAAAGTGATCAAGCTAAGGCTTTGGCGTGTATTAATGATTGGGCTGATCAAAGCTTTGTTAACAGTTAAACTATCAAAATTTATTCATATTTTTTAATTTACAAAAATAAGTTAATAAATCTTTTAGCTAATTCTCTTCTACTATCACTATCGTCATCAAGCTTATGTTTTTTGATGAAATCTATACATTCTTCAGTTTCTTTTTTTTTATCATCTGGTCTTGAATTGACTAACTTAGTATCAATCAAAAATTCATCTAATTGTTCATCATATGGAAAAGACCAAAATCTTCCTGGATCAGTTGATCCACTGTATTCACCATTTGGTGAGTTTTCTAAAGCATCAAATTGAAACAAAGTAATATCTGCATGATCATTAATCATTAAATCTTTGTTATAGCCATAAATCTTATTTTCCAGATCTTCAAATTTAGTTATTGAAAATTCCTCAATTGAGTTACCATTATTTGCATGACATAATTTGATCAGCATTATTCTCCAGTCAGTTTTTTTAAAATTGTTTCGTATTCTTTTAACAACTCTTCACCTCTATCGCCTATATAATCTACAAATCTTCCTGGTGTGACTTCAGCCACTGGGTCTATAATTGTTGGATCTTTTTTAAATTCTTCAATAATTAATTTATATATTTCTGGAAACTTACTCTTTAAATAATCAACTGTTTCCTCTTCAAAGTCATAGCCTGGATCATACTTGTTATCCAACTCATTCATTTTTTTATATAATTCTGTCATTTATTTTTTAAAAAAATCTTCTTCATTATAAATTTTATTCAAATAATTTTCAATTTCATTAATACTAGATTTATTTTGATTTATTTTAAATGTTTTGTCAGATTTGTGATTATCATCATTTGCTGGTGGATTAAAATTATAAATCAACTTTTTTTCAAATTTTTCCTCAAAAGCTTCGTTAATTTTTTTTTTACTATCCAAATCTTTGATTAGTCTATTTTTTAAATAAATATCAGGAATACTACCTAAAAAATTTTCGAACTTAAAATAACAAAACAAAAAATCATCAAACATATTTTTTTCGTCTCTAAACTTTATTTCATCCCAATATTCAGATACAAATTTAAAACGATTTACAGATGTAACATAACTTCCACCAAAAACTATTTGTTTAGCAAGTTTTTCCTCATTTTCATCACTACATCTTATTTTAAGAATAGGATCTATAATATCTTCAATAATGTTATTTTTATTTTCTAGTGTTTTATATTTTTTTTTTATTAATTTTTTTTTATTTGAATAAAAGTTTTCAATAAATTTTGAAAATTTAATTTTATCAAAAATATCTTTATTCTTCAAAAGTAAAGATAGTGTAATGTTTTGATTTTTAGATATTGGTATTTGTCTAGTTTTGTCTTTTAACAACTCATTAATTTCAATTTTTTTAAATTTATGAGAATTACCATTATAGCTTATTGTTTTAAATCTATTTAGTAGAGTATATAAATGCTTTCTCCATCTTTGTTTGTGTACAGGATTAGATAATTCTCTTTTTTTATTATAATCACCTAACCAGCTACCAATATAAATTAACTTTTCTTTAAAAAGAATTATATATATTCCTGATGGTCCAAGTTTTTCATCAATTCGTTTTTCTTTTACCTTTAAATCAAAATCCAAAAAATTAATTCGAGGGTCTTTTATTTTTTTTGCAAAAAACAAATCTTTTCCCAAAAATATATATGGTCTGATTTTCATTGTCATTAATGAGATTAAAAACTAAATTTTTGTTAAGATAATTAATTGAACCACCAATATAATTACTGGAACAACAGTTCTTATAAGTTCCATAGTGTGATTTACTTCATCAAGTTTTCTCTCTAGTTTTGATCTATTGTTTTTCATTTAATATGCCTCTCTTTTTATAATATATGCAAATATCTACTATGTTTGACCATCTCTAGGTCGTTGAAGTTTGCAATTGTTATTAATCGATCCCCTTCATCTAAATCAATTTGTGTTCTTTGTTCGGGATTAATCGATATGTTTTTAATTTTTCTATATCTAGATTTATCAAAATCGTAATCAATAATACCAATTAGGACCTCATTTTTATTTTGAAAATATTTTTCTAATTCACAAAATGTAGTTGATAATGATTTATCTACTAATGTATGAGACTTTAAAGTGTGAACTCGTTTGAATAACAAATCTATTAAATCAGCATTTTGCGAGTCAAATGTTGCTGCAGCAATGTATTTACTGATAATTGAATTCATCTCAATGACATCATTACCTACATAAGGACTGTGAAACTTGTTTTTAAAGTCTTCTAATATCTTTTTAGTTCGATAACCATTGATCTCTGTGATCATAGATCGATCTACGGTCTTTTTATCATTATAAGAATAATTAGATAATTGCGAGAACCCGATAAAGTTATTAATCATTGCATGATCTTCTGTTGGGTTTTCTTTAAATTTTTGAATTTGCTGATTAGTTTCGTTAAATAAAATTATACAATTACTTTTTTCAAATTCATCAGGTCTAGTGCTTCCTCCAATATTTGAAGTAAATTCATCTAAATTTTTTTCTTTAAAATTGATGTTATTTTTAACTGTTTCAATCATATTATTTCTTTTTGATTGAATATCTTTAAATTCTGCTAATAGTTTTGTTTTTTGTTTAACAACTTCATCTTTATTGATTTCTAAAAATTCGATTTTCTTCGTGTCAAATTTTTTAAGGATTATGATAATTTCATTATTTTCTTTTAAAAATTCAGTTATTTTAGATTTAAGCTTTTTCTCAACTCCTCTTGGATATTTAATGTGATAACAAAGGTCCTTTTCATCTAACTTTTTAAATTTTTCTAATTCATCTTTTTTAATGATGTTTAAAATTTCATCACCAGGATTAATTTTTGAATGTAAGGGTGAATTTTGATTTACTTTAAAAACTTGAAATTTGAAGTTGTGTTTATGATCTGTATTGATCATATGAAAAATAATACCTAGATTAATTAACTCATTATCTTCATCAGAATTGATATTTTCCTCAGTTAGATAGTCCAAATTCTTTAAAGTTGTATCGTTTTGATGTTGGTAAATATCAAGATTTTTTAAATTATTGTAATAATTTGAATTAATTAAAGAACCGATTAACATTTTTAAGTAATCATTATTGTTCTCTCTACTATAATCTAAAAGAGAAACGTTAAGATCTCCATCATCTTGTTTAAGATTTGGATTAATGTCTTTTACTTCTTTCTCGTGACTTTCTAGTTCGCTCAATTCTTTGATTATTTGATCTTCATTTTTCGCTATACAAATAATTCCGTAGTTTTTTGTCAGAGGAAAATTCGTTGGCGTATTTAAAAAAACTTTGTTGTAAGTTCTTTTATTAGTTTGATCATTTAAAAAGAAACCAATAACAATGATATTGTCACATAATCTATTTAAATCTTTTATATTTTTACCAACATTTTTTTCTAAAACATCTTTGAATTTTGGTTTAGCTGGATCAACAAAATATACTTCTGATCCCTCATAACCAAAAAGATTGTCATATATCTCAGTTAGATCAGGTGTATTTGTGCATTGAGCTAGAAGATTATTTTTTAAAATTTGAGAACTGATGATTTCTGGAATTTCCCAAGTGTTACCGAGTTCTGTAACTTTTTTTCCCCAAATACTTCTACTAAACCAAGCATGAGCAAAGCCTCTTTGCTCATTATGAAACTCTCCTAAAATTTTGCATGGATTTTTATCCCATTGATTAGAAGAAATAATTGAAGACATACTTTTACCCACCTCCACGTCACAGTCCATTTCTGTTTTAAACAATTCGCTAATATCAGGTTTTAAAATAATAATTTGTTTAGCTTTTTCTAAATTAATTTTGTCCAACAAACTTTTTTGCCAAGCGTATCCTTTTCTAGCAAGAATAGTGATGTTCTTCGGAATTTTGATTACATTTTTAATTTTCTCCATAACAACTAAAGGTTCTTCATTGGACACAATTACGAAAGATTGTTTTTCATTTTCATAAGCGTTGCAAAGTTCACTTAAAAGAGGAATTAGTCTTCTGCTAAAATTAAAAAAAACAATATGATCCTCTTCCTCAATCTTAGTTTTTCCAGTTCGCAATTCCTGAATCCTAGTAGATATTGAATTAGTTATAATACCTATAATTGATGAAAAAATTAGAATTCCAAATATCGTTATGTTAAATTTAAAGAAATAATCTAAAAAAGTATTTTTATTATCTAAACTAAAAAATGCTTCAGTAACAAAAAATAATCTAAATCCTTGCCATAAAGTCTCTGTAAAAAAATTATTCTCAGATAATATTCCTAGCTTTTGTAAAACAAAAATTAGAGTAGATATGAAAGTTACTCCAAGAAAACTTAAAAATAAAAAAAAGACAATTAAATATAATAAATCTTTTTCAAATGCTTTATTGAACTTATACTTAATAAACTTCCACATGATTTTTAATTTACGGTTTTATCTCTAAATTGTCGATAATCTTTTATAAAGTTTTTTATTAGTTCATAATATTCATCATTTTTTATTTCTTTTAAAATTTCTTCTCTTGCTAATATTACAGATTGATCTTCTTTAATCTTTAAGCCGTTATTAATTTTAAATCTTTGATGAAGAATTCTTGCAATCAAAATGAGTTCGGATGTTACTTCGAGATTATGATTTACTTTTTCATTTTTGAATTGTTCCAAAATAAAACTAATAACTTCTGTTACTTTAATTTCTGAATTATTAAGTTTTTGCATTATTTTATTACTTTTTTATAATTACATATACCGCAAGTTGGAGAAGATTGTGGTTTGGTTTTTGAAAATAAAACATCTTGAATTTTTGTAATATAACTAATTAGATTTTTATCATCTCTAGGTATATCAAACCATTTAGTATCCATGACCATGTTACAATTATTTTTTCCTAATTCTGTAATGTCACTTGGCTCGAAGCAAAAAATACCTAATCGTTTAACAGGACTTAGTTTAAGACTACCCTCTTTTGGTTTTTGCATCATCAATGCATAGGTTTGTAACTGAGTTGCATATGTATCAATTTTATTTTCATCAATTTTTGTTGTTTTAAAATCAACTATAGTAAATGAGTCTTTATGTTTGATATAACCATCAATGTAACCACTCAGTGTAAAAGGTCTGTCTTTAAGATCGTACAAAATTTCTGATTTTAACCTTTTATTAAAATCTCCAACTATTTCACCCTTTTCAAGTTTATCTGAAAGTAACTTACTGGATTTTCCATGATAAAATTTTTTTTGAAGACTATCCATTTTTGAAAAAATTCCAGGGAATGGAACCTTCAATTCAATTCCATTAATTTTTTTATCATAGTAACAGCTGTTGCAAGCTTCAAAACCAAATGCGAATTCACTTGGTGAGTAATTAATTATGTTTTGATTTTTCAATATTAAACTCCTTTGTTGTTAGAGTTTATACTACTCCAATTATTAAATTTAGTTTAGTGAAAGGTTTAGGGTTGATTTTCACAAGTTTAAAAATTAACTTATAAATATGGCTGGATATCCAAGAAAACTATTATCTTTAGAATTGGCTCTTAAGAATATAATTAAAGATCTTAAAAAAGATGAAATTAAGGTAATAACTGGAAAAAGTGAATCTCATTTTAGAAAATGCACTGATGAGCAAGACATAGATCACAATATTCACCATTCAGACTCAGTTAAACTTGATTTAGAATTTAGAAGACGAAAACTTGGTAGCCCTATGCTTGAAGCACACGAATCTATGCTTGAAGCAGCAGACTTAAAACTTGGAAAACTAGACAACACCTCTAATACCTTAATAGATATTAGTGCTAAAATTGGTAGACTAATGGAAGCTACTAAAGGTGCTATAGAGTTAGATAGTGAAGGTGGTACTAAATTTAGTAAAAATGAAAAAGAAAAAATTAATGTTGCTATTGAAGAAGTTGAAAAAAAAATATTAACTTTAAAACAAATTATTGATAGCAATTAAATCATAGAATATTTCATAAATGCTGCACTAACGTCTTTATCGAGTTTCATCGAAGTATCAACAAAGTCATAACTTTCTCTATTTTGTTTTATGGCCTCTATAATGATTTCCTTATTTTTTCGAAGATCACCCTCTACAAAACTAATTGATAATCCATTTTGTTTAACAGCTATAAGCGCTAAATTAAGATCATCCTTAAATACATCTGGAATATATTTTAAACAATAGCCATTTATTTTAACTAATTTTTCTAAAAACAAATAATTTAATTTTAATTTTGGATCTATAAACCTTAGTATATAACCATGTTCCTTAATACATTTTTCTATAAAGGTTTTATCTTTCTTATATTTTTTAGGTAAAAGCTCAAACGCATATCCATGATATTTTATTGCTAAAAACAGAAATTCTGGGTCTCTAAAAAATTTATTACCAACAAATTGTAATGCCCAACCATCGGTTTTTATTGCTTCATGCACTATTTCATTATCTTCTTTAAATATCTTATCGGCATATTTTAAAGCAAATCCACATTGTTTTACTGCAGTAAATACAATCTCTCTATCTTTCTTTAATTTATCAGACACAAATTCTAACATTAAGCCATATTTTTTGAGCGATGCTAAAACAATTTCACGATCATCTTTTAATATTTCTGGTACATCATAGTATACAAACCTTTCATGACGTATAGCTTCTAATACAATTTCTTTATCTGTTCTTAAAATATTGTCTAATTTATCGTAAGTAATTTTACCACTAGCAATATCATTTAGTATTTTTGATTTTAAATTTTTATAAAATTCTTTTTCCATAATTATTTTTTATACATCTAACTTATAAAAACATAGTGAAACGAATTATCTTTCATTTCACTAACAATATTTTGATTTAGATATAAGTTTATTTCATTATGAAAAAACAAAACTTAATAAAAAAAATGATGATTGCACTTGCAGTGTTTATCATTTCTATACAATCGGTTAATGCAAATGAAAATAAACTCGATGAATTAAGCCAAAAATTTAATTACTTTTTTAATTGTTTTAAAAAACATATTGAAGAGGAAGTTGAAAAAACCAAAGAGTTTCAAGTTAAAAAATGGAAAGAGGCTAAAAATCAAAATAGAAAAACATTTAAACTTGTTCAACATAAATTGTCTGGTTTTTTTTCTGATTTTCCAAATCCCAAAGGAGATAAACAATGATGAAAATATTAAAAATAGGATTAATAGCTCTATTAAGTCTTACTTTATCTAATTGTAGCACTTACACAGTCAAAAAGGATATGTCAAAAAAAGGTGAATTAACTAAAACACCTAAGTGGTACATAAAATACAAACGTGAAGATAGAAAATGGATGTATGAAACTGCTTCAAGTGTTTCTCCTGATTTGGAGTTAGCAATTAAAAAATCCACTCTATTGGCAAAAGCCAAATTAGCAGACCGAATTAATGGTAAGATGAATAATCAATCATCAATTAATAAAAATGAAACTGGTATAGATGAAAATAATAATATTACAGGTTCTGCTGATGACACTATAGTCAATTTAATTAATGATACTCTTGTAAGAGATTATATTGTAGAAAAAGTAGAGATCTTTTATACACATCACAAATCTTACAGGGCATATGTGAAGCTTAAAGTCTCTAAGGATAATGTTTCTTTGGTAATTCAAGAAATAAAAGCTGATAAAAAGTTAGTTCAAAACAATAATAAAAATCAAAATAAATTGAAATCTAAAGTTAAAGAGGTCTTAAAAAATCTTGATTAAAAATATATTAATTCTTGTACTTGGGTACTTTATTTGGATTGCATACTTTGATGAAGCACATTCTGCTAATCAAGAAAATCAATACTGCGATATCAAAACGACACTTGTAAAAACAGTAGATAAAAATGGAAAAACTATTAGTGAAGAAAGCAAAGAAATCGTTGAGTGTGACGATGGAGTAAAACATTTTTTGCAAGATGCGGGTATTGCTAAAAATTGTAAATATTACAATTGGACAGGTATGGAGGGTTGGACTCCAGTAGAATACAGGTCTTTAGCTTGTGAAAGGTTAGATGGGGGATATGAAATTATTCCAAATTATACTGGTATTGATTAGCTGTCTTTTAATTTCAAATTGTGCTGGTGTCAGTCCGCAGAAGGTTGATATCAATAAGATAAAAAAAGAGAGAAAACTACCTGAGCCAAATTTTTTAATTCCTGATGCTCAGTATGTTACATCAGGAAATGGATCTTCTTGGGATTTAAGGCATTTTATGGATTTTAGGTTTTGGTCTCCACCCTATTTTGATCCAAAAGAAAGAAGACAACATAAAAGTGCAGTTTATACGACACTTGAGAACATGAAAGATTTTGAAATAGTAAGTTGGTATAGTGAAAGTAGAGATGCTGGTGGAAAAGTAAGACCTATATTTACTTATGGAATTAATTCAAGTTTATGCAGAGATTTCCAAGTACTTTTATACATAGAAGAAAAAGCTAGATCAAAAACTTTTACAGCGTGTAAATTTGCATTTGGGACAGGTTTTTATTTTAATTACTGGGATTGGCCAGGTGCAGAGAAATATTTAAATTAATTATGACAAAAAAAATTAAAGCAAAAATTTTATTTTTATTTTTCATAAGTTTTATTTTAACAAATTGTACAACTACAAATCATACAAAAACTGACAAAAAAATACTTGATTATGAAAGTTCAGGTTCCGTATTTAATGCTCTTTCTCTTGGAGTACCAGGTGCTGCAATCCTTTTTTTAGCAGTTGACATAAATAATTATAAAAAATTTAATTTGAATGAAAAAGAAATTAAGATGCACACTGATTCAATTCAAATTGCATTAAATAATACACCAAATGGTAAAATTGTTTCATGGCATAATGGAGATAGACTGTCGTCAGGTAAAGTTAGAGTAGTAAAAACTTATTATAAAAATGATAGATACTGCAGAATTTTTCAATCTTATATAAAGTTAAATGGTGCCAAAAAACATAATACTAAACATGTTTGCCAAGTTGATAATATATGGAAGTTTTGAATAATTTTTATCTCTCTGTGTGCAAGTCTGGTGCAAGTCTGCACAAATTAATTAAGCTTTATTTTCTTATCTTAATTTAAAGTTTAATTAAAAAATGGGATTTTATAGGATGTTTTAGATTACCTTGGACTACCACGGACTGACTCATCTGTGTATCCCTCGGCTTTTAAGTCCTTTGTGTCTACCAATTTCACCACGAGGGCATTAAGGCTACTTTTAAATACTTCTTATCTAGATTGCAATCTTTATATCCCCTCTTAACAACATTCAAATATCTTTCTGTCGGAAATTTGAAAGGAGTTTTTTTTACCATAGTGTAAGTCATTACTTTTTTTCCATAGTACAAAAAATAATATTTCTTATATAAAATTGGATAATCTTCATAAACATCAAGTTTTTTTTCATCGCTTTTAGATATTTCAAATAAACCACCAGGTACAATTGAATTTTTTTTTGGCTCAATATCTGCAGCACGATATTTACTTCTAAAAGTTAATCTAAAATTTTTTAAATTTATCTTTTTTAAAAACTTACTATCTTTGCATCTTCTTCTCATTTGAAAATGATGTAGATTACTCCCATAAGCAAAATAGAGCATTTAACGTTCTACAATTTCAATTTGTTTATCCTCGATAAACTCTAAAATCTGTGAATTACAAATATCTATTTTAGATTGATCTTCTGAACGAAGAACAATTGAAACTCCTAATTTTCCAGCATGAAAGAAAGGGTAACTCCCAATCTCTACATCTTTATTATTATTTTGAACTTTAGTTAATGAGTTTGCAATTTCACTCTCAACAGTTCTTAAACTTATAGTGTGACTTAGTATTGGCTCACCCCCAACTATCTTATTTTTTAAACCACCTAGCATAGACTTCATTATTGATGGAACGCCCGGTAAACAAAATACATTCTCCACACTAAATCCAGGAGCACCACTGGTAGGATTTAATATAAGTTCGGCATTCTCTGGCATCCAAACCATTTTTTGTCTGCCCTCATTAAACTCACCTGGTTGGTAATAGGCTTCTAATATTTTAAATCCTTCTTTGTGTAGCTCGTATTTAAGACCAAAAGCTTTTGCTACTGATTGAGCAGTTATGTCATCATGAGTTGGGCCTATGCCGCCAGTTGTGAAAACATAATTATTAGATTTTCTTAAAATATTAAGTGTATCAACGATTGTTTTTTCTACATCAGGAATAACTCTTACCTCATTTACTATTACACCAATAGAGTTAAGCCATGTTGCTAATGTGCTTGTATTAGTATCTTGGGTTCGTCCAGATAGGATTTCATTCCCAATAATTAATATTGCAGCATTTACTTTTGTGTTTTTATTCATTTTAAATGTATAATTTTAATATGGAATTTACCAAGTCTTTAATAAAAGGCAAATTAATCAAAAGATATAAACGTTTTTTTTTGGATGTTAAATTAAATAAAGAAATTATAACAGCACATTGTCCCAATACAGGTTCAATGAAAGGTTTGCTTGAAGAAGGAAATGAGGTTTATCTTCTAAAACACGATGATCCTAAGAGAAAATTAAAATATGGTCTAGAAATAATCAAAGCTAAAAAGAATCTTGTTGGTGTTAATACACATATGGCTAACAAAATAGTTCACCATGGATTAAAAAATAATCTCATTAAAGAACTCACAAATAATGAGATTATAAAACCTGAGGTTTTCTATGACAAAAAGACCAGATTTGATTTTTTAATAGAAAAAAAAGGCCAAAAAAGTTTTTTGGAGGTTAAAAATGTTACTCTCTTTAGAGGTAAAAAAACAGCTGAATTTCCTGATGCAATAACCACCAGAGGTTCAAAACATTTACTAACACTTATTGATGCCATAAAAAAAGGTTATAAGTCTTATTTAATATTTTTAGTACAAATACAAAACATGGAATATTTTAAAATAGCAAATGATATAGATAGCGAATATTATAAGAATTACTTAATGGCAAAAAAAGCAGGAGTAAATTTTTTAGCTTATAGATGTAAAATTAGTTCTAAAGAAATCTATATAGAAAAAAAAATAAAGATTATAAATGAATAATTATTCAGAAAAATTTGAAAAAATGAGAATAGCCGGAAAGCTCGCGGCAAAAACGTTGGACATGTTAACAGAAAACATAAAAGAAGGTATATCAACAGCCTATTTAGACAAACTTGGTTATGAGTTTATAAGGGATCATGGTGGTCATTCAGCTCCACTCTACTACAGAGGTTTCACAAAATCTCTATGTACATCTCTTAATCATGTCGTTTGTCATGGTGTACCATCTGAGGATAGAATTTTAGTTGAAGGTGATGCTTTGAATATTGATGTGACCGCTATTATTAATGATCATTATGGGGATACAAGTCGTATGTTTTGTTTAGGAAAAACTTCTGTGAAATTAAATAATCTTATTGAAGCTACTTACTACTCTATGATGAAGGCTATAAAAATTCTTAAACCCGGAATAAAACTAGGTGATATAGGACATGAAATTCAATCTTATGTTGAGGATAAGGGATTTTCTGTAGTTAAGGACTTCTGTGGTCATGGTATAAGCACTCAATTTCATGAGCCACCAAACATTCTACATTATGGAACAAAAAATACTGGTATGGAATTAAAACCAGGAATGACTTTTACAATAGAGCCAATGATAAATGCTGGTAAATTTAATGTGAAAATGCTTAATGATGGTTGGACTGCGGTCACTAAAGATAAATCGATGTCTGCACAATTTGAACATACTGTGGGAATTACAGAAAATAGTTATGAAATATTTACAGAATCTGCTAAAGGTTATTTAAAGCCCCCATACTTATAATTAATGATTAAAAGATATTCGAGAAAAGAACTCACTGATATTTGGTCAGAAGAAAACAAATATAAAATTTGGCTAGATGTTGAAATTGCTGCAGCACAGGCGATGGAGAAGATTGGTCAAATTCCAAAAGGAGTTGCTTCAACCGTTAAAAAAAAAGCCAGAATAAATGTAAAGAGAATTCATCAAATTGAAGGTCAAGTTAAACATGATGTAATTGCATTTTTAACCTCTATTACAGAAAAAGCAGGAATAAAAGCGAGATATCTTCATTTGGGAATGACTTCATCTGATGTTGTAGATACAAGTTTTAATATTCAATTAGCTCAATCAGGTAAAATTATTCTAAAAGACATTGATCAAATTTTAAAAGTAATAAAAAAGCAAGCCAATAGATATAAATTTACTCCTTGCATAGGCCGTAGTCATGGAATCCATGCTGAACCTATAACCTTTGGATTAAAATTAGCTTCATACTACGAAGAATTTAAACGAAACAGAAAAAGACTAGTTGATGCCATTAACGAAATATCAACTTGTGCAATTTCAGGGGCAGTTGGAACTTTTGCAAATGTAAATCCTAATGTTGAAAAACACGTTGCAAAGAAACTCGGATTAAAGGTTGAACCAATATCATCTCAGGTAATTCCAAGAGATAGACATGCATTTTATTTTTCTGTCCTGGCTATTATTGCTGGATCTATTGAGAGAGTTGCTATTGAAATAAGGCATTTACAAAGGTCAGAGGTCTATGAATTACAAGAATATTTCTCAAAAAAACAAAAAGGTTCCTCAGCTATGCCTCATAAAAAAAATCCAATTTTAAGCGAAAATCTGACTGGTCTCTCACGAATGGTTAGAAGTTCAGTAATTCCTGCACTTGAAAATATTGCACTATGGCATGAGCGTGATATTTCTCATTCAAGTGTTGAGAGAAATATTGGACCTGATGCAAATATAACTTTAGATTTTGCACTTGTGAGGTTAACAAATATTTTAGAAGATATGATTGTATATCCAAAAAAAATGTTGGAAAATTTAAATCTTACAAAAGGTATAATATTTTCTCAGGAATTAATGCTTGAACTAACAAAAGCAGGTCTAACAAGAGAAAAATCTTATAAATTAGTACAAGGATATGCAAAGAAATGTTTTGCTGAAAATTTAAATTTGTTTAATCTGATTCAATCTGACAAATTAGTAATGAGTAAAATTTCAATTAGTAAATTGAGAACTATTTTTAGTTATTCAAAACATTTTAAAAATGTTAATCTGATATTTAGAAGAGTATTTAGATAATGAAGAAAGGAAAAAAAATTTACGAAGGGAAAGCTAAGATCATATATTCAACCTCTGATAAAAATTTAGTAATTCAATACTTTAAGGATGATGCTACAGCTTTTAACAATATAAAAAGAACTACTATTGAAGGTAAAGGAGTTCTAAATAACAGAATATCAGAATACATACTGTCAAATTTATCTCAAATTGGTATTAAAAATCATTTAGTTAAACGTCTTAATATGCGAGAACAAGTAATTAAATTTGTGGAAATAATACCAATAGAATTTATTATTCGTAATGTTGCAACGGGCTCTCTTACAAAAAGACTTGGAATAGAGGATGGGACTGTTCTCAAAGAACCTTTAATCGAATACTGTTTGAAAGATGACAAACTTGGTGATCCTTTAATTTCTGAAGATCATATTTATGCTTTTGATTGGGCATCAAGAAAAGAAATTGAAAAAATAAAAAAGATGATTTTCAGAATTAATGATTTCATGATTGGAATGTTTAGAGGTGTAGGAATAAAATTAATTGATTTTAAGCTAGAGTTTGGAAGACTTAAAAATGATGGAAAAAAAGATGTTATTTTAGCAGATGAAATTAGTCCTGATACTTGTAGATTATGGGACACAATAACAGATAAGAAACTTGATAAGGATAGATTTAGAAAAGACTTAGGAGATTTGATACCAGCTTATACTGAAGTGGCTAAAAGGTTGGGAATTCTTCATGAACAATCAAATGTTTCTGCTGTTAATATAACCAAATTATCATCTGTTAAAAAGAAAAGAAGATGAAAATTTCTGCGATAATCACTCTTAAGAAAGACGTCCTTGATCCACAAGGTAAAGTAATACACCAAGCATTAGATGGAATGGGTTTTAATTCTGTTAACGAAGTCAGACAAGGCAAATACTTTGAAATAGAAGTAAAAGAGGATGATCCAAAAAAAGCCAAATCTTTAGTGGATGAAATGTGTAAAAAGCTTTTAGCAAATCTCGTTATTGAAAATTATAAAATTATTGAAACACAATAATTAATGAAATCATCGGTCATAACTTTTCCTGGTTCAAATTGTGATAGAGACATGGATGTTGCTCTAAAAAAATTTGGATTTAAAAATAAGATGGTCTGGCATGATGATCAAGAATTACCTAAAAGTGATTTAATAGTTCTGCCAGGTGGTTTTTCTTATGGTGACTATTTGCGATGTGGAAGTATGGCTTCAAAATCTAAAATCATGAAATCAGTTATTAATTTTGCAAAATCAGGGGGTTTGGTGATGGGAATATGTAATGGTTTTCAAATTTTAGTTGAAGCTGGTTTAGTTCCTGGAGTGCTGTTAAGAAATAAATATTTAGAATTTATTTGTAAAAATGTTTTTGTAAAAATTGAAAATAAAGAAAATTCTTATTTTAAAAATTTAGATAAAAATGTTTTTGAATTTCATATTGCACATAATGAAGGTAATTATTTTTGTACTAACGAACAACTTAAAGAAATAGAAGACAATAATCAAATTGCAATTTATTACTGTGACCACGATGGTAATTTAGATAATGAAAACAATCCTAATGGTTCAATTAGAAACATTGCTGGTATTTTTAACAAAGAAAAGAATGTTCTTGGTATGATGCCACATCCTGAAAGAATGATCGATCAAAGTTTATCTGGTGAGGATGGAGCAATTTTTTTTAAGAATCTAATTAATAATATAAAATAATGCTAGTTAATGAAAAAATAGCAATTGAACATGGTTTAAAATCTGACGAATATAAGAAAATCTGTAAATTATTGAAAAGAATTCCTAATTTTACTGAACTAGGAATTTTTTCAGCAATGTGGAATGAACATTGTTCATATAAATCTTCAAGAATTCATTTAAAAAAATTACCAACAAAAGGTAAAAACGTTATTCAGGGACCAGGTGAAAATGCAGGTATTATTGATGTAGATGATGGTGATGCTATAGTTTTTAAAATTGAAAGTCATAATCATCCTTCATTTATTGAACCTTATCAAGGTGCAGCAACTGGTGTTGGCGGTATTATGAGGGATGTTTTTACTATGGGCGCTAGACCGATAGCTAATTTAAATTCTATTCACTTTGGTTCGCCCCAACATAAAAAAACAAAAAATTTATTAAGAGGTGTTGTGCATGGAATTGGAGGTTATGGTAATTGTATGGGTGTTCCAACAGTAGGTGGTCAAACCTCTTTTGATAGCTCTTATAACGGAAATATTTTAGTTAATGCTATGACTTTAGGTTTAGTGAAAAAAAACAAGATATTTTATTCAAAGGCAGCAGGTTTGAATAAGCCAGTTATATACGTGGGATCTAAAACAGGTCGCGATGGAATACATGGTGCCAGTATGGCTTCTGCAAGTTTTGACGATAAAATTGAGGAAAAAAAACCTACAGTGCAAGTTGGAGATCCTTTTACAGAAAAACTCCTTTTGGAAGCCTGTTTGGAATTAATGGCAGGAGATTCAATAATCGCAATTCAAGATATGGGTGCAGCAGGTCTGACATCTTCAAGTATAGAAATGGCTTCAAAAGGAAATTTAGGAATAGAAATTGATTTAAATAAAGTCCCATGTAGAGAAACAAAAATGACGCCCTATGAGATTATGCTGTCTGAAAGTCAAGAGAGAATGTTAATTGTTCTTGAAAATGGTAAAGAAGAACTAGCAAAAAAAATATTTGATAAATGGAATCTAGACTTTGCTGTAATTGGAAAAACAACGAATACAAAAAATATTGAATTATTTTTTGACAAAAAACAAGTAGCCAAAATACCTGTAAATACTTTAGTTGAAAACTCTCCAATGTATGACCGAAAATGGAAAAAATCAAAACTCCCAAAAAAAATTAAGTTTGAAAAATCAAAATTAAAAAATCTCAAAATTTTGCAAGTATTAAAAAAAGTTTTATCTAGTCCTAATATTTGTAACAAAGAGTGGATTTGGCGACAATATGATCATACGGTTATGGGTGACACTATACAAAAACCAGGGGGTGACTCTGGTGTAGTAAGGATCCATGGAACTGATAAAGCAGTAGCAGCAACAGTTGACTCTTCAGCAACTTATTGTTGGGCACATCCTTTAACTGGTGGAAAACAAGTTGTATGTGAGACATGGAGAAACTTAATCTCTGTTGGAGCCAAACCAATAGCAATTACAAATTGTTTAAATTTTGGAAGTCCTGAGAAAGAAGAAAATATGGGTGAATTTGTAGAGTGTGTTCAGGGTATTGGTGAAGCATGTAAGTATCTAGAATACCCCGTCGTTTCTGGTAATGTATCTTTTTATAATCAAACAAAAGAAATTGGAATTAAACCTACTCCTGCCATTGGTGGTGTTGGATTGATCAAAAACTATAAAAAAATGATAACAATGAATTTTAAGGAAGCAGGCAATCAAGTTTTAGTAATAGGCAAAACTGAAGGTCACATTGATCAAAGTTTATTTGCTAGGCTGGTATTAGATGAAAAAAATGGACCCCCTCCAGAGGTAAATTTATTTAATGAAAAGAATAACGGTGAAACATTATTAAACTTAATAGAAAAAAATTATATTAAGAGTGCTCATGATGTTTCATTAGGAGGAATTATAACTGCAATTAGTAAGATGTGTATCAAGGGAAATAAAGGTATTGAACTTACAATTCCAAAATTTTTAATTAATGAAATTGAATATTTTTTTGCTGAAGATCAAGGAAGATACTTGATTGAGGTAAGTAAAGAAGATTTAAAAAACGTTATAAAAATTCTCGATAAAAACTCAGTTCATTACGATCTGATTGGTAAAATTATAGATAATGACATGATTATTAATCAAAAGACGAAAGTAACAATTGACGAATTAAAATCTTATAATACTAATTGGCTTAAAGAATATATGGTCTAATTTTATGGCAATGGATTTAAAAGAGATAGAAAAACATATTAAAGAAGCATTACCTGATGCAACAATAGATATACAAGATTTAGCAGGTGATGGTAATCATTATTCAGCAACAATAATGTCTTCTCAATTTGTAGGTAAAAGTAAAATTGAACAACACAAAATGGTTTACAACTCTCTAAAAGGTAAAATGGGTAATGAGTTACATGCGCTAGCAATTAAAACAAAGGAACAATAATGGATGATCAAACAAAAAATATAATAAAAAATCATATTGATAGCAATGATGTATGTTTATTTATGAAAGGTACGCCAGACGAACCCCAATGTGGATTTTCAATGGCAGTTTCAAATATGCTTAAAATTCTTGAAGTGAAATTTAATGGTGTGAATGTTCTTGAAAACCAATCAATTCGTGAAGGAATTAAAATTTATAGTGATTGGCCAACTATTCCACAACTTTACATAAAAAAAGAGTTTGTTGGAGGATGTGATATTATTAAAGAAATGTATGAAAATGGTGAATTAAAAAAGATTCTGGAAAACAAGGGTATTGATTATAAAAAAGATTAATTAAAAATAGATCTTATTTTTTTTGAAAAAAATTTTCTAAATAAAGCAAGCAAACTCAATTTTTTGAAATCTTGCTCGTTTTCTACAAAATCATAATCTATTTCGTTTTCCCAATAAAGCTCAAGAATTAAACTATTTTTAAAATTTTTTCTCAACTGATGTATCATTGATACTGTTAAAATGGGCTCCATGAATTGTAATTTTTTTGAAATCAATAATTTTGAACTAACATCATCAAAGTCCATATGCCAAAGATGATCTTTTTTGTTTTCAAAAACTAGATTATCTTCTAGTTTAGTTGGTAACTCTATATAACCTTTGCTAGAAACTCTCTCTAATTCACTTATAAAAAATTTAGGATCATCAACATGTTCTAATACATGACTAGCGATTACAAAATCAAAATGGTTATCTTTAAAAGGTAATATTTTGTTCTCTAACTTTACAAAATTTTTATCTTTATAAAAATTTGACAAATCTTGGACATCACAAATAGTAGTAGCAAATTTATTAGCAGTATAACCACATCCAATATCTAAAACTTTCCATTCACTATTTTTTGAGAGAATTGATTGTATATAATTTTTTGATGATCTTTTAATCAATTTATCTTGAGTAATATTCAATTACTAGATTAGGTTCCATCACTATTGGATAAGGCACTTCTTCAAATTTTGGAATTCTAACAAATTTAAATTTCTTATTCTTTTGATCTAATTGAATATATTCTGGTGTATCTCTTTCTTTACTAGCCAAAGCTATATCGATTATAGCTAGTTGTTTAGATTTATCCCTGATTTCTATCGTATCTTCCTCTCTAACTAAATAACTTGAAATATTAACTTTTTTTCCATTAACTTTAACATGACCATGATTGATAAGTTGTCTTGCTGAAAAAATTGTAGTTGAAAATTTTGCTCGGTATATAACAGCATCTAATCTTCTCTCTAATAAGCCAATAAGATTTTCGCTTGTATCACCTTTAAGCATTGAGGCTTTTTTATAAATATTTCTAAACTGTCTCTCATTAATATTTCCATAATAAGCTTTAAGTTTTTGTTTTGCTTGTAACTGAATTCCGTAATCAGATGGTTTTGATGGTTTTGTTTGACCATGTTGTCCTGGACCATAAGCTCTTTTATTAAAAGGACTTTTGGGTCTGCCCCATAGGTTAACTTTTAATCTTCTATCAACTTTATGTTTAGAGTTTAATCTTTTTGTCATTTAATATTGGGGTTTATAAACTTACTCCTTATTTTGTCAATCAACGTTTTTTTCCTAAACCGGCAAATACACTTGATAATATACGGGTTTCCTTATCAGATAAGTCCATTTTGTAAAAAATATTTCTTAGGTTCTCAAGCATTATTGGTTTCTTTTCATTGGGTCTAAAAAAATTGATTTCATCTAAATTTTTAATGCAAAGACCTAGCATTGATTGAATTTCTTTTTTACTAGCAGACTTAATCTTTTTTGATTTTTTAAATGGAACATTTTTAAGTTTAATGAGGCTAGCTACATATTGAGCAATTATGATTAAACTATGAGATAAATTCAATGATTTAAAATCAGGGTTAGTAGGTATTTGTAAAGTATAATTTGCATAACTGATTTCATCATTTGACAAACCTGATGCCTCTGAGCCAAATAAAAAACCAATTTTCTTTTTAAAATTGATCTTTTTTAAATCATCTAAGTTTATATGTTTGATATTTTTGTTTCTAAATCTTGCAGAAGTGGCAATAACTATATCAATTTTGCTAATCGCCTTCTCTAAATTATCATACTTTTTACTTTGTTTTATAATATCTTTAGCTCCCACCGATGTGGCTAAGATTTTATCATTTGGGAAAATAGGTTTCGGATTAATTAAAACCATTTTTTTAAAGTTAAAGTTTTTAATTGCTCTCGCACAGGCACCAATATTTTCTGATAATTGAGGCTTATGAAGAATAAACGAGATATTATTTTTACTCATTTATTTACTTGCGGGTGCATTATCTTTAAATAATTTATAATCTAAACTATCAATTAATGCTTTGAACGAAGCATCGATTATGTTTGTAGATACACCAATAGTAAACCAATTTTTTCCTTGGGAGTCTGTGCTTTCAATTGATACTCTTGTTACAGCTTCTGTTCCAGTGTTTAGAATTCTAACTTTATAATCCACAAGCCTTAAATCTTTTAAATATTTTGAATATTTTGCCAATCTATCAACGTTTTGTCTTATTGCATTATCTAAAGCATTTACTGGTCCATTGCCTTCTCCTTGACATATAATTTTTTCTCCATCAACTTCTAATTGGGCTTTTGCTGAAGAAACTATTTCGCCAGATTTATTTTTTTTAACCGAAACGTCATATTCATTTATAGATATATATCTTGGTATTTCTCCTATAATTCTTCTAGCCAATAATTCAAATGATGCATCGGCACCATCATAACTATAACCAATAAATTCCCTATCTTTTACTTCGTCTAATAATTTTTTAACTTTTGGATCATTTTCTTGAATATCAATTTTGATACTTTTTAATCTTGATATTATATTCGATTTTCCTGATTGATCAGAGACAACAATGTTTCTCGCGTTGCCAACTTCTTCTGGATTGATATGTTCATAAGTTTTTGGATCTTTTTGCACAGCAGACACATGTAATCCCCCTTTGTGTGAAAAAGCTGCGGCACCAACATAAGGTAAATGTTGATTGGGTTTTCTATTCAAAATTTCATCTAAAAGTCTTGAACAATCAGTTAAATTTTTAATGTTTTCTGATTTTATTCCAATTTTGAATTGGGATGAAAAATCTTTCTTCAAAAATAACGTTGGTATCAATGACATCAAATTTGCATTTCCACATCTTTCACCTAATCCATTAATTGTACCTTGAATTTGTCGAACTCCAGACAATACTGCTGCTAATGAATTAGCAACTGCATTACCAGTGTCATTATGAGCATGAATTCCTAAGTTTTCTCCTGGTACTACTTTTGCTACTTCACTTACTATTTGTGTGACTTCATGTGGAAGTGTCCCTCCGTTTGTATCACACAGTATTACCCATCTAGCACCTTGATCATAAGCAGCCTTGATACAAGAAAGTGCATATTTTGAATTTGCCTTATAGCCATCAAAAAAATGTTCTGCATCAAACATAAATTCTTTTTTTGCTTTAATAAAATGTTTAGCACTCTCAGAAATATTATTTAAATTTTCTTCATTTGTTATTCCTAAAGCAACATCAACATGAAAATCCCATGACTTACCAACCAGACATACAGCAGAGGTATTTGAGTTCATAATTGCTGATAAACCAGTATCATTTTCCGCACTTCTTCCGGATCTCTTCGTCATACCAAAAGATGTAAGTTTTGAATTTTTAAAATCATGTTTCTTTTGAAAAAATTCTGTATCAGTTGGATTGGCACCAGGCCATCCAGCCTCTATATAGTCCACACCTAGGTTGTCTAAAGCTAAAGCGATTTTTTCTTTATCTTCTAAAGAAAAATCAACTCCTTGGGTTTGAGCTCCATCTCTTAGAGTTGTATCAAATATGTATAATCTTTCTTTGCTCATTTAAATTTCCAAAGTGTTTTACCATCTTTGTCCTCTATTAAAACACCTTTGTCTAAGAGCACATCTCTAATTTTATCAGCTTCTTTATAATTTTTATTTTCTCTGGCTTTATCTCTGGAACTAAGCAAATTTTCAATTTCAGACTCAGTTATAGATACTCTATTCTTTTTAAACTCATTCCATTGTTCACAAGTTTCATTCATCAAACCAATAAATTTACATGCAGAAACAAATAAGTCTATGTTTTCACCTTTATTGGCTTTTTCATATAATTTGTGAAGGTTGGCAATATATCCTGGAGTATTCAAATCTTCATATAATGGTTTTAAAATTTCATCTGAAACTTTGACAGAATTTAGATTAGATGAATACACTTTATACCATTTATCTAAGGTACTTTCACAATCATTTAATAATTTGTCGTTCCAATCTAATGGTTGTTTGTAGTGTGCGCTCATTAAGGCTAATCTAATTATTTGACCACTAATCTTATTTCTAAAATCTTTTATCTTAAGAATATTGCCTTGAGATTTAGCCATTTTTTCATTGGACATTGTAATAAATGCGTTGTGGACCCAATAATTTGCAAAAACTTTTGTATCATTGGCGCATCTAGATTGAGCTATTTCATTTTCGTGATGGGGGAAAATTAAGTCTATACCCCCACCATGAATATCGAATTCATTACCTAAAAATTTTTTTGACATAGCTGAACACTCTAAATGCCAACCTGGCCTACCTTTACCCCAAGGTGAATCCCAAGCAGGTTCATCAGTGTTTGATGGTTTCCATAAAACAAAATCTTCTGAATTTTTTTTATTTTCACTGATTTCTACTCTAGATCCAGCAACTAAATCTTCTAAATTCTTATTTGATAATTTTCCATAATCAAAAAATTTTTTAACCTCAAAATAAACATGTTTTTTATTTTCGTATGCAAATCCTTTTTTAATTAAACCATTAATCATTTCAATCATAAGATCAATGTGCTCAGTTGCTTTTGGCTGATGAGTAGGATTTTCACAATTCAGAAATTCACAATCTTTAAAAAAACTTGAAGTTACTCTTTCTGTAAGCTCTTTCGTAGAAATTTTTTGTTCTTGTGAAGATTTGATTATTTTATCATCAATATCAGTTATATTTCTTACGTATGTAACTGAGGGAAATTCATTTTTTAATAATTTAAATAAAATATCAAAAATTACTAAGGGTCTCGCATTTCCTATGTGAGGATCATCATAGACTGTGGGTCCACAAACATACATTCCAACATTTTTTTTTTCTTTAGGAACAAAATGTTCTTTTTTATTACTTAAGTTATTTGTTAAAAAAATTTCCATTTCAGTTGATTAAGAAATATACCTTATTTGATGATTTGTTAATCTAATTGATTAACTAGGAATCTTGCAAACTGGAATTGGCTCCATTTTATGCAAGTTTTGATTTCGTATTTTTTCGTATTGTTCTCTGTGGGGAGAATTTGGGTTACCCATTGCATCTTCAAGCTCCGAATACTTAAATCCTAATTGACCTTCATCTGTTCTACCATCATCCCACAAACCATCAGTAGGTGGTGCATCAATAATTTCTTTTAATATTCCAAGCTCTTTTCCTAATTTCCAAACATCAGATTTATTACAATCAGCTATGGGTGAAATATCTACTCCACCATCACCATATTTTGTATAAAATCCTACACCAAAATCTTCAACTTTATTTCCAGTTCCAACTACTATTCCTTTGTTTGCGGCAGCTACTTGATAAAGAGTTGTCATTCTTAATCTAGCTCTAGAATTTGCAAATCCATGTTCATTATCAAATTTATGGAGTGTAGATGAGAATGACCCAAATAATTTATCTAAACTAATTGTATGTGCTTCTACATTTTTAAAATTTTTTACCAACCATTCTTGATGTTTTAAACTTAAATCATGTTGATTTACTTTTTGTTTTATTGGCATTGATAGAGCTATAGTTTTTAATCCTGTCATAGCGCTAAGTGTACTTGATACAGACGAGTCTATTCCACCAGATATTCCAATTACTAAAGCTTCGGCTTTGCTTGGCATTTGATCAACATATGCCTTAATCCAGTTTGAAATATATTTTACTTTTTCTGAAGGTGTCATGCTTTATATGTAATAATATTATGTTTGAAAGCAATAGACTAAGATGCCGCCTGAATAGCATTTTTAGAATAGCTGCTATTCTTCTTTATCTCATCTGAAATCAAAAATGCTAGTTCTAAAGCTTGATTTGCGTTCAATCTAGGATCACAATGAGTGTGATATCTTGAGGATAGATCTTTGTCAGAAATTTTTTGTGCTCCACCTGTACACTCTGTTACATTTTGACCAGTTAATTCAATGTGTAATCCACCAGCATAACTTCCTTCACTCTGATGACATGCAAATACATTTTTTACCTCATTTAATACACTATTAAATGGTCTTGTTTTAAATCCAGTTGTAGCCTGGATTGTGTTACCGTGACATGGGTCACACGACCAAATTACGTTGAGACCTTCTTTTTTAATCGCCCTAATTAGTTTTGGTAAATACTTAGAAACATTTTGATGACCAAATCTTGAAATTAAAGTTATCTTACCTTTTTCATTTGATGGATTAATTTTATTACATAAATTAATTAAATCATCTGCTTTTAATGTGGGACCACACTTGATACCAATAGGGTTTTCTATTCCTCTACAAAATTCAACGTGTCCTCCATCAAGTTGTCTAGTTCTATCCCCAATCCAAACAAAGTGAGCTGATGTATCGTGATTTTCACCAGTAGTTGAGTCTAATCTAGTCATTGACTCTTCAAAAGGTAACAACAAAGCTTCATGAGATGTCCAAAAATTAACTGTTTTTAATCTTCTATTAAAGTCTGAATTAATTCCACATGCATCCATAAAAGCTAAGGCTTTAGCTATTTGATCTTCTAATTCTTTAAATCTTTTAGCCTCCGGACTTTTTTTAATAAAACCTAAATTCCAAGTATGGACATTTTTTAAATCTGCAAAACCTCCATGGCAAAAAGCTCTAACTAAATTTAGAGTTGCAGCAGATTGAGAATATGCTTTAAATAATCTTTTTGGATCTGGAATTCTTGCTTTTTCACTAAACTCTATTCCATTTATATTATCACCTAAGTAACTTGGTAACTCTACTCCATTTTTTGTTTCAGTCGGTGAACTTCTGGGTTTTGAGAATTGTCCTGCTATTCTACCTAACTTAACTACGGGTAATGATGCTGAATAAGTAAGAACTAAAGACATTTGTAACATCAATTTAAATGTGTCTCTAATATTATCAGGATGAAATTCTGCAAAACTTTCTGCGCAATCCCCACCCTGTAATAGAAATGCTTTACCATCTACAACTTCAGAAAGTTGTTGTTTAAGATGTCTAGTTTCACCAGCAAAAACTAATGGAGGAAAAGATCTCATTTTATCCAAAACTTGATCTAATTCTTTTTTATCTGGATATTCCGGAATATGTTTTACCGGATATTTTCTCCAACTATTTACTTTCCAATTTTTCATGTTCAACCTAAGATTGTTGTATCAGAGTTTTCTTATTATTCAACGGTAACAGATTTCGCTAAATTTCGTGGTTTATCTATGTCAAAACCTTTTTTTAAAGCTGAATAATAAGCTAGTTTTTGTAAAGGTATTGTTAAGAGAAATGGCAAAAGATCTTGATTTGTACTTTCTACCTCTATTGTTTCCCAAATATTTTCTGAAACAATCTCATCAGTGCTTTTATTCGTAATTAATAAAACTTTTGCACCTCTTGCTATAACCTCCTGCATATTTGATATAGTTTTTTTGTAATAATTATCTCTAGGTGCTAAAATCACTACAGGCATACCCTCTTCAATTAATGCTAAGGGTCCATGTTTCATTTCACCTGCTGGATAGCCTTCAGCATGTACATATGATAACTCTTTTAATTTAAGAGCACCCTCTAATGCAATCGGATAGGAAAAACCCCTTCCTAAAAACATAGATCCTTTAACTTCATTAAATGTATTGGATATATTTTGGATTTTATTGTCAGTTAGTAAAGTTTGTTCAACTAGTTTTGGTAATTCCTTTAAATCTATTAATTTTTTTGAAAGTTCTTTTTTTTCTAAGTCACCTCTAACTAATCCTAATTTTAAAGCTAGGATGTACAAAACAAGTATTTGTCCTAAAAATGCTTTAGTGGATGCAACTCCAATTTCAATTCCACAATGAATAGGTAAGACAAACTCTGAGTCTCTTGCTATTGAACTTTCAATAACATTTACAACTGAGCAAGTCTTCATGTTGTTTTTATTACATAAATCTAATGCAGCATAAGTATCAGCTGTTTCACCAGACTGAGAAACAAAGACATATAAAGTATCCTTTTTAAATCTATTTTTTCTATATCTAAATTCTGAAGCTATATCGACATTAACATCAAGAGATGTTAGCTCTTCAAACCAATATTTAGCCATTAGACATGAGTGGTAAGCTGTGCCACAGCCAATTAAAGTTATAGATGAAATTTCATTTTTTTTCCAAGGGATATTATAAATATTTATATCGTTATTCGCAGTATCTATATATTCTTTAATCCCTTTTTTAAGAGTATTGGGTTGTTCCTCAATTTCTTTAGCCATAAAATGCTTATAATCACCTTTGTCATATTTTTCTTCCTCACTTGATAACTCTAAAACTTTTTTGTTAATTTTAGTTCCATCCTCACTAAAAAATTCTACATAATCTTTTTTTATTAAACAAAACTCTCCATCACTAAGATAAGTTATTTTGTTTGTCATTGATTTAAGCGCATAAGAGTCGGACCCCAAATAATTTTCATTGGGACCATAACCAACTGCTAAAGGTGAACCTCTTCTAGCACCAACAATAAGATCTGGCTTGTCTTTAAATATAATTCCTAATGCAAAACTTCCATTGAGAGCATTTAATGTTTTTTTAATTGCATTAACAATATTTTCAGTTTTTAAATTCTCTGTAATAAGATGAACAATAACTTCAGTATCAGTTTGTGACTTGAATTTGTGACCTTTGCTTAACAAAAATTTTTTTAACAATGTAGAATTTTCAATTATTCCATTGTGAACTACAGAAACATTTTGCGAAGAATGAGGATGAGCATTAATACTATTTGGCAAACCATGTGTAGCCCAACGAACATGTCCTATCCCAATGGTTCCTTCCATTTTTTGAACTAATAGATTATTTTCAAGATTATCAACTCTTCCTTCAGATTTAACTTCATTAATTTCATTTTCTGAAAGGGTTGCTATACCGGCTGAGTCATATCCCCTGTATTCTAATTTTTTTAAAGAGTTGATTATTGTTGATGAGACAGGTCTATTACTGTTAATTCCAATTATTCCACACATAATTATTTAGACTTTCTTTTGTAATTTTTTACTTCTAGTTGTTGACTTCTAGTCAGTGCTAGAGATTTTTTACTCACATTCCTAGTAATTATTGATCCTGCTCCAACTATACTATTTTCTGCAAGTGTTATTGGGGCTACTAAAGAAGAATTAGAACCAATAAAAACATTATCTTTTATTCTAGTTTTGTGTTTTTTTACTCCATCGTAATTACATGTGATTGTTCCTGCTCCAACGTTAACTGATTTACCAATTGAGGCGTCACCAATATAAGTTAAATGATTTACCTTAGATTTTTTTCCAAGTGTACTTTTTTTTATTTCAACAAAATTTCCAATCTTAGAACCTTCCTTTAAAGTGGTACCGGGTCTTATTCTTGCATAAGGACCTATTTCAACTTTATTTTCAATTTTACAATTCTCTAGATGGCTGAAAGATTTTATAGTAACATTGTTACCAATCTTCACTTTTGATCCAATAACTACGTATGGTTCTATAGTCACATTCTTTCCAATTTTAGTATCTTTAGAAAAATAGATTGTTTCTGGAGCAATCATATTTACTTTGGATTTTAAAAATTTATTTCTCAGTGAATTCTGTAGCTTATTTATATTTAATTGTTTCATCTAGAAAATTACTTATATTAAGTATATACCTTTCTTAATTCACAAAATATTTCTTAAAAATACTTTTAAAAATGAAACAAATTTATACAATTCTTTTTGATTTAGACGGTACTTTAGTAGATACGGCACCTGACTTAATGAATGCTCACAATCATGTTATGAGTAAATTTGGTTATCCAACTAAGTCTACTGAAGAAATTAGAAATTTAGTGGGTGGTGGAGCTGGGGCTATGATCGGAAGATCAATTTGGGGCCAAGCAAAAAAAGAATTCAGTAAAGTTCAAGATGAAAAAATTAAAAAAGAAATGGTTACAGAATTTGTAGACTATTATGGAAAAAATATTGTAAATGAAAGTAAACTAATTGATGGTGTGAAAGATTTTTTAATATGGTCTAAAGAAAAAAATATTTCAATGGCTGTTTGTACTAATAAACAAGAACATTTGGCAATAGATCTTTTAAAAAAAATTGGAATTTATGATTTTTTTGAGTATGTTGCTGGTCACAATACATTTGATTACTGTAAGCCTGACCCAAGACACTTAACATCCGTAGTTGAAATTTTAGATGGAGATCTTAAAAAATCTTTGATGATTGGTGATAGTGAAACGGATGCTAATGCAGCAAAAGCTGCTGATATGCCAGTTATTTTACTTGAAGATGGATACACAGAAAAAAATACAACTGAAATTTACCATAATCACCTGATTAGAGACTTTGTGGGTATTGAAAAAATCGTTACAAAATATCTTTAATATTGATTATTTTTTTTTAACTATTAGAACAGTTTTCTATTAGGAGTTATTTTGATCATACATAACATAAAAGTTTTTCCGTCTAAAATTCACTTACCCAAAAAAAAACAGTTAGCTTGGAAAATTGCAGAGATTGCTAGTGATAATGCTAAATTAGATAAAGAAGCAATAGAAATGGTAATTAATAGAATTATTGATAATGCTTCAGTTGCAATAGCTTCTTTGAATAGACGCCCAGTTATTTCATCGCGAGAAATGGCCTTAAAACATTTGAGAAAAAATGGTGCAACATTATTTGGGATACATAATAAATTAAAATTTGATTGTGAATGGGCGGCATGGAGCAATGGAACAGCAGTAAGAGAACTTGATTTTCATGACACATTTTTAGCAGCTGATTACAGTCATCCTGGTGACAATATTCCCCCTCTTGTAAGTGTTGCACAACAAAATAAAAAAAGTGGGCTCGATCTTTTAAGAGGGATAATTACTGCCTACGAAGTGCAAGTTAATTTAGTAAAAGGAATTTGTTTACATAAACATAAAGTAGACCACATAGCTCACTTAGGACCAAGTGTTGCTGCTGGAATAGGATCGATGCTAAGACTTAATACAGAAACAATTTATCAAGCAGTACAGCAAGCTTTACACACAACTATTTCAACTAGACAGTCTAGAAAAGGTGAAATCTCAAGTTGGAAAGCTTATGCTCCAGCACATGCTGGTAAACTTGCAATTGAAGCTGTTGATAGAGTTATGCGAGGTGAAGGTGCTCCAAGTCCAATTTATGAAGGTGAGGATAGTGTTATAGCAAGAATTTTAGATGGAAAAAAAGCATCATATAAAGTTCCACTTCCAAAAAAAAATGAAACTAAAAAAGCTATACTCGAAACCTATACAAAAGAATATTCGGCTGAATATCAATCTCAGGCATTAATTGATCTAGCAAAAAAACTTAAAAAGAAAGTTTCAAATTTTAATCAGATAAAAAAAATAGATATCTATACTAGTCATCATACTCATTACGTTATCGGTACTGGTGCAAACGATCCTCAAAAAATGGATCCAAATGCAAGCAGAGAAACTCTAGATCACTCAATAATGTACATTTTTGCTGTAGCTTTAGAAGATGGCCATTGGCACCATATTAAATCTTATTCGAAAGCTAGAGCAAAAAGAAAAAGCACAATTAAGATATGGAGGTCTATCAAAACACATGAGGATAAAAAATGGACCAAAAGATATCATGATCCAAACCCTAGAAAAAAAGCTTTTGGTGCAAAAGTAACAATAACTCTTAAAAATGGAAAAAAAATTACTGAGGAACAAGAGGTTGCTGATGCTCATCCTTATGGTACACGACCATTCAAGAGAAAAGATTATATCAATAAATTTTTAACACTTACTGAAGATGTATTAGATAAAAAAGAAATTGAAAGATTTTTAAAGACAGTACAAAATTTAAAAAAACTAAAATCGGGTCAATTAGATAAATTAAATCTTATTGTTAAAAAAAGCAAAATTAAACGGAATTTAAAAAAAGGAATTTTTTAATGCATTTTGTTGAAAAAGAACCAATACAAAAAAGAAAAGATTTTACAGAAAAATTAAAATCAAAAAAAATATTAAGAGTTCCTGGTGCTTATAATCCTTTAACAGCAAAATTAATTGAGGAGATAGGTTATGATGCTGTTTATGTCTCAGGTGGTGTTATGGCAAATGATCTTGGATTTCCTGATATTGGATTAACTACATTGCAAGATGTTAGTACAAGGTCATACTTAATCTCTAGAGTTACAAACCTTCCCACAATTGTTGATATAGATACAGGATTTAAGTCCTGCAAAGAAACTATAGAAACTTTTGAAGATTTTGGAATTACAGGAGTTCATATAGAAGATCAAATTGAGAGAAAAAGATGTGGGCACTTGGATAACAAAGAATTGATATCAACAGATGCGATGGTTAAAAAAATAAAAGAATGTGTATCTGCAAAAAAAGATGAAAATTTTAAAATTATTGCAAGATCAGATGCAAAAAGTGTAGAGGGAATAAATAAAATGATTGATAGATGTAAAGCTTATATCGACGCTGGTGCAGAAATTATATTTCCTGAAGCGCTTCATGATGAAAAAGATTTTGAAAAAGTTAGAAAAGAACTTTCATGTTATTTACTGGCCAATATGACTGAATTTGGAAAAACAAAATTATTAAACTATAAAGAATTAGAAAATCTTGGATATAATATAGTTATATATCCTGTCACAACTCAAAGATTAGCAATGAAAAATGTCGAGGATGGTTTGAGAGACATTTATGCAAGTGGACATCAAAATAACATTATTGATAAAATGCAAACCAGAAAACGATTATATGATCTTGTAGATTATGAAAAATATAATAGTTTAGACGAAAAAATTTATAACTTTGACACAGAAGGTCATGAATAATGAGTGAAGATATTAAAAAAGGCCTACTTGGAATAACTGTTGATGAAACAGAAGTTTCTAAAGTCATGCCAGAAATTAACTCTTTAACTTATAGGGGTTACGCTGCTCAAGATTTGTGTGCAAAATGTAAATTTGAAGAAGTTGCTTATTTAATCTTAAATGGTGAACTCCCGAACAAAAAACAATTAAAAGTTTTTGAAAAAGTTGAAAGAAAAGAAAGAAAATTGACAAAAACTTTATTGGATGACATTAAAAAATTTCCAAAAAAAGCTCATCCTATGGATGTTGCAAGGACTGCTGTCAGCATAATGGGTCTCGAGGACAAAGAGACCAAGGATAATTCACCAAAATCAAATATGAGGAAAGTAATGAGGATTTTTGCTAAAACTCCTGTTGCTCTAGCGGCATTTTACAGAATAAGAAAAGGTAAGAAATTTATTCCTCCTAAAAAGAAATTATCATTTTCTGAAAATTTTTTTCACATGTGCTTTGGAAAAGTACCTAGTAAAGAAATAGTAAAAGCTTTTGATGTTTCATTAATTTTATACGCTGAACATAGTTTTAATGTTTCAACATTTACAGCAAGAACTATCACAAGTAGTTTGTCAGATATTCATGGTGCAATTACAGGGGCAATCGCTAGCTTAAAAGGTCCTCTACATGGTGGAGCTAACGAAGAAGTGATGCATATGATGAATAAAATTAAAAAACCTGAAAATGCTTTAAAATGGATTAACAAAGCTTTAGATAATAAGGATGTTGTGATGGGGTTTGGTCATCGAGTTTATAAAAGTGGAGATTCTAGAGTTCCTACAATGAGAGAATATTTTGGAAAAGTTGCAAAAATTAAAAAAGATAAAAAATTTGAAAAAATTTACGACATTGTTGAAAAAGTGATGATCGACAGAAAGAACATCCACCCTAATGTAGATTATCCTACAGGGCCTACATATCATTTAATGGGTTTTGATACTGATTTCTTTACACCAATTTTTGTAATTTCGAGAATTACAGGTTGGTCAGCTCATATAATTGAGCAGCATGCTGCAAATAAATTAATTCGTCCGCTTGCGAGCTATAAAGGCAATAAATACAGAAAAGTTGTTCGTCTAAATCAGAGATAGTCACTCCACAGAGATTTTATCAAATAAGTAATAAAACTAAGAAAATCATCTGCACAAAATTGATAAGGACAGATATGAAATGTGAGTATTTAAATTTTTTATCCTGCTTCTCATCTCTATACTTATTTATCAATGGCATTAACAGATAGTTAGAAGTAGCGAATAAAATACATATTGCTAATATTAAGTAGAAATCAATCCCCAATTTACTCAAAAATATAAATGTTAATAGAACAATTAAACTTATCCCTAAATTAACATTATAATAAAAAGGAAATATTCTTCTAATAAATTTTCGAGCATTATCTTCATCTAAGGTAGTAAATACTACTGGAGCAATTACAAATGAGAAGAACAACATAATTCCTAAAATCATTGCTGTTAAATAAATACTAACTTGTTCAGTCATAATTTAGTTTTCTATTGAGTTTTCTTCTTTCATTAATATCGGTCTTCCATCATGAGCAGTGTTAAGAGGTATAATCTTTCCTTTATACTTTGCGCATAAAGTGGGAGCACTTCTTACCTCTTTTCCCAACCTTACTTCTAAATCAACAATAACTAATTTTGCATCATCTAATTCTTTTAATATTTTCATATTCCACTCCTATAATTAAAATTTAAAATATATATTTATATTACTACTTCAAAACCCTCAAAGTTAGGATGGTCTAAATATAATTCATTATGTTGTCCAGCATTTTTGTGCGCTAATCTAAATGCTTCTGACTTAGTCCAGTTTACAAAATCATCTTTAGTATTCCAAATTGAGTGTGAAGCATACAACGAAAATTCCTCATTTTTTTCACCTTTTACTAAATGAAATTCTTTAAAGCCTTGAACTTCGCTTAAGTGTGTGTCTCTTTCTCTCCATACTTTTTCAAATTCATTTTCTTTACCAGGAACTATTTTAAATCTATTCATTGCTATATACATGTTATTATAAATAATTTATTACATCTGCAGGATTTGGTCTTTTTCTCTCTTTCGGCTCTTCTGTCTTATGTCCAATATAAATAAATCCAGAAATTTTATCAATTCCAACTCTTCCACCAAGATAAGTTAACATTGTGTCGTTATAAGAATACCATTCAGTTAACCACTGTGCTGCATAACCTAATGATTGAGCACAAGATAATAAATTCATACATACTGCTCCTGAAGATAATTGCATTTCCCACAGTGGTATACTTGGATGATCAACTGGGGTTGATATCACTGCTATTACAGCCCCTGCTCTTTGAAGTCTTTTTGATTCAATCTCATGAAAATATTTATCTGAGTTAGGATTTTTTTTAATATATTCTTTGAAAATTATCTCTTTATCAATTATAGCTCGTTGTTTACCTTGAATTATAGCTAACTTCCAAGGATTTAAGGCACCATGGTCAGGCACTCTAATACCAGCTTGAATAATTTGATTTAAAACACTTTCCTTAATTGGTTCAGGTGACATTTTTTTTGCCATAACTGATCGTCTTTTTAAATAAAAATCTTCACTTATGCTCACGTAACTACTTTCTTCCGCATATGTGGTTTTTATTAACTAAATGCTTCTACCCAAGTTCCTTGAGTTGATGCCTTAGAATATTCAGTTGCTCGACCTTCAAAGAAGTTCATATGTTCAACGGCATTCAACATAGTATCTAGCCATCCAAGAGGATTTTTATCTATATCATAAATTGGCTCTAGACCCAATTGTGTAAGTCTCCTGTTAGCTATAAATCTAATATAATCTTTAACCTCTTGAGCTGTTAAACCTTCCATTGGACCCATTTCAAAAGCAAGATCAATAAAAGCATCTTCATGTTCAATAATAGTTCTGCATGCTTCATAAAGTTCTTTTTTTAGTTTTGCATTCCATATCTCAGGATTTTCATTTATGAACTCCTTAAAAATTCTTATCATTGAATTGCAGTGAAGAGTCTCATCTCTTACAGACCATGTAACTATTTGGCCCATACCTTTCATCTTATTATGTCGAGGAAAGTTCAAAAGAATTGCAAAACTTGCGAAGAGTTGAAGACCTTCAGTGAATGCACTAAATACAGCTACTGTTTTTGCAATATCTTCTTTTGAAGTCATATCAAAATTTTGCATATAATCATATTTATCCTTCATTTCTTTATATTTCATAAATGCAGAGTATTCTGATTCAGGCATTCCAATTGTATCTAGCAAATGAGAATAGGCAGCAATGTGAACAGTTTCCATTGCAGCAAAAGCTGTCATCATCATTAAGACTTCGGTTGGTTTAAAAACAGTTGTATAATGTCTTAAATAACAGTTACTAACCTCAACATCTGCTTGAGTAAAAAATCTAAATATTTGTGTTAACAAATTTTTTTCAGATTGCGATAAGTTCTTTTGCCAATCTCTAACGTCATCGCCTAGAGGCACTTCTTCTGGTAACCAATGAATTCTTTGTTGAGTCAGCCACGCATCATAACACCATGGATAT
>CABXTC010000010.1 GCA_902515095.1 uncultured Pelagibacteraceae bacterium
TACTATCCTCATTCTCTAAATTATCGTTTTTAAAAACCATTTCAATTTGAGTTTCTTTATCATCAGAATTATCAATTTTTTCATCTGGATTTGGTAATTTTGAATAATCTGGAGGCAAAACCAAAGGGTCTTTCTTTTGAATCAAAAACTCATCTCCTGATGAAGATTTCTTCTTTAGCTTAAATCCTTCTAATCCTCCTGAACAGGAAATAGAAAAAAGACATAAAGATAAAATTATAAAAATATTTTTAGTATTTTTCATTTTCAACTTTTTTAGTACCAAAAATTTCAATACTTATTAAACATATAATACCCATGGTAATAAATATATCAGCTACGTTAAATATAAACCAATGAAAATTATTTATATGAATATCGATAAAATCAGGCACAGCAGAATAAAAAATTCTATCAAAAATGTTTCCTAAAGAACCTCCTATAATCATCATAAAGCTTAATTTTTCAAATCCCTTTGATTTAAGCATTAACCAAACAATAACGACTGTTATTAGACAAATAAAAATTGTCAGCAAATTATAGTACAGTTTTTCATCAAAAGAAAATAACCCAAAAGCGATACCCTCATTCCAAATCAAATTAAAATTTAAGAAAGATGTAATACTAACGCCATATTGTTCGTAATTTTCTGAGGAGCTAATGATCAATGATTTACTCACCCGGTCGATTAAAAAAATAAAAGTAATTATGGAAAAATCTACTAAATGTTTTTTAAACATTTTACTTACAATTCGGTCTTTCACAAGGTGCACTTATAATTTTCCAACATATTGGACATTTTTCACCTGTCGCTTTGCTTGTTTCTACGATTATTTCATTTGTATCACTATTCTCAATTTTGACTGAAGAAGTTATACAAAGTTCTGATAGATCAATATTTTTTAAAAATTTTTGGTTCTCATTATTTAATTTTACAATTAATGCCGCTTCTAAACTAGATCCAATATCCTTACTTGCTCGTTTTTGCTCAATACTAAGATTGCAGACATCTCTTATTCTGATTAATTGTTCCCATTTAGAATTAAGATCAGAATTATTAAATTTTTCGGGAAAATTTAAAAATTTTTCGAGATGAATACTTTTTTTATTCTTTGAAATAAGTTGGTAAATTTCCTCAGTCGTGAAAGATAAGATTGGTGCAAACCACCTAATTAAAGAATTAAGAATTACATTTAACAATATAAGAGTAGATTTTCTTTTTTCAGAATTTATTGGATCACAATACAAAGTATCTTTTCTTATATCAAAATAAAAAGCTGATAAATCTACAGTGCAAAAATTTAATAATTCTTTATACAAATTATGAAAGTCATAATCTTTGAAATACTTGTTAAATTTAGAATTTAAATTGTAAATTTTATGAAGCATAAATTGTTCTAATTCGGGTAAATTCTCAATTTTAATTTTTTCTAAGTCTATTTGTTCGAAATTATCATTAAGATTTCCAAGTAAATATCTAAATGTATTTCTAATTTTTCTATAAGATTCAGCATGCTGATCTAATATTGAATAGTCTATTCGGAGATCCTCAGCATAATTTGAAGAAGAAACCCAAATTCTAAGTATGTCAGCTCCATATTTTTTGAGGATATCTTCAGGCGCAATTACGTTTCCCAAAGATTTTGACATTTTTAAACCTTTGCCATCAACTACAAAACCATGAGAAAGAATAGATTCGAAAGGTGCCCGATCTCTTGTTCCACAAGATTCCAATAAAGATGAATGAAACCAGCCCCTATGTTGGTCAGATCCCTCAAGATACATAGATGCAGGCCACTTTAAATCTTTTCTTTTTTCCAACACAAATGAATGTGTTGATCCGCTATCAAACCATACCTCTACGATATCACTTAGCTTTTCAAAATCGTCAGTTTTATATTTTTTTCCAAGAAATTTTTGTGGATCATCTGAAAACCAACAATCTGATCCTTCCTTTTCGTAGATTTTTGCAATATTTTCAAAAACTTCATCATCAACTAAAATTTTATTAGTTTTCTTATTAATAAAAATAGGTAGTGGAACTCCCCATACTCTTTGTCTAGAAACACACCAATCAGGTCTTGTTTCAATCATTGATTTTAATCTTTCCTTTCCTTTGCTAGGATAAAAAGTTGTTTCATCAATTGCTTTTAAAGCTTTACTTCTAAGCTTATGACTATCCATAGAAATAAACCATTGCGGTGTAGCTCTATGAACTAGTGGAGCTTTAGATCTCCAAGAGTGGGGATATGAATGAACAAGTTCACCATTAGATAAGAGTTTTTTCTGATCTTTTAATTTTTCAATTACAATAGGATTTGATTTAAAAATGTGAATACCCTCAAATAATGCAACATTTTTTGTGTATTTTCCATCTCCGTCAACTGTCTCAATTGCTTTAATTCCATTATTCAAACATAAGTTAAAATCATCAGGACCGTGGCTTGGTGCACAATGAACAATGCCAGTGCCTTGTTCGGTTGTTACAAAACGTGCCTCGAACATGGGTATATCATACTCATATCCAAGTTTAAAAAAGGGATGGTTACATATGGTACCTTTTAAATCTTTACCCTTAAATGTTTTTAATCTTTTAAAATTTTCAATTTTACAGTCTTTAATTACTGACTCTAATAATGCATCTGCAAGGACAATTTTTTTATTTTTAAAATCTCCATCATCATTTAGCTCAATTAATAAATAATCTAAACTTTCATTATAAGCTAAAGCTTTATTAGCTGGAATAGTCCATGGAGTAGTAGTCCAAATTATTATTTCACTATTATCTAGTTCTTTAATGTTTGATGATTTGACAGGAAATGAAGCATAAATGGTATCTGACTTATGATCTTGATACTCAACTTCTGCGTCTGCTAATGCTGTTTTTTCAACCGTAGACCAAAGAACAGGTTTAAAACCTCTATACAAGCTTCCCTCTTTTAAAAACTTTCCAAGCTCTCTAACTATTTGCGCTTCAGCATCAAAGCTCATAGTAGAGTAGTAATTATCCCAATCTCCAACAACTCCTAACCTTTTAAATTGATCTTTATGGACATCTATCCACTTTTCTGCAAAAGCCCTACACTCTTTTCTAAATTCAACAATTGGTACCTCGTTCTTATTTTTTTTATTCTTTTTGTATTGCTCTTCTATCTTCCATTCTATTGGTAACCCGTGACAATCCCATCCGGGAACATAGACTGAGTCTTTTCCATCCATTTGGTGAAATCTTACAATTATGTCTTTTAAGATTTTGTTCAAAGCAGTCCCCATGTGTATATTGCCATTTGCATACGGTGGACCATCGTGAAGAACAAATTTTTCTTCTCCCTTTCTCGATTTTCTTAGTTCATTATAAAGATTAATGTCTTTCCAAAATTTCAGTATCTCAGGCTCTCTAGTTGGCAAATTTGCCTTCATCGAGAAAGATGTTTTAGGAAGATTAATTTGGGATTTGCTCATATTATTTTTTTGCTATCAATAAGTCAGTTTTAATTTGTTTTCTAAGTTGGTCGACATTTCTAAATTTTTTTTCTTTTCTAATAAATTTCTTAAATTCTACTGTTAAATACTTATTGTAAAGATTTCCAGAAAAATTAAATAAATGAACCTCTAGCAATATTTTTTTTCCATTAAATGTCGGCCGATATCCCAAATTTGCAATCCCTTTTAAATTATTATTTTTACCTATTTTTTTGACTCTAACAGCATATACCCCTGGACAAGCTAAAACATAATCTTGGATATCTATGTTTGCTGTCGGAAAACCAATTTTTTTTCCAATCTGTCTTCCTTTCTGAACTTTCCCGTCAATTGACCAATTTCTATTAAGAATTCTATTAGCTTTTTCAAGTTTTCCTTTTTGTAAAAAATTTCTTATTAAAGAAGAAGAGGCTATCTTTTTGTTTGCTAATAACGGTTGTGGCTTTACTACCTTGTAACCAAGTAATTTTTCAAATTTAACTAATTGTACTACGTTGCCCTCTCTTTTATTTCCAAATCTAAAGTTGTTACTAACAAAAATAAATTTTGGTTTTAATTTTTTTCCCAATATTTCTTTGATAAAATTTTCTGATTTAATTTTTGAAAATTTTTGATCAAATTTTTTAGTGATTACAAAATCAACATTTAGATTTTTAAGAAGACTAATTTTTTGTTGCAAGCTGGATATTCTGAAATTTTTTAATTTTGTATTAAAAAACATCTTTGGCATAGGCTCAAAAGTTAGCACTCCAATTTTTGATGAATATTTTTTTTTATATCTATTTGCTAATGAAAATAATTTTTGGTGACCTTTATGAACTCCATCAAAATTACCAATTAAGATAATCGAATTTTTGTGTTGGATATTAATATTAAAATTCTTGTATATTTTTGTCAATTTTACCATCTTAATTCTGATTGAATATAATTACAAATTGCTTCATAAGATTTTGCAACTTTTTCAATTCCTTTTTCTTTAATCTCATTTTTATGAATTCCATTTGAAATAATCAAAGAGTCATAATTTAAAAGATTTGCTCCCTTTATGTCTGTATTTAGATTATCACCTATAGAAAGAATTTTTTTATTAAAATTATCTATAGATTGATTATAAACTTGTGAATAAGGTTTTCCAAAATAAATAACTTCACCCCCCATTTTTTCAAAGACCATTGCAATAGATCCTGCGCAAAATTCTCTGGTGCCTCCTCTATCTACGATTAAATCTGGATTGGTACAAATCATTTTCTTTTTAATATTTTTCTCAAACAAACCTTTATAATATTTTAAATCTTCATGATGATTGTCAAATAACCCTGTGCATAAAATATAATCACTTTTTTTTAATTGATCTGATTTCATTTTTTCAAAATCTTTAAATAAATCAAAATCCCTTAATGAGCCTATGTGAAAAAAACTTTTATTTAACAAATTTTTTTTTAGATAAGTAAGAGCTGCCTCACCAGAGGTAAACACATGATCTCTTATCTCTTTTTCCATACCTAGTTTTTCCAAAAAGGATTTCACTGCATTATTGGGTCTTGGTGCATTTGTCAGTAATACATAATCCTTTCCTTTATTTGTTATTCCTTTCAAAGCTTTTATTGCCTCTTCGTGTAAATGAACTCCATTGTGAACTACCCCCCATAAATCGACATAAAACAATTGATAATTGTCTACTATTGAGCTTAATCCCTCTTTGTCTAAATTTTTAGTCATCAAATTAATCTATAAACCATAAAACCCTTAAATTCCTTTATTTTTTACCCAACTTATTTCTAACTATATCTTGAAAATGTAATGCCAATCTCTATATGAAGATCATATTAATAAGGAGAATTTATGAAATTTAGACCGTTACACGATAGAGTTTTAATAGAAGTTTTAGATGGCAGTGAAAAGACTGCTGGTGGAATAATCATACCTGATACAGCTCAAGAAAAACCTCAGGAAGGTAAAGTAGTTGCAGTGGGAGGTGGTGCAAAAACTGAAGATGGAAAAACAATTCCAATGGATGTCAAAGTTGGTGATAAAGTTTTATTTGGCAAATGGTCAGGAACAGAAGTCAAAATTGATGGCAAGGAATACAGCATAATGAAAGAGTCTGACATTATGGGTATTTCAAGCAAATAACTTAATTTAAAGGAGAAAATAAAATGGCAAAAGTTGTAAAATTTGATGCAGAAGCAAGGGCAGCAATGATTAGAGGAGTAAATATCTTAGCTGATACAGTAAAAGTTACGTTGGGACCTAAAGGTAGAAACGTAGTAATGGATAAATCTTATGGAGCTCCAAGAATTACAAAAGATGGTGTTTCTGTAGCTAAAGAAATTGATCTTGAAGATAAATTTGAAAATATGGGTGCACAAATGGTTAAAGAAGTTGCCAGCAAAACTAACGACGAGGCTGGTGACGGAACAACTACTGCAACTATTCTTGCACAAGCAATTGTAAGAGAAGGTGTTAAATACGTAACAGCAGGCATGAATCCTATGGATGTAAAAAGAGGGATTGATGCTGCAGTAGACGTAGTAAAACAAAATCTAGTATCCTCTGCTAAAAAAGTAAAGGATAGTGATGAGATAGCTCAAGTTGGAACGATCTCTGCAAATGGTGATAAAGAAATAGGAACAATGATTTCCAAAGCAATGCAAAAAGTTGGAAATGAGGGAGTTATTACAGTTGAAGAAAACAAAGGAATAGAAACTGAATTAGATGTTGTTGAGGGTATGCAATTTGATAGAGGATACTTATCTCCATACTTCATTACTAACAGCGATAAAATGACGACAGAATTAGAAAATCCTTTTATTCTTTTACATGAAAAAAAATTAACAAACTTACAACCAATGGTTCCTCTTTTAGAGGCAGTTGTGCAAGCTGGTAGACCATTAATGATAATTTCTGAAGATGTCGAAGGTGAAGCGTTGGCAACTTTGGTAGTAAATAAATTAAGAGGTGGTTTAAAGGTTGTAGCTGTAAAAGCACCAGGGTTTGGAGATAGAAGAAAAGCTATGCTTGAAGACATTGCAATCCTAACTGGTGGTCAAGTAATCTCTGAAGATTTAGGAATTAAACTAGAAAATGTTAAATTAGATGATCTAGGTTCTTGTAAAAAAATCAAAGTTGATAAAGATAACAGCACTATTGTGAATGGCTCCGGCAAAAAGTCAGATATTGAAGCAAGATGTTCATCGATTAAACAGCAAATTGATGAAACAACCTCAGACTATGATAAGGAAAAACTTCAAGAGAGATTAGCTAAATTAGCTGGTGGTGTTGCAGTAATTAAAGTTGGAGGTGCTACTGAAGTTGAAGTTAAAGAAAGAAAAGACAGAGTTGAAGATGCTTTGAATGCAACAAGAGCAGCTGTTGAGGAAGGTATTGTAACAGGTGGTGGATGTGCTTTGTTATATGCTGCACAAGATCTAGAAAAAGTTAAAGCTAAAGGCGAAGACCAAAAAGCTGGTGTTGACTTAGTAAGAAGAGCTTTAGAGGCTCCTATCAGACAAATTACTAAAAATGCTGGTGTGGATGGTTCTGTTGTAGTTGGTAAACTTTTGGAACAGAATAAGAAAACACATGGCTATGATGCACAAAACGAGGAATATTGTGACATGTTTGCTAAGGGTATTATTGATCCAGTTAAAGTAGTTAGGACTGCTCTTCAAGATGCAGCCTCTATTTCCGGATTATTAGTAACAACTGAAGCAATGATAGCTGATAAACCAGATGAAAAAGATGCTGGTGGTGCTCCTGCGATGCCTGGCGGAATGGGCGGAATGGGTGGCATGGGAGGAATGGGTGGCATGGGAATGTAAAAATCCCAACCCAATAAAATATTCAAAAAAGGGCAGTTTTTACTGCCCTTTTTTTTATCACAATTAAAATAATATTATGTCCAAACGATATAGTGGTAAATCTTTTAAAGACTCAAGTGTAAGTAAAAAACCAAAATTAACTTTAAAAGAAAAAAGAAAGTTAAAAAGAGAAAAATCTAAAAAATCTTAAAATTTTTTTCTTTTTTTATTGTGCTTTTTGAAGGTAAATTGTTTAGGTCTATTACTTCTATTTTTGAATTTTCTCTTACCTTTAAAACTATAGCTTTCTCTTTCCTCACTGGAAGAGGAGCTTTCTAAGGGTTTTTTTCCAAAATACTTAGGATTGTTAGTAAATCCTGACGGTTTTGTGTGTTTCTTTTTAGAAAATTTTTTCTTTCCTTTAAAATCAAAATATTTTTTTTCTTCGTTTTTTTCTCTCATATTTTGTTTTCTTTTTCCAAATAATTGTCCTTTATCTTTAAAATTAAATTTTTTACCTTCTCTAAATTTTCTTTTTTTATTATTTGGCCTCTTTTCTCTTCTTTTGTTTTTTGAGTTCTTTCTTAAACCACCTGGAAAATATTTAAAATTTGGGTCTATCAATTTATTAATAGAGCTCCACATCAATCTATCATCTGGTGTTAGAAATGTTAAAGCAGACCCCTCTGATCCTGCTCTAGCAGTCCTTCCAATTCTATGTACATAATCCTCTGGAACTTGTGGTAAATCATAATTAATCACGTGTTGAATTAATGGAATATCAAGACCTCTTGCAGCTACATCAGTTGCAATTAAAATTCTTTTCAAACCTTTTCTAAAAGAGTTAATTACACGGTCTCTTTTACTTTGACGAAGATCTCCATGAATTGCTTCTGCAGAATGACCTTCTTCTTTAAGACGCTTAACCATTTTATCAGCGTTCCTTTTTGTTTTAACAAAAACTAAAATGGATCCTTTTCTTAATAAAAATTGATCTATTAATTGGTTATACTTATTTTCTTTAAAAACTTGGAGAGTCTCTTGCTTAATCTTTGCGACTGGTATTGAAGTAGATCCAGTAGATATTCTCTCAGGTTTATTTAAATATCTTTCTGAAATTCTTAATATGTTTTGAGGTAAGGTTGCTGAGAATAATAATGTTTGATGATTTTTAGGTACAAATTTTAAAACCATTTCAATTTGCGGACTAAAGCCCATATCAAGCATTCTGTCAGTTTCATCTAAAACTAAATACTTTGTTGCTGATAAGTCTAGACTCCTCCTTTTTAAGTGATCATTAATTCTACCAGGTGTACCAACTATAATTCTAGATTTATTACCAAGTTGCCTAAGTTGTTTTTGCATAGACTCGCCGCCGATTAGCAAAGCTGTTCTGATATTGATCTTGTCACTTATGATACTTTTGATTGCTTCCATTACTTGTGAGGCCAGTTCTCTTGTTGGACACATAACCAGCGCAAAAGCATTTTTATCTAAAATCAATTTGTTAATTAAAGGTATGCTAAACGCTAATGTTTTGCCTGTCCCTGTTTGGGCAGTACCTAGAATATCTTTGCCCTCTAATGCAACTGGAATAGCCATACCTTGAATAGGAGTTGGTTTAATAAAATTCATTTTAGACAATGAGTGTTTTAATGAATCTTCTATTTTTATTGATTTAAAATTTTCCATTTAATGATTAAAATCTATTTTGAAATTTTGTTCTTGATTAATTATTGCTTATGATTTTATTGCGATATCTATATGTTTTTAAAACAATCACAAGAAATCAATTTTTTATTAAACCTTAATTTTCCAACAAATATTGCTTTTTTTTAAGTTTTCAAATTAAAGAATTAATGTATAAGAGCCAGAATTTATGAATAATAATATTAGAAACATCACTATTATTGCCCATGTTGACCACGGCAAAACTACTTTAATCGACAATTTAATGAAACAAAGTGGTTCATTTAGAGAGAACGAAATTGTAGACGAAAGATTAATGGACTCAGGTGAACTTGAAAAGGAAAGAGGAATTACAATTTTAGCTAAACCAGCATCAATTAATTGGAAAGACTCAAGAATTAATATCATCGATACCCCTGGTCACAGAGACTTTGCTGCGGAGGTAGAAAGAGTACTCAGCATGGCTGATGGTGCTTTATTATTGATAGACTCGGCTGAAGGAGTAATGCCTCAAACAAAATTTGTATTATCAAAAGCTTTGAAACAAGGTTTAAAACCAATTGTTGTTATAAATAAATTGGATAAATCCGATCAAAGAGCTAATGAAGTTTTAGATGAAACTTTTGATCTATTTGTAAGTTTAGATGCTAATGAGGAACAATTAGATTTTCCTGTTTTATATGCAAGTGGAAGATCTGGGTGGGCTGATAAAGAAGTTGATGGTTTAAGAGAAAATTTAAACCCTTTGTTAGATCAAATTATTGATCATGTGAAACCAGCAGAACTAGATAAGTCAAAACCTTTTGCAATGTTATCAACATTACTTTATGCAGACAGTTTTTTAGGAAGAAGTTTGGTAGGTAGAATTACACAAGGAACTGCCAAAGCTAATCAGGCTATCAAAGCAATTAATCTCAAAGGTGAGAAAGTTGATGAAGGAAGACTTACAAAAATATTTAGATACGAAGGCACAAAAAAAGTTCCAATTGAAGTTGGAGAGGCAGGGGATATAGTTATTATTGCTGGTTTAGAAAAAGCAAATGTTGCCGACACGATATGTGATCTTGAAGTCAACAAACCTATCGCTGCAACTCCTATTGACCCTCCAACAATGTCTATTAAAATTACAGTAAATACTTCTCCTCTAGCAGGTACAGAAGGGAAAAAACTTACTAGCACACAAATTAGAGATAGATTAATTCAAGAGGCACAAAACAATGTTGGAATTACTTTTTCAGAAAATAATGGGAATGATTCTTTTGTAGTAAGTGGTAGGGGTGAATTAATGTTAGAAATTTTACTAACACAAATGAGAAGAGAAGGTTTTGAGATGACTGTTAGCCCTCCCAAAGTTCTATATAAAAAAAATGACAAGGGTGACAAACTTGAACCCTTGGAGGAAATTACTATGGATCTTGATGAAGAATATTCATCTAAAATAATCGATTCTATGAATAGAAGAAAAGGGAAATTAATAGAATTAAAAGACACAGGTAAAAATAAAAAAAGATTAATATTCCACGCTCCAACAAGAGGTTTGATGGGATATACAAGTAGGTTTCTTACCCTTACAAAAGGTAATGGTGTAATTAATAGAATATTTCATGGATATGGTCCTTTTGAAGGTGAAATGGAAGGAAGAAGAAATGGTGCTTTAATATCGATGGAACAAGGAAAAGCTGTGGCATTTGCAATTTTCAATTTACAAGCAAGAGGTGAGATGTTTGTAACTCATAACGATCCTGTTTACCCTGGGATGATTGTTGGACTATCTCCGAAGCCTGGTGACATGATTATAAATGTTATGAAAGGAAAAAAACTGACCAATATGAGAACACAAGGAACTGATGAAAACGTTGTTCTTACTCCTGTAAGAAAAATGTCAATTGCAGAGCAATTAAGTATGCTTAATACTGATGAAGCTTTAGAAATTACTCCAGAGTCTTGTAGATTAAGAAAAGCTATTCTTGATCCGCATGAGAGAAAAAGAAGTGAGAAATCAGGCGCTGCAGCCTAATCGAAAATTTTATCAACTAAGTATAAACCTAAAGCAACACAGGGACCAATTCCAAAAGCAAATAATAAAGTTCCAACCCCTACCGTTCCACCTAAGTACCATCCAATACTTACAACGGAGATTTCTAAAAATGCCCTTACAGCAGCAACTGGTAAGTTTGTTTGTTTTTGCAGACCAATCATCAAGCCATCTCTTGGTCCTGCTCCAAGATTGGATATTAAATAAATACCTCCACCAATACCGACTGTAATTACTGAAATTATTGCTAAAATTAATTGATATAGGTAATTAGATGGGGTTGGGACAAATTTTATACAGAAATCAATCATCAATGCAATTATGATTGCATTTAATATTGTCCCTATTCCTGGTTTTTGACTAAGCGGTAACCACAAAATTAAAACTGTAACACTAATCAAAAATGTTATTGTTCCTATACTTAAATTAACATTTAATGAAATACCTTGAGCTAAAACACTCCATGGAGAAGCACCGGTAAATGACACAATTAATAAACCTTCTCCAAGACCAAATAATATAAGACCAAAACATAAAAAAAAGAATGTAGAAAATTTTGGTTTAAAATTATAAGGCTTATCAGAACTCCAATTGACCCTTGGTATTTTCTTAATTTTTAAAAACATTTTAATAAGTTATTTCTATTGTTCATAAAGTCTATTAGACTAGTTGTTAAATGAAAAAAATTATAGTCATTTTATTTCTTTTAATTTATCCAACAAATTCAATTGCTCATATTGGACATTACATTAAATATAAGAAAATTGAGATGGAGATTTTTCGAAATGGAGAGCTTATTGGCTATAATCATTATTTTTTCAATAGAAATGGAACAGAAACTATTGTTACTAATCAAATTAAATTTACAGTTAAACTTTTAGGAGCAACGGTTTTCCAAATTGAGGGCTATAGCGAGGAAAAATATCTTAAAGATCAATTAGTTTCTTATAATTCAAAAACTTTACAAAACGACAAAAAAAAGTTTGTAAATTTGACATTTAATCAAAAAAATAAAAAATTTGATATTAAAGGCTCTTCCTACAATGGAGAAGCTTCAGCTAATAACGTGATTGGAAATTGGTGGAATCATAAAGTTTTACAAGCAAGTTCTCAAATAAGTCCAATTTCAGGGAGTATTAAGAATCAAGTAGTGACTTTTGTAGGCAAAGATAAAATAGATCTTTATGGAAAAGTTTATGATGTTGATCATTTTACACTGAAATCTAAAGACATGAGTATACCGAAGGACAAAAGATTAGATTTTAATATTTGGTATGATCGTAAAAATTTAATGATAATAAAAGTTTCTTATTCGAGAATGGGTAATTGGGAATATAAATTAAAGAATTTTGATTAATTTATTTTGAGATTTTTTTGAATAAATCCTGTGCGCTTATCCATCCTGACTCTAATCTAGGTCCTACAAACCAATCAGCACAAACACCTAATCTTTTCCTAGGATCCCAATAGCTCTTTATTCTAAATGGTCTCGAATTTGAAGAGTATTTCCAACCATGGTTGAGTGAGTAATAAATTTTTGTTTTTTTGATATTTGAAAGTTTGAAAAATTTGTCGATCATAATTTTTGAATTCTTTTTTTTATTATTCTTATTTTTGTTAATCTTTTTATTAGCCCACTTAAATGTACTTTGAAGAGTCCATAAATCATATTTTGATTTAAATCTTTTTTTTGAGTTTTCATTACCAGCCCAACCAAGAATTGGGTCTTCAAAAAGATAGCTGCTATTTGAATTCTTACTTTTTTTTATAGCAACCATAGTAGTAATATTTGCATCCATTTTTATGGATTTATTTAAAAAGGGATTATCTATAAATTTTTTAGAGAGTTTTTTTAATTGTGGAAAAGGACAAGTCAAAATTAGGTTTTTAAAGGATCTCAGTTTTCCATCATCAAATAACAAATGCCAGAGTTTATTTTTATAATAAATTTTTTTTAATTCACTTTGGTAGTTGCAATTAATTTTCTTTAGTAAATATTTGCTAATATCATTGTTTCCATTTTTACCAATTATTTTCAGATGTTTTTTATCCTCTTTTTTTTTTGAATTAAGAAAAATATGTCTGCCACCCCATACCTTTAAAATTTTTTTTTTTACTAAATCTTTAGTAAATTTTTTAAATTCCACACTTTTTGGTGAAATATATTGGGTGCCATGATCAAAACCTGTTTTGCTTTTTATTCTTTTAAAGGATGCGCGACCTCCTGGGCCTCTTGCTTTGTCAAACAGAATTACCGAATATTTTTTATTAAGAAGGTTTGCAATTGTGGCTCCAGAAATGCCAGAGCCAATTATACAAAATTCACTCATTTACCAGCAACAACCATCCCTTCTATCAACATGGTTGGTGAGTTAGTTGCATATTTTAACTCTAGGTCATTTGCTAAGGTAATATTTTGAAACATATTCTTAAAATTACCTGCTATGGTAATTTCATTTATTGGATACTTAAACTCTCCATTTTCTACTAAAAATCCAGTTGCTCCCACTGAGTAATCTCCAGTTACAATATTGCTTCCATGACCTATTGTTTCTGTAATGTAGAGACTTTTTGAATTTGAATTTAATAAATCTTTAAAACTAATATTTCCATTTTCAAAATAAAGATTACTTGTTCCTCCGCATCTTCCATTAGATTTGAGATTTAATTTTTTTCCATTGTAAGTATCAATCAGATAATGTTTCAAAATTCCTTGATCCACTAGTTTGAGTGTATCGGTCTTTACTCCTTCACTATCAAAATTTCTTGAGCCTAAACCTTTGAGTATATCGGGTTTATCCAAGACATTAATTTTATCTGAAAATATTTTTTGATTCACTTTATCTTTTAAAAAAGAAGTTCCTCTTGATATTGCTGATGAAGAAATAGCACTCGCAAAGGTGCTTAATATTCCCTTGGCTATTCTTTTATCAAAAATTATAGCAATTTTTTCACTCCCAATTTTTTTTGGACTTAATTTTCGAATAGTTTGATTGGCAGCTAGTTTGCCTAATTCATCTGCGTCGTCCAAGTCTTTAAGAAAACATTTACTAGAATATTCATAATCTCTCTCCATACTTTTTTCATCTTTTGCAACTGTTACACTTGATGAAGTGAATGAAGATGTTTTGTAACCATCACAAAAACCCTCGCTATTAGCTAAAACAAAATTTGATTTATTTTGTGTAAAACTAGACTCAGTATTAATAATTTTTTGATCGTTAGAAGCAGCGGCTTCTAATTTTTTTAAATAATCTATTTTTTGATCATTCTCTATATGAGTATCATCATAGAGATCTAAATCTTTAACTTCTTTTGCTAATAAATCTTTGTCTGGTAAAGAATTAAATTCATCCTCAGGTGTTTTTTTTGTAGTCTCAACGCATTTTTCAATCAAAATTTTTAGATTATCATTAAGTAAATTGGAAGAGGATATTGATGATTTTTTTTTACCAATGAAAGTAGTGATGCTTATACCTAGATCATCTGACCTATTAGATTCATCTAATTTTTTATTTCTAAAATTTACAGTTTCAGAAACTGAGTTTTTTACAACAACACTTGACTCTGTTGCACCTAATTTCTTCGCTAAACCTAAACAATATGATGCTTTTTTTTCTAAAAATTCTTGATCTTTAACCATTTAAAGTTTTGTGCCGCCTACTGTCATCTTATTGATTAATATAGATGGCTGCGCAACACCTACGGGGACGCCTTGTCCAGCTTTACCACATGTTCCAATACCAGGATCCATCATCATATCATTACCTACCATAGAAACTTCTTTTAAAATTGAAGGACCATCTCCAATTAACGTTGCACCTTTAATTGGTGATCCAATTTTGCCATTAACAATTTCATAAGCTTCAGTGCAATTAAATACAAATTTTCCAGATGTAATATCAACTTGTCCACCACCAAAACTTACTGCGAAAATACCTTTGTCAACAGCTTTAATCATTTCTTCTTGAGACTGCTTACCACTAAGCATCATCGTATTTCTCATTCTTGGTAAAACTATATGTCTATAATTTTCTCTTCTTCCACTACCAGTAGATCTGGTTTTCATCAAACGTGCATTAAGTCTGTCTTGCATAAAATTTTTTAAAATTCCATTTTCAATTAAAACAGTTTTTTCTGTTGGTGTTCCTTCATCATCAATTGTAAGACTACCTCTTCTATTATCAATAGTACCATCATCAATAATTGTGACTCCCTCACTTGCAACTTTTTGGCCCATCAGATTATGAAAAGCTGAGGTTTTTTTTCTATTAAAATCTCCCTCTAAACCATGACCAACAGCCTCATGAATTAGTATTGCTGGCCAACCAGGACCAAGTACAACCTTCATCTCACCTGCTGGCGCGGGTTTACTCTCTAAATTTACTGATGCAATCCTTAAAGCTTCATCACAAACACTTTTCCAATTTTCATCTTTTAAATATGCGTCGTAAGATTGTCTTCCACCAACACCGTATACACCTGTTTCTTTTCTACCATCTTTCTCCACCATAACTGACACATTAAATCTTACCAAAGGGCGAACATCTGACAAAGTCTCTCCACCTGATCTAATTATTTCTACAGACTTTTGCTCTCCTAAAAAATTAGCTGTAACTTGTTTAACCTTATCACCTTTGGATCGTAAATAATCATTTACATCGTTTAATATTTTAATTTTTTCATTAAGAGATTTTTGCTCAATAGGATTAATATTGTTATAATACTTTTTATTTGATTTAGGAATTTCATGATTATAAGTGCCTTTAACAGATTTTAATGTTGACTTTAAATTTTCTGAAGATTGTTTTAAAGAGTTCTTAGAAATTTCATTAGAATGAGAATAAGCAACCACTTCATCAGATATAGCTCTAAAACCAAATCCTAAATCTGAATTATAACTGGAATTTTTAATTTTGTTATCGTCTAATAATATTGACTCAGATTTCGAATTTTCCAAATACAATTCACCATCATCACATTTTTGCAAAGTGTCTGAAATAATACTTTCAGCCTCTTTTCTAGATAGGTCAGATTTTTCGAAGAAATTACTCATAATAGACATTAAATAGATTGTTTCATAAAATTTTCAACTAGAGTATTTTACGCATGTACATATGTGAGACAAATTAGTAATAAATTCTCTTATTATGAAAGTTTATTTTAATAATTCTTGTAAAATTTGTAAGGCCGAAATTGATCTTTATAAAAAAGAAAAAATAGATGAAATTGATTGGGTTGATATTACAGATAATGAGCTGGCTGAAAAAGAAACTTCTAAAGATAGTAAACAACTTTTAAGAAGACTTCATATCAAAGACGGTGAGAAAGTTTTAGGAGGTGCAGAGGCATTTTTGTTATTATGGAAAAAGATGCCAAAATATAAATTTCTTTATAATTTTTTTAAACTACCAATAATTTTTAACGCTTTTTCTATTGTATATGAAGTAGTGGCTTTTTTTCTTTATCTTAAAAACAAAAAACAATTGAAAAAAACTAACTAAAGAAAAATAATAAAAATTTACTCAGTAAAGACATTGAAGATATAAACATTACTAAAACTATAGAATACATTAATAATACAATCTTATTTTTTTTTCTTCTAAGTCTCACAAAATCTTTATCATCTAAATCTGAAATATCTCTTTCTCCTACAACAGGATAGTCATAAGTAAATCTCCATGTACTATCACCAAGTCTTGAATCTAAATTATTAAAATAAGTTATCCAGGCTATAATGTATCTTAAAATTAAATATAAAATTATTAAAAAAATAGACCCTAAAATCATAAAATATAATACATAATTAAATCTAAATATTTAATTATTATTTTTAGTTCTTTTTCTAGCAATGAGTTGTGTTAAGGAATCTACCATAGTGTCTGAAGCCTTAAAAATATCAACATTTTTAAACTCATGAGAAAGATTTTTTTCTGGATTTGTTTTATCTTCAATAACAATTCCTTCATCTGGAGAATTATTTTTAATATAAATTAGAAGTAACCACTCATCATCTGATGACTCATCCCATTTGATAAAAACTTCTCCAGTTTCAAATCGTCTATCTATACATCGAAAAATAGACATGTCTCTTGTAATGTGTCTTTTATTTAATTGAAATACTAAACTGCTTGCACTTCTGTAGAAACTTTCTAGTGCAAATTCAATTTTTTGTCTTGCTAAAGTATATTCCTTTTCTTTTTCTAATAAAGTTTCTCTGTCTTCATCACCTTGAAGTTTGACACCTAATGCTTCGACTCTCTCTTTGATTTTTTGATCTCGAAGTAATCTGTATTTTTCTTTTAGTTTGTCAATTCTTTCTTGTAATTCAGAATAGTCTTCTCTTTTTTCTTTTAACGAAATTTTCTCAAGCTTTTCTAGTTCTTTAACTTCTCTTATTCTGAATTTTTCAATTTGTTTATCTAATCTTATTTGTTTTAAAAATTGTTTTTGCTTTTCTGCTTGTTCGATTCTTAAAAGCGCCTGTTCTTTTCTTAAAAATAATTTTATGTCTTTCGTTCTCTGTTTTTCTAATCTTTCCTCTTCTTTTAGCGTTTGCTCCTTCAGCTTTAATCTTAAATTTTCTTCTTCTTTTTTCTTTTTTGCATCTTCAATTTTTTCTTTTCTTTCTCTTTCAATTTTTTCTATTTTTATTCTTTTTTTTTCATCGGTTTTTAACACCTTATAATTAGAAATTGTTTCTGAAATTTTGTCAAAAAAACTCTGAATGCTTTTTTCCAAACCAAAATTAAATTTGAAATTAAATTGAGGTTTGAGAGATAATTGAAATCTAACTAGTTTTAAAACTAGGCTATCTTTCTGTTTTTTTTTTATTTTTGTCTGGTAATTTACTTTTTTTGGTTTTTTAGGCTTATTTTTTTTCTTTTTTTTAATTAACTTGTTTTTCCTTTGTTTTTTAGAGCTTTTTCTAATTATATTTTTTTTTTTTTAAACACTTTTAACTTTATTTTTTTTTTTTGCTTTTGCCTTTTTTTTTAATTTTTTTTGTTTTTTTTTCATTTCTAAGAAGAAATGACCCTATCAATAATTTATTGATAAATATAGTCTCTAGTCACAGGTGTTGATCTATAATTTTTAGTAAGTTGAAATTGATATACAACTTGATCTCCCCACTTGAATGCCATTTCACAACCAGCAAGATAAAACTCCCACATTCTAAAAAATTTTTCATCAAACATTTGGATAATTTTATCTTTATTTTTTAAGCAATTTTCTTTCCAATGTCTCAACGTATGTGCGTAATGAAGCCTTAAAACCTCAATATCCGTTACTATTAAGCCAGCTTTTTCAATAGGGTTGGTTACTTCACTTAAACTTGGAGTATAACCACCAGGAAAGATATATTTCGTAATCCATGGATGAGGATCTCTTGGAGGATTTACAGATCCGATGGTGTGTATCAGTGAAACCCCATCTTCTTTCAATATTTTTTCGATTTGTTTGAAAAATTTCTTATAAAATTTTCTTCCAACATGTTCAAACATCCCAACACTTACTATTCTATCAAATTTTTCATTTAACTCTCTATAATCCATTAGTTTGAATTTTACTTGGTTCTCTAGATTCAATTCTTTAGCTTTTTGTTTGCAATAATTAAGTTGGTTCTCTGATAAGGTAATACCCGTTACTTCACATTGAGCACTTTTGGCTATATCAATCGCAAGTGAACCCCAGCCACATCCAATATCTAAAACTTTTTGATTAGGTTTTATATTTAGTTTTTTAATTATATGTTGAATTTTATTATTTTGAGCTGTTTCTAAGCTGTCATTTTCATTTTTAAAATATGCACAAGAATATTGTCTCTTTGGATCTAAAAATAAGTCATATAGGTCGTCTTTAATATCATAATGATGAGATACATTCATTCTGGATTTTTTAATAAAATTAAAGTTAGTTAAATATCTATATGATCCCCTTAATCTATTAATTAGATAACTGAAAAAGTTTAATTCTCCCCTTCCAAAATTCATTAAGGCAAGATCTAAAAAATCTGTAAGTGTGCCGTTTTCAATTACAATTTCACCATTAGTATATGCCTCGCCAAAATATAAATCAGGATGGAATAACAATTTATAATGAAGATTTTTATTTAAAATTTTTAATTTAATAGGGTTATTGTCTGGCTGTCCAATAATATAATCTTTAGAATTAGCATCAGTTAATACAAAACCACCTTTTTTAAAAATTTTATTAAGAAATCTTGCTAATTGCATTTTATGCCGCCAGGGTTGATTTGTTATAAAATTCTAAATCTTTTAATCTATTCATTAATTCTTCCTCATCATTTTGATTTAAAAGACTTAGTGGTGGTAAAATATTTTTATATATTTTGTCATTTTGAGCACAATAAGTATGTAAACCAGAAATTAGATTGTATTTATCAAAAGTGCTTCTCACATCACATAACTTATCATTATGTGACTGTTTTTTTCCTGCAAAAAAATCATCGTAAACCTGCCTAGATAATTCCGCTGTGACATTACATGTCGCAGTTATTATACCAGAGCATCCTAATTCCAAACCTTTTAACAATTTAATTTCTGAACCAGGTAGAATTGAAAAATTTTTAAGTTTTAAATTTTCATATAAATTGTAAGAGCTATCTTTTACTCCAATTACTTGTTTTGGAAACTTATTTACAAGTGTTTCTACACACTCCAAACTAAATTTATAACCACTTAGTTTCTCAAAATTATAAAGAATAATTTTACAATCTGGAACAGAATTAATTATTCTAGAATAAAAATCCAAAACTTCTATATCACCATAACTGTAATATGCGGGAGGCATAATTAAAAATTTATCTAAGTTCAATGAAATTGCTATCTTCATAAAATTTATTGTTTCACCTAAAGAGTTTAGACCTGTACCAATTATATGCTTATCTCGATATTTGCTTTTTGAGAGATTGTTAAGTAAGTCAATTTTTTCTGAAATAGGTATTAATTGGGACTGACCTGTGCTACCAAATATTATTGTGCCATGACAACCTTGATCAATAAGATGCTCAGCATGTTTTATTGTTTTTTCAACATTCAGGCTTAAATCATTGTTAAGCAATGACATTGAAGCAGCAAAAATTCCACTTATTTTTGTCATAATAAAAATTTATATAAAAATATACTCAGTAAAGTTTATAAATACTATATGAAAATATTAGCAGTTCAGAGCAGGATGGGTATTGGAGATACCGTAATTTTCTTACCATTTATTAAGGCTTTGTCCAAAAAATTTAATTCACCAATAAGTATATTGGTAAAAGAAAACTCTAAAGCTAATCAATATTTACACCAGACAAAATATATTGATAAAATTCTTATCTTAGAAAGGGATAATAAAAAGAATAATAGACATGGTGGTTTTTTTGGTATTTTTAATTTAGCTAACGATTTAAAAAAATATAAGTTTGATAAAATTTTTATTTTTAATTCATCTTTAAGATTTAACTTAATTGCTAAAATATCTGGTATTCCACAAATTTACCAATATCCATTGTTCACAAAAAATAAACAACACATTATTGAGGCCCCTAAAAAATTCTTAAAAGCAAATTTGGATTTAGACATTAATGAAGATCCTGAGGTGCAAATCGATAATGACTCAATTTCTAAAGCAGCACAAAAATTTCAAATAGATAAAAATACTACAAATATACTCTTAGGCATAGGTGGCTCTGGACCTACTAAAAGAATTCCTGCAAAAACTTTTTTAAATGTTATTGAAAAAATATCGAATATAAAAAAATGTAAATTTTTTCTTGCAACAGGTAGAGCAAATGAAGAACAGGAAATATTAAATGAAATTTTGCAGTCTAAATTTAAGAATTTTTGTACTCGTTTAGATAATTTAACCATTAGTGAAATTTTACCAATAATTAAAAGTTGCAGCATATCTATTTGTAATGACTCAAGCTTTAGTCACCTATCTTCAGCTTTAGGTGTTAATACAATCACTCTTATGTCTGATACTCCTTTGATCTATGGAAATTATAGCACAAAAATGTTTCCGGTAATTCCTGATGGGGAAACAACAGTATCACACAATACATTGGGTAAAGAAAAAATTAATCCACAAAAAATTTTTGATAAAGTTAATGAAATCATTGATTAAGAGATGTCATTTAATACGATATCTTTAGCTTCATTGACTATTGATGACAATCTAGAAGTTTCAGGAGAAACATCTGGATGAATTTTTTTTTGTATTTTAATATAAGCTTTATTCACATCCTCTTTGCTAACTTTTTTATTCATATCTAAATTCAAAATTTTATATGCTTCTGAAACAGATATTGATGAAACATTATTTGAGTTTGATTGATTAAAAGAAAATCGACCAGATCTTCTAAGAGTTTGAATAAGTCTGAAAAGAGAAATTAATTGAAAAATAGACAAACCTTTCAATTTCAATAAAGCTAAACTTGCTAAAGTTAAAGGTAATGTTAAAAGAAATTTTCCACCAACAGCAAACAAAATCGCTAAACCAATTAATCCCAGTATAATTATAAATCTAAGACCTTTTGAAATTTTTTTAGAGGAAATGTTAGTAATAAAACGTAGTAGAAAATAAAAAATGACTAATATAACTACTGTATAAATTATTATATTCATATATTTGTATCCTGATGAAAGTACCACAACTTAAAAAGAAACCAGAGTTAAAATCTTGTCACAATACAACTTGGGAGGATAATTATAGTTGGATACATCAAGATAATATTCTTGAAGTTTTAAAAGATAGTTCCAAATTACTTCCTGATGTAAGAAAATATCTTGAAGAGGAAAACACTTTCACAGAACATAATTTAAAAGATACCAAAAAATACCAAAAAATATTATTTGATGAAATCAAAGGCAGAATTAAGTTAGATGATGAGTCTTTAAAATTTAAAGATAAAGAATTTGAATATTGGACCAAAACAACTTTGAAAGGGAATTACTCTATAAAATTAAGAAAAAAAATTGGAAGTGACACAATCGAGGAAATTTGGAATGGTGATAAAGAAAAAGAGAAATTAAAAACTGAATATTTTGGTGTGGGAGACTTGGAGGTAAGTTACAATGACAAACTTTTGGGTTATTCTTTAGATTTAAAAGGTTCTGAATATTTTACAATTTACATTAGAGATATTTCTTCAGGAAAATTGATTACCGAAAAATTAGAAGAAACAAGTGGAAGTATTACTTTTAGTTTGGATGATGAATATTTTTTTTACTCAAAACTAGATAAATTTCATAGGCCAAGAAAAATCTTTAGACACAAAATTGGATCATCAATTAAAGATGATGAACTTATTTTTGAGGAAAAAAGTGAGGCGTTTACTGTGGGCATAAGTTTAAGCTCAGATGAAAAATATTTTTTTATAACGACATCAGATCATAATACCTCCGAACAATATTATTTTGAGGTTACAGAAAAAAATCCAAAGCCAAAATTAATAAAAAAGAGAAAAAAGGGTATAATTTATTCTATCAATTCTTGGGGTGGATATTTTTATTGTCATACTAACGATAACGCAGAAGATTTTAAAATTGAGAGATGTGATGATTTATCAAATCAAAAATGGGAAATTTACATAGCCGCCAAAGATGAAGTTCTGATTGGTGGATTAATATTTTTAAATAATTGGATTATTAGAGGGGAAAAATCAAATGCATTAGGAAAATTATTTGTAAAGAATAAACAAACGGGTGTTGAGGAAGAATTAAAATTTACTGATGAAACTGTGATTGTGCCTGGTGTTTCATTGATGCAAAGAAATAAAAATACTGACTTAATTTACTTATCATACTCATCTCCCAAAACACCAGGTAAGACTTATTTATATAATTTAAAAACAAAAGAAAAAAAATTAGTAAAAGAACAAGAAATACCATCTGGTCATAATCCAAATGACTATATAGTCGAAAGATTAGAGTGCCCTTCCCATGATGGAAGATTAGTTCCAATTACAATTACTAGACATAAAAAAACAAAAATTGATGGATCGGCAAATTTACTTTTATATGGTTATGGATCATATGGAAGTTCAATGACACCAGATTTTTCCTCAACTAGATTAAGTTTAATTGATAGAGATATTATTTGGGTGACTGCGCATATCAGAGGTGGAATGGAAAGAGGAATGAAATGGTGGAAAGAGGGAAAACTTCTTAATAAAAAAAATACTTTTGAAGATTATATTTATGCTGCAAAATTTTTAATTGATAAAAAATATTCATCAAACAGAAAAATTATTGGTATGGGTGGATCAGCAGGTGGTTTGTTAATGGGTGCTGTGGTAAATCAAGCACCAGAATTATTTTTAGGAATTATTATGGCGGTGCCATTCGTGGACTCTTTAACAACAAACCTTGATCATTCTTTACCGCTAACTGTTGGGGAGTTTGATGAATTTGGAAATGCAAAAGATATTAGGGAACACTTTGAGTATATATATTCATATGCACCTTATAATAATATTAAGAAAATGGATTATCCTCATATTTTAATTACTACTAGTCTTAGTGACAATAGAGTTTTGTTTGATGAACCAGCAAAATTTACTGCCAAATTAAGAGATCTAAAAACTGATAATAATTTATTGTTGTTAAAAACTGAAATGAATGCTGGTCATGGAGGTAAATCAGGAAGAGATGGAGCAATAGAGGAAATTGCTTTCGATTATGCTTTTGCCTTAAAAATTTCAGATAAAATTTTAACCTAATATCTTGAAAATATAAAAATAATTCCCATATGTTCTCTGTTGGTCGCCGAATGGGGCTAACATAAATAAACTTGCTTAACAAAGGAGGATATTATGACAAGTAAGGATTTATCTATATTTAACTCACTGAGACCTTTTTCAATTGGTTTTGATGACATGTTTGATCAATTTGAAAATATGCTTGGTAATGGTTCTTTGACTATGCAGTCAAACTACCCACCTTATAACATCAGGAAAACTGGGAAAGACAACTATGCTATTGAAGTAGCTTTAGCTGGTTTTAATAAGAGAGATGTAGAGGTCGAGTTTGAGGATAATTTATTAACTGTTAGAACAAAACAGATTGATAAATCTACAAGTAACAATGACGATGGAGAAATTATTCATAAAGGTATTTCTCAAAGACAATTTGCAAGATCTTTCACTATAGCCGATGACGTAAAGGTAAATGGTGCAGAGCTTAAAGATGGTCTTTTAACAATATCTTGTGAAAGAATTGTGCCTGAGCATAAAAAGAAAAAGCTTATAGAAATTAAATAATTATTACCTTACTTGCGGAGATTAAAACTCCGCAGGTAAATTAAAAACAGCCATTAGATACAAATCCAATTACAACTAATTTTGGATTTATTTCAAATCTTCTTTCACACAAAATTCCGTACTTTTTTGTATTATAAACTAAAACTAAATTTCCATTTTCTTTTTTAAAATCTTCATCTGGATTACCTAAGCTGTTTTTTAGATCTTGAGAGGATTTGCCGATGAATTGACTTAATTTTTTATTTTCTTTTTCAACGATATCATCTGTTTTTTGTTTTATAGTCTGACAACCTGATAACAAAACGATTACAAATAGATTTATTAAAAAAAGATTGAAATATTTCATTAATATATATTAACAAGCTAATTATGGCATAAATATAAACTTCTGAGTTGAAAATTGTTAATAAAGACAGATTTTGGAGAGTAATAGTTTAAAGAATCAAATATTTATCAGAAATTAGGAGGATAAATGCTTGATAAATATTTTGATTATAAAAAACATAAAACTGATTTTAAAACTGAAGTAATAGCAGGAACAACCACTTTCTTGACGATGGCTTACATAATGTTTTTAAATCCGTTCATACTATCTGGAGAATTTGCTGGGCCCGAAAAAGGATTTTTTGATTTTGGTGCAGTTTATACAGCAACAATTTTAGCAACAGCATTGGCATGTTTCATCATGGCTTTTTACGGAAAAACATGGCCAATAGGACTTGCGCCAGGTATGGGAATAAATGCTTTCGTAGCTTTTGGTGTTTGTGCTGGAATGGGATATACACCTCAAGAAGCTCTGGGAGCAGTCTTAGTAGCTGGGGTGTTATTTTTAATAATTTCCCTAACGCCAATCAGAGCTTGGTTAATAAACTCAATACCAAAAAGTCTTAAACTGGGAATAGGTGCAGGAATAGGATTATTTTTAGCAATAATTGGTCTGCAGATTATGGAAGTAGTAGTTGATAACCCTGTTACACTAGTTCAACTTGGTAACTTAAGCGATCCATTGGTGTTATTGGGTTGTGCAACATTTATTGCAATAATTGTTTTAGAAAAAATGAATGTGAAAGGAAATATCATCATAGGAATTTTAGTATTTAGTATTATAGCTTGGGCTACAGGCCTTGCAAAATTTAATGGTATTGCAAGTTCACCACCACCAATGACATATCTTTTTGAGTTTGATTTATCAGCTGCAATGACAGCTGGTATGTCAACGGTAATCTTTACTTTATTATTTATCGATTTTTTTGATACTGCGGGCACTTTGACTTCAGTAGCAAATGTTGCGGGTAAAGTAGGTAAAGACGGAAAGGTACAGGATATAAATAAAGCTATGTTATCTGACAGTGTGGGCACTGTCGCTGGTGCAATGATGGGAACTACAACAGTAACCAGCTATGTAGAGTCTGGTGCTGGTGTTAAAGCTGGTGGAAAAACTGGAATGACGTCATTAGTGATTGGTATTCTATTTCTAGCATGTATATTTTTTGCTCCATTGGCTACTAGCTTACCAAAGCAAATTGATGGTGCAGCTTTACTGTTTGTTTCTGTTCTTTTTATAAGAAACATTACTGATATTGAATGGAATGATATATCAGAGTCTGCTCCTGCAATACTAGCTATGATCTCAATGCCATTAACATACAGTATTAGCAATGGTATTGCTTTAGCTTTTGTATCGTATGCTTTGATCAAAATATTTACTGGCAAATTCTCAAGCACATCACCTGCAATATGGGTTATTGCAATTTTAAGTGTTGTTAGCTTTGCTGTTGCGTAAATTAAACTTTTAAATAGGGCTAGTTTTTAATACTAGTCCTATTTATTCTTTTTTATTATTTCTTCGATAGACAATTCTTCGTAATGTTCTGTGGGTTGAACTATCCAGGGGTCTGAATCTAATTTGATAGGGCAGAAATCTGGCTCAAAAGATGAAGATTTTTTTTTCCATAAACACGCTGTCTTAATCTCTTTAATAAAATTTTTTGTTGGTCCATAATTTTTAAGCCATTCAATGCTTTTATTTAATGTTAAACCAGTATCTGACAAGTCATCAATCAAAAGTATCTTTTTAAAATCTTCATCATTTGCCAGTGAGCTTATTTCTCTAGCAAACATTAATTGACCTTGTTGATCTTCCATACCTTCTCCTGAATAACTTTGAATAACAATATAGGCTATGGGAAGTTTTAAAATTCTCGATAAAATATCGATAATCGGTGCCGCACCTCTCATTATACCAATTAATACTGTAGGATTGTATTCATTGTGAATTTGAATAGCTAATTTTTCAACTATATTTTTGTATTCTTCCCACCCAACGATCATTTTTTTTGCCATTGTGATTAATTTTCCAAGTCCTTAATGTTAATAAATTTTTTAGATATATCTTTGTTATTTTTTTTTATATCATCAAAAAAGTTCCAAGCTAGAACCAGCACTACTGGCAATTCATCTTTAAATTTATTTTTAGATAAAATAGGAATTTTAACACCTGGAACAAATTTTCCATGTTTAAGCTTATTATCTTCAATAATAGAATCGATTTGATCTTTAACACCAAAAAAGTTTAATGCTGTAGTTGCTTTGGCTGGAGAACCATAACCAATTATCTTTTTATTTTCTTTTTTAAGCTTGTCTAGATTATCAATAACATTTTTTCTAATTTTATAAATTTTATCTGCAAAATTTTTGTAAGTGATATATTTTTTAATTCCAAATTTTTCTTCCTCTTTTAACAAAAATTTAACATTATTATTAATTTTACTTTTTATGTTTTTAACATAAACCCTAATTGAGCCTCCATGTGTTTTAATTTTTTCAGCATTACAGATTTTTAAATTAAATTGTTTAAAAAAGTTTACTAATGAGGTTAAAGACCAATAATTATAATGTTCGTGATAAATATTATCAAAGGTCAAATCTTTAAGAGTATTTAGTAAGTATTGGACCTCAATGATTATTGTCCCATCTTTTTTCAACAATCTTTTCATACATTCTGCCATTTCTTTTAGTTTGTCAGAATGAGCAAAAACATTTGATGCTAAAATAATATCTGCACCTTTTTTAATTTTTTTCAAATTCTTGATTTCCAAAAAACCGTTGAAAGTTTTTATCTTATTTTTATTAGCTAATTTAGCTAAATTTTTTGCAGGTTCTATTCCTAAAATATTTCTAAACCCAAGACTTTGAAAGGGTTTTAGAGCAATTCCATCATTACTTCCAACATCGATTATATAAGATTTTTTTTTATTTAGTTTGAATTCTTTAACATATTTTTTTGCAGATTTTTCAAAATGTTCTCTGAATACCTTAGACGTAGATGAGGTGTAAAGATAATTTGAAAACATTTTTTTTGGATCAACAGCTACTGATAACTGACAGTTGTGACAATTTTCACAGTAATTGACTTCTAATGGATAAAGTTCTACTAGCTCTGATTTCTTTTTTAATAAGTTGTTAGCTAATGGTTGATATCCGAGTGATATCACTCTTTTTAATTTTTCATTACCACATGATCTACATTCAAATTTGTAATATTTTAACAAAAGATTTTTTTCTTTTTCATCAACAAAAACATGTTTAATTGTATGTGTAACTCCATAATTTTCATGCTCTCTTTCTCCTCTCACTAAATTTAAAAATGTTGTATCTTTTGAAAAAACCATTGTATGAGCAACGTTTGGTTTAATTATAGATAATTGTCCCTCGTTAACTACTTGTGTAATTTTAGGAGAGTTAGGATTTAATATATCTTGAAAAACTTCAATAATTTGCCCTTTGGTAAAAAGACATTTTTGTTCTTGTTGAGGATGATAGTGGTTTGCTCTTATGGTTCCTTTTTTAGATTCTATTAACCCAATCATATTTATGGGTTCTGTCAGCTCATGGTTGCTAATTTTTCCTCTATTATCAATAAACTCATTATCCCCATCTTTTACATGCTCTAAATCTTTAATTAAATCTTGTTTTGACCATTTGTGAATCATTTCTTTCAAGCTTTCATCTAATGCGTACAAAAATTTGAAACCTGTTCTTAAAATTTTTTCATTTGACAATGAAAAACCCAAATTTGGGATTTCATCATTTGTTTCTCTCAGAGTTACTTTGGGGTTATGTTTTTTACATATTTCAGCTACTTTTTTTACAGTCACAGTTTCTTTGGTTAAATTAAAGAGTTCGTTATTTAGATCGACTCTTTCCTCCATAAACTTAAAGCATCTAGCGACATCGATAAGTGGAACAAGGCTTTTTATTTGTTTACCTCCCGCAAATAATCTTAGTGTTCCATTTTGAGAAGCTATTTTTGAAAAAAGATTAGCCATAATATCAATCCTAGCGGTATCTGATGAATATCCATAAACTGATCCAAGTCTTAATATAATATAGTTTTTTCCAGACCTCTTTAATTGTTCCTCATTGATTGCTTTTGATTTACTATAAGCTAGGATGGGGTTTGTTTTCTCATCTTCCCTAATGTTCATTTTTACACTTTCAGTTCCTTCATAAACCACATGGGAAGTTGGCATGATTATTTTACATTTATTGCTTATTGAATCTAAAATATTTTGCGTACCCTCCTCAGCAACTTTTGAAATTAGTTCATTTTTTCTTTCTGAACTTTCACTTTTAACTCTTGGCACATCGGTGACACCTGCTAGATGATGAACAATATCAGCATGTTGACAATATTTTTTAATTAATTCTTTATCAAGGATATCTCCTTGAACAAAATTTATATTCCAGTTTCTAATTTGATTAACTCTCTCTGAAATAAATCTATTATCGATAACAGTTATTTCATCATTCCAACTGTAGCCTGAGTATATTTTACACAATTCAGTTCCAATATACCCTAGACCACCAGTTATAACGATTTTTTTCATCAATATTAATTATCAAATTATTTAAAACTTTACATCAAATTTAATAATCATTATTAACAAAATAATGCAAATATTTGATTGTTTTATGTATTTTAATGAGGACTTAGTTCTTGAGTTAAGATTAAACTATCTCAATAAGTTTGTTGATCATTTTGTAATTATAGAAAGTACCTTTAATCACAGGGGACAAAAGAAAAATTTAAATTTCAATATTAAAAAATTTTCAAAATTTGAGAAAAAGATTAAATATTTTATCTTAGATAGCCAACCTCCTAATTTAGAAATAATTAATAAAGATGACTCAGAAAATGATAAATCAAAAAAATATATTTTAAATGGTTATAAAAGAGATCATTTTCAGAGAAATCATATTTCAAATGGTATTAAGGATGCTAATCAAGATGACATTATAATTGTATCTGACATAGATGAAATTCCAAATTTAGAAAAATTAGATTTTAGAAAAATTCAGGATGACTTAATTTTTTTTAATCAAAAAATGTGCTATTATAAATTCAATCTATATCAAAAAGATTATAATTGGACTGGTTCAAGAGCTTGTAAAAAAAAAAACTTATTATCCCCTCAATGGATAAGAGATATCAAACCAAAAAAATATTCAAAATGGAGGCTTGATACGTATTTCTCTAAACATAAATATTCAAATATTAGCTTAATAAATAATGGTGGATGGCATTTTTCATATTTAAATACTCCAGAGTTAATAGAACAAAAACTTAAATCCTACACACATCATAGGGAATACGATTTAAATCCAATTGGAATTGAAAATATAGAAAATAGAATTAAAAACAGAATGTCTGTCTATAATCTATCATCAGATAAAAGAGACAATCAATTTGCGGAAGGTGTTAAATTGGCAATAATGGATAATGAAGATTTACCAAGTTATATTTCCCAAAATTTAAATCAATACAAGGAATGGTTAGCATGATAAAAAAAGGTTATTGGGTGAGCGTGTATGTCAAAATCGAAAATGAGGAAAATCTAAAAAAATATTCTGAATTGGCTACACCAATTATCAAAAGTTTTGGAGGTGTGCCTCATATAAGAGGTGGAATACACAAAACATTTGAGGGTGATGATTTTGAAAGAACAGTAGTATGGGAATTTCCTAGCTACGCAAAAGCATTAGCATGTTGCAATTCAAAGGAATACCAAAATAGCTGGAGTGTGGCTAAAGATACTACTGTGAGACACATGCAAGTAGTTGAAGGATTTAGTACTGAATAGGTTCAGGATCTATACTTCTCCACAAATACCATGTTGCAACAGAACAATATGGAGAAAATCTTTTTTTTAACAAATTTACAAATTTTTCAGGTGGCAAATATTTTTTTTTATAATTTTTGGATATTGCTCTTAAAAGACCAATATCTTGAACTGGCCAAATATTAGATCTATTGTAAGTGAATAGTAAAATCATTTCAGCCGACCATCTTCCTATCTGTCTTAGTTTTGATAAATAGTTTATAGCCTCTTCATCAGTCATTTTATTAATTAATTTTGGATTAAAAGTTTTTTCAATAGTTTGTTTAGCTAAACTTTTAATTCCTAAAACTTTTTGACGACTCAGGCCACAGCTTTTAATTTGGGTAAATGTTAATTTTGAGACTTTTTTAGCATTGATTTTGTTACCACATTTTTTTTTAAATCTTAAAAAGACAGAATTTGCTGCAACAACACTTATTTGTTGTCCAATTATACTTTTACATAAAGAAAAAAAAACATCTTCTCTAGATGTCAATATAGTTTCTGAAGGACTTTGGTAATTTTTAATCAATTGAGCCATTCTTGCATCTTTTTTTGATAAATATTTTTTAGCTTTATTCCAATATTTTGGACTTTTAGTCATTTATTGTTTTAGAAGTAATAATTTTTTTTTTATAAATTTCCCTTCTAAAAATTATTAGTGTTGAGATAATCACTAAAAAAGCACCTATCAATGTTTTAATTGTAGGTATCTCATCCCAAATAAAATATCCAAAAATAATAGCAAACACTAATGTCAGATATTTTAAAGGAGTTACAAGGGATACTTCAGAATATTTATATGATTGACTTAGCCATAGATTTGAAACTCCACCGAAAATTCCTACCAAAGATAGAATTAAAAAGTGATTGAAACTAGGCATTACCCAACCAAATGGTAAAGTCAAAAAACTTAGAAAAGTAATTGCAATAGAAAAGAAAAGAGAAATAAGCCAAACTGGCTCTGTTGTTGAAAGTTGTCTTAATGTTATTGCAACATAAGAAAGTCCCAAACAAAAAATTATTGGAAAAATATAATAGATATTTAAATTACTAATTCCTGGTTCTGTAATGATTAAAATACCAATAAATCCAACTAACACTGCCAACCATCTGTAAATACCAACTTTTTCACTTAATAAAAATATTGAAAAAATAGTTGTAAATATTGGAGCTGCAAAAGATATACTTACTACTGTTGCTAGAGGTAATTTTCTCAAAGCAATAAAAATTGCAATTATAGCAATTAATCCAGCTATACATCTTAAAGAATGCAATCCTGGTCTTTTTGTTTTATAAAAATCGTGAAGTCTTTCTCTTGGAATAATAAAAAAATAAAAAATAATGCCAAAAAAACCTCTAAAAAATAAAACTTGTCCAACCGGATAATCGACTGACCACTTAACTATAACGTCCATTAAAGAAAATCCAATAATGGACAGAAACATGTACAAAAAACCTAATTGATTTTTACTGAGCATATGAATAATTTGTAGATTAATTTAAATCTTAATCAATGGAAATAGCAGTTTTAGCTCTTGGATGTTTTTGGGGACCAGAAATTAAATTTAGTAAAATTGATGGTGTTATCAAAACCGAAGTTGGATATTGCGGAGGGAATACTCCAACAACAACTTACAAAGAGGTTTGTTCAGGAACAACAAACCATGCTGAAGTTGTGAAACTAGATTTCGATGAAAAAATTATATCTTATGAAAAAATCATAAAAACCTTCTTTCAAATTCATGATCCAACTACTCTAAATTCTCAAGGGCCAGATTTTGGTACACAGTATAGAAGTGAAATTTTTTATCTTAACGACAATCAAAAAGAAATAGCTGAAAAAGTCTTTAAAGATATAAACGAAAGACTATCTGGAAAGGTGGTTACCAAAATTTCCTTATTAAAAAACTATTGTCCTGCTGAGGAATATCATCAAAAATATTTAGAAAAAAGATAGAATGTCTTTAGTTGAAACTGATTGGTTAGATAAAAATCTTAATAAAGTAAAAATAATTGATTGTTCATGGCATATGCCACAAACTAAAAGAAGTGGATTAGACGAATATAAAAATCAGCACATACCTAGTTCAATTTTTTTTGACTTAGACGCTAATTCAAAAAAAGGGATTAATTTACCACACATGTTAGTTAACCAAAATGATTGGGTACAAATTGTATCAAAAATGGGAATAAAGAATGAGGATGAAATAGTCATATATGATAACTCAGATGTAATTAGCTCGTGTAGATGTTGGTTTAATTTTATTTATTTTGGTCATGATCCTAAATTAGTTCATGTTTTAAATGGTGGGCTAAAAAAATGGATAAAAGAAAACAAAGAAGTAACGAATGATGCTACAAATATTAAAACATCTGACTACAAAAGTTTTGAACAAAAAGATCTTGTTAAAAATAAAGAACAAATTGATATCAATATTGAAGAAAAGGAATTTAAAGTGATAGACGCTAGGAACAAAGAAAGATTTGATGGTAAGGTTCCGGAGCCTAGAAAAGGTTTAAGAAGTGGTAGTATAAAAAATTCTTTTTGTATACCTTTTAACCTTTGTTTATATGAAGACAAAACATTTAAAAGTAAAAAAGACCTTAAACTTATTTTTGAAACTTGTTTAAAAAATATAAATGAAAAAGATATAGTTTTTTCATGTGGTTCTGGAGTTACTGCGTGTGTTTTGGCACTAGCTTATTCTTTAATAAATGATAAGTATCATCCTTGTATTTATGATGGCTCTTGGGCTGAATACGGAATAATTTAAATAAAGATGAAGAGATCTACAAAAACTATTTCAATAATACTGATATTTTTTTTAATCATAGCGATCGTGATTATTGGAAGAACAATGGTTGGAAATCATTTTAAAAAAAAATTTAGCAAAAGACCACCCCCAGGAATAATTGTAACAGAAGTAATTGAAAAAGAATTTTCAGAAAAAATAGAAACTTTTGGAACGGCAATCTCAAAAAAATCTAAAACTTTTAAGATAAAAAAAGATGATCTTTTTGAGGACTTAAAAT
>CABXTC010000011.1 GCA_902515095.1 uncultured Pelagibacteraceae bacterium
AATATTGAGTGAAAACATTGATGAAAAAGTTCTTTTTTCAGGAGATGGAGGAGATGAAATATTCACAGGATATGATAAATATAGGTCAATCTACTTATTAAACTTACTAAGCAAGTTTAATATTTTTAGTAATTTAGGTACAAATTTTAAAAATAAAAACTTAAAAAGGTTATCAATTAAAACCTCAAGAGATATGTTTCTGTCTTTTAGCGAGCAAAACATGTCAAAAAACCAAGATTATGTTTATAAAAACTATCAAACAGTAGATACAAATGATTTAGATAAAGTATTAAATCACAGCAAATCTATTACTAATGAACCACGTCTTGCAAATGTTATGTTACACGAAATTGACACCTGGTTACAAAATGACATACTTTTAAGAAATGATAAAATTTATGCTAATTCTGGCATAGAAGTAAGAGTACCTTTCTTAGACAAAAATATAATAGAAAAATATCTTATGATTAATGAATTTCATAAGTATGGCCCCTTTTTTAAATATAAGAATCTTTTGAAAAAGTTTTTTTCTAAAGAAACTAAGCATTCAATGAAATCTAAGTCTGGCTTTAATTCACCATTTGCATCGTGGCTAAGAGTTGAGCTGTTTAGATTTGCAAATGAAATTTTAGATAAAAATTATTATGACTCCTCAGAATTTTTGAATTTAAATGAATGTAAAAATCTTTTAAAACAGCACAAAAATAATTATATAAATCCCTTTTTAATATGGAGTTTAATAACTTTACAAGTATTTTTAAAAAAGAATAAGTTTTAATGGAAAACCTTTTGAGACATATATTATAAAGAATAATTAGATAATCATATTAATTGATTTATGAAAATTTGCTACCTTTCGAATAACGCCATACCGTCAACTCAAGCTAGCTCTATTCAAATAATGAAAATGTGTGAAGCATTTTCATTCAACCATCACGAAGTTTTATTAGTATGTCCAAATTCTAATCTGATCAAAGATAATCCATTCAATTTTTACGACATTAAGAAGAAATTTAGAATTTTGAAAATCTTAAGATATATAACATTTCCATTAGGTATTGATTATTACACCTTTTCATTTTTCTCTATTCTAAAAACTCTTAAATTTAATCCAAATATTTACATAACAAGAAACTTTTTTTCTGCATTCTTGCTAACCCTATTTAGAAAAAAAATTATTTTAGAACTTCATCATGGGATAGAAATTGAAAGTAGAATAACAAAATTTATAATAAAAAATTATAAGTTATTGAAATCAAAAAAGATTATAAAGATGGTTGCAATTACTAAAGAAGTAAAAAAATATTATGTTAAAAATTTTGATTTATATAAAAAAAATATTTCAGTTATTCCAAGTGGAACCTCGGTTGAAATAAGAAGAAAAAAAGAAAACAAAAAAGACAATAAAAGATTTAATATTGGTTACTTTGGTTCAATTTATCAGTCTAGAGGTGCTGAGCTTATATTAAAGTTATCAAAAATTGATAGAAGTAATGATTATTTTTTATATGGAGATTTATTAAAATATAAAAATCTTAAACTTAAATGTTCAAATAGAAATCTATTTATAGAAGGTTATATAAATTATAAAAAAATTCCTGAAAAATTAAATAATATGGACATACTTATTATGCCTTACACTAAAAAAGTAACAGCCGGAGGTGACGTAGGTAATTATGCCAATTTTACATCACCTTTAAAGTTATTTGATTATTTATCTGCAGGTAAAGTCATTATTAGCTCTAATCTGAAGGTTTTAAGAGAAATTATAAATTCAAGACAAAATGTAATATTTATAGAAAACTTTTCAAATGCTTATACCTGGAAAAAAGAAATACATAAAATTTGTAATCAAAAATCAAAAAGATTTATTATTTCTAGAAATAATCTAAAACTTAGTAAGTCTTATAGTTTAAAAAACAGAGCAATAAAATTTTTGGAAAATATATAATGTATTTAGTTACGGGTTGTGCAGGTTTTATAGGATATCATATGTGCAACTATTTAATAAAAAAAAAGATAAAGGTTGTAGGAATTGATAGTTTAAATAAATATTATTCGATTAATTTTAAAAATGACCGTCTTTCTATATTAAAAAAGAACAAGAATTTCACATTTTATAAAATAGATATTTGTAAAAAAGAAAATGTTGATAAGTTATTTAAGAAATATAAATTTCAAAAAATTCTTCACATTGCTGCACAACCTGGAGTAATATATTCTTTTAAAAACCCTGGGATTTATAAAAGAAATAATATAGATGCAACAAAAGTAATTGTTGATCTTGTAGCTAAATATAAGACCAAACAATTTATTTTTTTTTCTTCTAGTTCTGTTTATGGTGATCAAAAAAGATATCCAATTAAAGAAAATTTTTCACTAAAACCTATTAACTATTACGCAAAAACTAAAATAGAATGTGAAAGCATCGTTCAAAAAAAATTATCAGGAGCAAACATTTCAACTAAAATTGTAAGACCATTTACGGTTTATGGTCCTTTTGGAAGACCAGATATGCTGATATTAAAATTATTATCTAAAATTAATGAAAATAAGAAGATTGATATTTTTGATTATGGAAAACAAATAAGAGATTTTACATATGTAAATGATATTGTAAAGATGGTGTTTAAATTATATAAAAAAAAAAATAAATCTATAAAAATATTAAATCTTTGTGCTTCAAAACCAATTTCCATAAATCAAGTTTTGCGTATTTTTGAAAATAAAATTAAAAAAAATTTTAAAATTTCTTTTAAAAAAAAAAGAAAAGGTGAAATGAAGAAGACTTTTGGATCAAATAAAAAAGTTCAAAGATATATTAATTTAAGAAAATTTACTAACATTAAAAAAGGAATTGATGAAACAGTAGAATGGTTTTTCAAGTATTCAAAGAAGAAAAATATTCATTAAAAAATGAAATTAAAAAAAATTGTAATTTTTTATCCATCATTTGAGAGAGGGGGTGTAGAATTAATTTTAATCAATATTATAAAGTTTTTTATAAAAAAAAGAATAAAGATTATACTTATTTCTAATATTCCTGAAAAAATAATAAATAAAAATAAATTTTTTAAAAAAGTAGATCCAAATTATAAAAAAGGATTAGTTTTACCCGATAGGTTGAACAAGGCGTTTAAAGCCTCGATTGTTTTGTGTAGAGTGTTAAAAAAAGAATATAACAAAAATACAATTGTGTTTTCTCTTCAAAGTAGTTCAATAGCAATTTTGATAAGCAAAATTTTAAATTTTAAAATTGTAGTGAGGAACGCAGAAGATCCTTTGTATTCAGCTTTATATTCTGAAAATAAACTTCAATCTTTATTTATAATTTTATTAAAAATAATTACTTATAATTTTGCCAATGGAATTATCACAAACTCAATTGGCTCTAAAAAATCAATGAGTAGGCTGCTTTTTTCTAATGATAAAATAGAAAGTATTTATAATCCATATCTTAAGAAAAATTTAAAAAAAAAGAGTAAATCAAGAAGTAAAATAATATTATCTGCTGGACGTCTAACAAAGCAAAAGGATTTTGTAACATTAATAAATGCCTTTAATTTAATTAATAAGAAAATTCCAAATTATAAGATGATTATTATTGGAGATGGTCCCAAAAAAAAAGATCTTAAAAGATTAATTGAAAAGTTTGATTTAACAAAAAAGGTTGAAATCAAGGGATGGTTAAAAAATTTAGATAAATATTACTCAGATTCAAAAATATTTGTATTAAGCTCAATTTATGAAGGACTTGGTAATGTACTGATTGATGCAGTAAATCATAATTTACCAATAATAACATCTAATTGTAAAAGTGGTCCTCCAGAAATTGTTGATTTTGGTAAAGGAGGATATTTGTTTCCTGTGTCTAATTCATTGAAATTATCAAAGACTATTCTTTATGCGTTAAAGAATTATAAAATCTCAATAGAAAAGTCAAATCATGCAAAAAAAAGAATTGATAGATTTTTTATTACTACAAATTCATCTTTATATTTAAGTTATATTAAAAAAGTTTTTTATGAATAACTCTAAAAGTATTTATTATTGGTCACCATTTATAAGTAAAGTAGCAACTGTTAAGGCAGTTTATAATTCTGTTAATTCAATAAATAAATATTCCAATAATAAATTGAGTCCAAAAATAATTGATGTTTATGGTGAATGGGAAAGCTTTAATTATTTCAACCAAAAAAAAGATAATTTTTATCCTTTATCAAGTTTAAGATTTATTAATAAATTTTCGTCATTGGGATTTTTTAAAAGCAGACTAAAATATATAATAATTTTTTTGTTATGTTTTTTTCCTCTTAAAAAATTTTTAAGTAATAAAAAACCTGATTTTTTGATTATCCATTTAATAACATCTTTACCTTTATTTCTTAACCTTTTATTTAAATTTCAAACTAAGTTTATTCTTAGAATTTCAGGAAAACCAAAGCTGAATTTAGTTAGATTTTTTTTTTGGAAAATAGCTCTTAAAAAAATTTTTAAGATTACATTTCCAACTATAGAGACTATGAATTATTTCAAATCCTTAAACATTGTTGAAGAAGAAAAGTTGTCATTACTATATGATCCTATTATTTCAATTAATCAAATTAATAAAGACATAACAGATAAAGATATAGATGAAAAACTTAGAAATAAGAATTTCTTTTTGTCAATTGGAAGATTAACTAAACAAAAAAATTTTGGATTTTTGATTGATTGTTTTAATGAATTAATTAAAAAAGATAATTCAATTAATCTTGCCATTATTGGAGAGGGTGAAGACTACATTACTTTAAAAAAAAAAATCGATAAACATAATTTAAAACAGAATATTTTTTTGATTGGTTTTAAAAACAATGTATTCAAATATTTAAAAAAATGTGAAGCATTTATTTTAAGTTCACTCTGGGAAGATCCTGGCTTTGTAATTGTTGAGGCCATGTATAGTAATTCTTTTGTTATTTCTAGTAATTGTGAGAGTGGACCAAAAGAAATTATTTCTAATCACCGAGGAATATTATTTAAAAATAATTCTAAAGATGATTTTATTGAAAAATTTAGTAAATTTATTCAATTAGACAAAAAAGAAAGAATGAATATGAAGATTAATGCGAAAAAGTTTACAAAAGAATTTTCTTTATTAAAACATTATAAAAAAATTGAAAATATACTTTCCTAGCTAATGATTGATACTAAAAAAGAACTTGCAGTTGTCGTTTTATTTTGGAACGATTCTGAAAAAACAATTAGATGTTTGGATTCGTTGTTTAAACAGAGAAAACAAAAATTGACTGTTGTATTAGTTGATAATAATTCTGAAACGAAATATACAACCAATATTTCAAAGTGGTTTAAAAAGAAAAATATCAAAAAAATTTTGGTAAACAAAAAAAAAATTGATAGAAAATATTTTGCGTCAAAAAAAATTTGTTTTTATTTAAAGAATAAAAGCAATTATGGCTGCGGACTTGGCCATAATTTTGGTTACAAATTCTGCTTACAAAATAATTTTGAATTTATTGCAAGAATCGATAATGACATGGTTGTACCAAAGCTAGTTATGAATAACCTAGTAAAAAGAATGAAAAAAAATAAATACATTAATGCGTTAAGTCCCAAAATAATGTTTTATAACAAACCTAATATGGTTTGGTTTAGAGGGGCAGAAATTGGAAATAATTTAAAGTTTCAAAGAAATTGTGGTTCATATTCTCCTAAAGGCCACAAAGATGATAAGTCATTTCGGGGATTAATTCAAACTGATGCAGTTGCTGGATGTGCTTCAATCATGAAAGCAAGCAGATTAAAAAAAACGTCCTTATCAGATCCTGATTTTTTTTATGGCGAAGAAGATACAGAGCTTTCCCAAAGATTAAAGGATAGCTCTGAGTCTTTAAAAGTTGATCTTGATCAAAAGATTTTTCATAATGTATCATCAACTGTTGGAAAAAACTGGGGAAAAAATATTTATTATAATTACAAATACAGATTAGTCTTAGTAAAAAAAATTGGAACTTTCTCAGATAAACTTTTTGGATATTCTATGTCAGTTTTTAAGTTAATAATAAGTTTATTTTTAATTTTTAGATTAAGTCATTCCTCAAAAATATTACAAAAATACTATGCCTTAAAACATTTTTTTCAAAAAAAATATGGTTACTATGATAGAGTTAATTATAGCAAGGTTGACAAATTCTTTTATAATATTAATAAAAAAACTGATTTAAATCAGCTCCTTAAAAAAATAAGTAATAATTATAAATTATAAAAATTATCTATGACAACAAAAGAAAATAAAAAAAATCAAGATTTTTGGACATTAAATCCAATGACCTATGTGGATTTTAAAAAACCACTAAATAAACGTTTACCTAAAGAGAAAAAACATTTTAATACTATTAATCAAAAATTAATAATTTCAAATCCAGATTTTCTTAGAATTATTCAAAAATATAAAAAAAAAATTAATGGTAAAACAATACTAGATCTTGGATGTGGTTTTGGTGCCAGCTCTGTGATTTTAAGTAGATTTGCAAAGAAAATATTTGCAATAGATTTAACATATCCAGCAATTAAAAATGCAAAAAAAAATATGAAAATTAATAAGATAAAGAATGTTAATTTAAAACAAATGGATGCAGAAAATTTAAATTTTAAAAATAATTATTTTGACTTCATTTTTAGTTGGGGTGTTATTCATCATAGTCATAATCCTACAAAAATTCTGGTAAATATAAAAAAAAAATTAAAAAAGAACGGTGCATGTTTTATAATGGTCTATAATCTATTCTCTTTTAGATATATTTTCCTTTCAACATACTATTTATTTTTAAGGGGCTATATATTTAAAGGATATAATTTTACATCAATATGTAAAAAATTTACAGATGGCCATTATAATAAACATTACAGTATTTTTGAGATGAGAAAAGTTTTAAAAAAAATTGGATATAAAAATATAAATGTTTCTTATGGACATCATAAAGGAAGAATTTTGCCTTTTCTAAAATCCCACGATACTTGGTTGGGTAGATTTTTTTCAAGATATTTTGGTTATTTTTTGTATGCATATTTTGAAAAAAAATAAAAATGTTTTTTAATTTAAAGAACTTTATTAAAAAAAAAATTTCATATCGTTTATGGCTGGATTTATCTTTCTTTTACCAATATCTTAAATTTAAATTTTTAAATAGATATTCTTGTAGAGGCAATATTGATAATCTTTTAAAAGATTTGATTAAGCATAAGAAAGAAGGTTTTTTTTTAGAAGTTGGTGCATACAATGGTTTTTCAGAGTCTGTTTCTTTAAGATTTGAAAAAGAATTAAGATGGAAAGGGCTATTAATAGAACCAAATCCTGTCCATTTTAAATATTTAAAAAGAAACAGACCAAATAATATCTGTTTAAATTTAATTTGTTTAAGTAAAGACTTTTTAACCAAAAAATTATTTATAAAAAATTTAAATCAAATGTCATACATTGTAGACAATAACGACAAGTCTTATTTTGCTCACTATCCTGTTGATAAGATTAACAATTTAGCAAAAGAGACTTATTCAGGAAATTTTGAAAAATTGTCTTGCAAGGTTGAAACTCTCCAAAATATTTTTAGAGAATATGAAATTAAAAAAATTGATCTTGCAATTATTGATGTAGAGGGTTCAGAGATGGAACTTCTACAAGGGATAGATTTTAGTGAAGTAGATATTGAATATTTTTGTATAGAGACTTATAATTTTAAGGAACTTAATATGTTTATGAAAAACCAAAATTATACTTTTATTAAAAAAATTCATAAAGAGGACTATGTTTATAAAAAAAACAGTAGATAAAAATTCTTATAATAATAATGGTTATGTGATTTTAGATACAGATTTAGAATATAATCCAAATTTTAATAGTTTAATTGAAGAAATAAATAATGATTTAAAGTTAAAAATTAATAACGATGAGCTAAAAAAAAATGGTGGTTTTATAATGGGAAATTTTGGAATTAATCAAGGACCCTATGGACCAAAACTTTATTCTCTTATCTTTAAAGATCAATTCGTAAAAATATTTGAAGAATTGACTGAATGCAAATTAGATGACCTCAATATTTTTTATGGTGGCAATCTAGTTTTGCCACACAAAGGTAAACAACATTTCCATATTGATGGTTCTTACAATAAAAAGATGTTCATGATATCAATTGTCACTGAAGATATTGACTTGAATAATGCACCAACAGAAATTTGTTTGGGGTCACACAAAAAACAAATGAGATTTTGGGAATTTTTTATAGGCAGAAAGAATAAAAAAAAAATAACTTTAAAAAAGGGACAAATTCTTATTAGGCCACACAATTTGTGGCACAGAGGTACAAAGAATAATTCAAATAAACCTAGATTATTATTGTCATTTTCTTTGACGGATAAAAGATTAATTAATAAAGAAATTCAAAAACCATCCTCAAGTATAGAAATCTTACCGAATTTCTTTAAATCTGACTTTTTTGGAAGATTACACGAATTTTTTTATGTATATTTTGGATCGTTATTAATAATTCTTAAATTATTTAATTCAATTTTAAAAAAAAAATAATTTTAATTATTTAATATATTCTAAATAATAAATGTAATGGACCTTGTTTCAATAATAATACCATATTTTAAGAAAAAAGAATATATTCTTGATACTTTAAATTCAGTTTTAAGACAAACTTATAAAAATATTGAGATAATAATAATTTACGATGATCAAGATAAAGATGATCTAAATTTCATTACAAAATTGACTAAATTAGATAAAAGAATATCTCTGATAATTAATAAAAAATCTTTGGGTGCTGGTTTATCAAGAAATAGTGGAATCAAAAGATGTAAAGGAAAATATATTGGATTTATTGATGCCGACGATATGTGGAAAAAAAATAAATTAGAATTACAAATTAAATTTATGAAGAAAAAAAATTACTTAATAAGTCACACAAATTATGAAATTATTGATAAAAGAAACAATATTTTAGATAATAGAATTGCTCGGAGCTTTAATACAATAAATGATCTTATTACATCTTGTGACATTGGTCTTTCATCAGTAATTGTTAAAAAAGAACTTTTAGTAAGAGAATGTTTATTTGCAAATTTAAAAACAAAAGAAGATTTTGTGTTATGGCTAAATATATTAAAAAAGAATGTTAAAATAGGTGCTTTACAAAAAAACCTGATGTATTGGAGAAAACTTGATAACTCTTTATCATCTTCAATTATACAAAAGATAAGAGATGGATATTGTGTATATAACAAATTTATGAAATTTAATGTATTAAAATCATTGCTTTTTTTATTTTTATTAAGTCTTAACTCATTATTAAAATAAATGGAAAAATTAATAATAATCATAATTAGTTTTTTATTTTTTACTTTTCTTAATAATTTCTTAATTAAAAAAAAAATTTTACTTAATTATAGTGGGTCAGTTCATCAAAAGTTTTCTGGTTTGACTACTGTCCCATTAACTGGAGGTATATTTATTTTTTTTTCAATTTTATATTTTTATTTTTATGAAATTGAAAATATTATTTATCTCTTTTCTTTATTATTTATTTTGGGATTAGCAGCAGATTTTAAAATAATAGCCTCACCAAAAAAAAGATTTTTAATTCAGGCAGTATTATTATTTCTGATTGTTTACATATCCGATTTGAGAATTTATCCGACAAGAATCTATATAATTGATCTTTTCATTTCCAATAATTTATTTAGTTATTTTTTTTCTACATTTTGTTTGTTAATTTTAATTAATGGATCAAATTTCATAGATGGATTAAATGGGCTATTAGTAGGTTATTATTTTTTAATATCTTTAATATTTTTTCAACTAAATTTTAACAATTTTTTAGAAATTGAAAACAGCAATTTGTTATTTTTTTCAATGACTCTGTTTATTTTATTTATATTTAATTTTTTTAATAAATCTTTTATGGGAGATACAGGCGCATATATTCTAGGTTTTTTTTATGGATATTTATTAATCAAAATTTATGTTGAGCATCAAATATTTTCACCTTTTTTTGTTATATTACTTTTTTGGTATCCATGTTTTGAAAATTTGTTTTCTATACTTAGAAAATTTAAATTAAAGAGGTCTCCAATAGAACCTGATAACAATCATTTGCATCAACTGATATTTTTCTATTTAAAAAAGAAATATAAAATAAAAAATATTTTTGCAAATAATTATGGATCGTTAATTATCTTGCTTTACAATTTAATTATTTTTGGTTTTGGAATACAAAACATCTCAAATACACAATATCAGATAATCTTACTTATATTAAATTTATTTATTTATTGTGCAATTTATTTTAAACTCTTCGCTTATAAATATAATCTTAAAATTTAATGTTTAGATGATTTAAAAGATAAGTCATAAATTTTATTTAATAAATCTAAAATCAATATTTAATAATTTTTATTGACTTATTAATATCTAAAATTTTTTTTTTTACAAAATCAGAAATATTCCATGTGGAAAAGAAAACATTTACCCCTTTTTCTTTCGCCAGATCTTCATCTTTTTTAATAGGAATTTTTTTATTTGGAAAAAATTTACCAATTTTGTGCTTTGAATTATCTGTAACAAATAGAATATCTTTATTATCAAGACCAAAAAAATTTAACACCGAACTGGTCTTTGCGCTAGCACCAATTGCAATTATTTTTTCATTAAGTTTTTTTAGTTTTTTGATTTTTTTTATAAATTTTGATTTTCTATAATTAAGACTAATTTGAAAATTTTTAAAAAGATCTTTACTATTATAATATTTTCTTTCTTGAGACAAAATTTTTTTGTAATTAAGTTTATTTTTTTTTTTAGAAATTATAATTCTCAACATTTTGCCATGGTAATCAGTAAAGTAAATATTATTCAGGTAAAGTTTATTATCATCACATAATTTTTTAAAAGTATTTAAATTAAAATAATTTATGTGCTCTAAATAAATTAATTCAAATTTTTTTTTTTGAATCATCCAATTTGAATACGGAACTTCAATAAAAATCAAACCATTTTCATTTATCAGTTTATAAAGATTGAAGAAAAATTTCCTTACATTGTGTGAATGATTAAAGACATTATTTGCAATAATTATATCAAAAGAATTTTGATGTTTAGCAATAAATGAATTTGGAATTTTCTCAAATATTTTATTCACAGTTTTTATTCCAATTTTTTTTAAAAAAATCGACCAATATTTTGATGCTTCACAACTGTAAAGTATGTTTCTTTTTTGTTTAAATTTTTTAATAAGAAATCCATCATTTGCTCCTATCTCTAAAATTTTTTTTTGTTTTTTTTTAAAATTTTTTTTAATTATTTGGAAATATTGAGTTAAATAAATCTTAGATTTTTTTGAATTTGATGATGAGTATGAATAATCTGTTTTATTATATTTAATATTTTGACTGATAGTTTTTTTAAGTTGTAAATTAAGACAACTATTACAAAAATAACAATTTAAATCTATTTCATCTACCGGTAAATCAACATCTTTTTTGCTTAAAAATGTGTCTGCTGGAGCATGTCTTCCTAAATTGAAAATCTTTTTAATTTTTTTTGATTTACAAACATTACACTTTGAAAAATTCTCATATTTGCTTTTATTTTTTTTTTGTACTATTAACATCTTATGAAGTCTAATATTAATACTATACTCATAACAGGAGGAAGTGGTTTCATTGGAAAATATATAACAAAATTTTTCATAAAAAGAAATTTTTTTGTTATTAATTATGATATTAATCCTATTAAAAATTTTACGTCACCAAATTACAAGTTTGTAAAGGGTGATGTAACAAAAATACAAAATTTAAAAAAAGTCTTTAAAAAAAAAATTAATTATGTATTTCATTTAGCTGCTATTAATGGAACAAAGAATTTTTATGATTTTCCCGTGAAAGTTTTAGAAGTTTCTTCATTTGGTATACTAAATATATGTAAATTGTGTGAAGAATTTAAAGTAAAAAAACTTTTAATATTCTCAAGTTCAGAAGTTTATAATGAAAGTAAAATCATACCCACAAATGAAAAAATCAAAATTAAAATACCCGACATAACTAATCCAAGATTTTCATACGCGGGAGGAAAAATTTTATCTGAACTTGTTGGTCTAAATTATGCTCTGGAGAAAAGAATAAAAAATGTAGTTATAATTAGACCCCATAATGTTTATGGTGCTGACATGGGTTTTGGGCATGTGATCCCAGAACTTTATAAAAAAATATCTTTAAAAAAATTTTCAAAGAATATTAATTTAAAAATAATTGGAACTGGCAATGAAATAAGATCTTTCATTTATATTGAAGATTTTTTAAATGGTTTTTATGAAGTCTTTAAAAAAGGTAAAAATAGAAATATTTACAATATAGGAAACAATGAACCTATTAACATACGTAAATTAATTTTTATTTTTGCAAAAATACTTAATATTAAAATAAATGTTTTTACCCAAAAAGGTCATATAGGTGGTCCAAAAAAAAGAGTGCCAGATATTTCGAAGATAAAAAAATTTGGATACAAAAAAAAATACAACATTTATAATGGTCTTAAAAAATTTATAGAAAATGAAAAAAATTAGTAGAAAAATAAATTTCAAAGATAAAAGAGGATATATTTTAGATATTTCTTACAAAGAAGATTTTAATCATAGTACATTAATTTCCTCTAATAAAAATTCTGTGAGGGCTAACCACTATCATAAAAAAACAACACAAATCTCTTTTATTTTAAATGGCTCTTGTTTTTATTTTTCAAAAAAATTGAAACAAAAGAAAACTAAGAAAATTAAATTAAAAAAACATGATTATTTAATAACTAAACCCAATGAAATTCATGCTTATAGATTTTTAGAAAAAACTGAAATGCTTGTTTTTAGCAAAGGATTAAGAGGTGGAAAGGATTATGAAAAAGATACTTTCAGGGTTCAAAAAAAATTAACTTAATCTGTTTTTTTATAACTTATATTTTAAACCTAGAAATTGAAACAAAGGCGGTTTTAACATTTGCCAATATTGGTAAAATGTTTGAATTTTAGTGTTTACTTTATTTTTAGTGTAAAATCTTGTTACTGGTATTTCACATACGTTAAAACCTGACCTTGAGGCAAGAAAGCATATATAAAAATAAAATTCATAGTAGACTAACTTTTGACTTTTTAACTTAACATAATTTGATTTTAGAAACTTATAACTAATAGATCTAAAACCATTTGTTGTATCTGTAAATCTGTATCTACAGGATAATGATGTTAAGGGTGCATGAACTAATTTTATCAATAATTTTCTTGATATAGGAGTATTTCTTTCCATGTTTTTTTTCAAATATCTTGACCCCTGAATAAAGTGATAACCTTGGTCTATTTTATCTAAAAATTTATTTACAAATTTTGGGTGATCTTTACCATTACCATCACTTATTACTATACCTCTTAAATTTTTGAATTTAATTAAATAACTCATTGTATTCATTAAAGTTACTGAATGATCACTTCTAACGTTCATTTTTAATAAGATATCAACTCCAAGTTTTTTTAATTTATCTTTTGCTGTCGATCCATCAGTACTTGGACTATCAGAAACTATAACTCCAAAATTTCTTTTTAAAGGTATTTTTTTTAAAAATTTATGTAATAAATTACCTTCATTGTAAACATTTATAACAAGATACGATTTGTACTTTTTTTTTGAAAGCTTATAAATTTTGTATTTTTTTTTCATATAATAGTATATTACAAATTACTTATTTTTTAACTTTATGAAAATACTTATAGTTGGCTTAGGATACGTTGGTACAACTTTATTTGCGGCTATACAATCTAAATTTAAAAATTCTTATATTGTAGGTTTAGATAAATCGAATATTTTAATTAATAATTTTAAAAAATACTCTTATCCCACCTATGAAATAAACTTAAAAAAATATTTTAGACTAAAAAATTCAAATAAATTAAACTTTATTACAAAATTCAAAGATAAAGAGAAATTTGATTATGTAATTATTTGTGTTGGCACACCCTTAAATCAAAATAAAGAAATAAATAATTCAATTTTGTTTAAATCAATTAAGCAGGTCAAAAAAAACTTACATAAGAATTCTTTATTGATCATTAGATCATCAGTTAAAGTTGGAACAATGGAACTAATTAAAAAAAAATTTTTTAAAAAAAATTTTTGTTCCTTTGCTTATTGTCCAGAACGAACAATAGAAGGTAATGCAGTCAAAGAAATAATGAAGCTACCTCAGCTAATTGGGACAGAAGACAAAATTTCCAAACTTAAAGCTAACTTATTTTTTTCAAAATTAACAAAAAAAATTATTAATTTTAATTCTTATAAAGAACCTGAATTTGTAAAATTAATGGATAACTATCACAGAGATACAAAATTTGCTTTTGCAAACGAAATATCAATTATTTGTGATAAATTGGGAATAAATGCTAAAAATTTAATTCAGAAAGCTAATTATGAATTTAAAAGAAATAATATACCTTTTCCAGGACCGGTGGGTGGACCTTGTTTAAGTAAGGATCCATATATCCTGATGAATAGTATAAAAAAAAATAATCTAAAAACCAAAATTTATTCAAGGGATACCAATGAAAATTTTGTTAATTTATTTATAAATAAAATATTAAGGGAAATACAATTAAAGAAAAACAATATTAGCAAAATTTCTATATTGGGTATAACATTTAAAGGAAAACCTGATACTAATGATATTAGAAATTCTACTGCCATTACTATTATAAATAAAATTAAGAAAAAATTTCCTAAAATTAAAATTTATATTTATGATAAATTTGTTGATAATAATGAAATAAAAAAATTGAACTGCCTGCCACTAAAAAAAGTCGAGGACTGTTTTACTAGGTTTGATCTATGTATTATTCATGGAAATAATAACTATATTAAAAATTTAAATATTAATAAAATTTCAAATAAAATGAAAAAAAACTCTATAATTTATGACATATGGAATAATTTTAACTTAAAAAATATAAATATAGAAAAGATTTTATACAAAGGTGTAGGATTTTAATTAAATCTTTTTTTGTATTTGATAAGCTCATTTATTATATTTTTAAGGGAAAATATTTTTAAAGATGGCTTAGCAAGCAAATTAGTTTCACGCTTTACAAATTTACTCTTCGAATTAATTATTTTGGCTAATTCAAATAATTTAATATTCTCATAACTGCCAATTTCATGAATTTTTTTTTTTGAATTGAGATTCTTAAAAATATAGTAACAAATTTGATCAATTGTTACTGGGTTAATAATTGAGTTTTTATTTGAATAAATTTTTTTACTTTTTAACAGATCATACAAAATTCCTCTTTTAAATTTAGTATTAAGAATAACGGGAAGTCTAAAAACAATATTTTTTTTTGAAGATTTTAAAATTATATTTTCGCATAATTTTCTATTTTTTGAATAAGCATTATTTTCAGTTCTACATGAAATTGTACTGATTAATATTATTTTTCTATCTTTAAATATTTTAGCTACTTTATTTGTAAGTTTAACCGAATCCTCATAATCTATTTCTGGATTTTTTTTTGCTTCAAATTTTTTTCCTGAGTTTGCAGCATGTATAATTATTCTATATTTTTTTTCTATTTTACTAAATTGAAAACTTCTACCTACTTTCAAAATTTTAATTCCTTTTTTCTTAAAATTCTTTATTAGCTGTTTACCAATTAATCCTTTAGGTCCAATGATAGATATAAACATATATTTTTATTACAGAATTTATAATATATTATAATTAAATGTTAAAATCAGTTTTTAATTATATAAAAAAATTCGTAATTTCAAAAAAGAAAGTTTATGATGAATTAGACTCTTCTGCCACAAATGAGACAAATAAAGTGATTTTAAATAAAAACTTAATACTAAAAAATTTTTACAATGATTGTTATCAAATTTTTAAAGGGGAAATAGAAAATTCGGATCAATTAAAAATTCTTGAAATAGGTAGTGGTGCAGGATTTATAAAAAAGTTTATACCTCATGTGATAACTTCAGAAATAATTGAATTAGAAGGTGTAGATTTAACAATTAATGCAGAACGTTTGCCTTTTCCGGATAAAAGTTTAGATGTAATTATTTTATTAAATGTAATACACCATATACCTAATTCAGAAAAATTTTTGTCAGAATGTCATCGTGTATTAAAATATGACGGTCAGATATTACTCATAGAGCCAGCAAATACATGGTTTTCAAGAATTATTTATAAGAATTTTCATCATGAAGATTTTGATGAGAATGGTGGCTGGCATTTAAAAAAAAATGGAGGAAGATTATCAAATGCTAATCAAGCTATACCTTATATAATTTTTGAAAGAGATTTAAAAATTTTCAAAGAAAAATTTCCTGGTTTTAATCTCATAAAGAAATATAAATTTAAACCTGTCCACTATGTCTTTTCTGGAGGTTTTAGCTACAAGCCAATTTTTAATAGTCAGTTATTTTTAAAGATTATTAGAATTATCGAATTTATTTTATATCCATTTAACAATTTTCTTGGATTATTTATGTTTATTAAGATAAAAAAAATTAAATAAATCAATATTAATATTTACATTTTCCAATTTTCTGTGTAGGTAATCCTTGCTGGTAACTATTGCGAAAGTGTTATACCCGATCCCATTTCGAACTCGGCAGTCAAGCCTTTCAGCGCCGATGGTACTTTGTCTTAAGATATGGAAGAGTAGGTCGTTGCCAGCAATACTAAAAATTATGAAAATTAAAAGCTCACTTAAATCAATCAAAAAAAGAGATCTTAATTCTAAATTAGTTAGAAGAAGAGGAAGAATTTATATAATTAATAAAACTAACCCAAAATTTAAAGCAAGACAAAAATAATTTATGGATAATGAAAGCCATAAAAATACTTGGAATAATTTTACAAAATTTGTTTTATGGGGAACGGTTGCGGTAATTTTAGTCCTTGTTCTGATGGTAATTTTTCTTTTATAGTAACTGATGAATATTGCTTCGCTTTCAGAAAATAAAGAAATTGAAAAAAGACTAGCTGTTACACCAGAAATAACAAAAAAGTATATTGATTTAGGTTTAAATTTATTTTTGCCAAATAATTATGGTTCTCATCTAGGTTTTAATGATGATGAATATAAAAGCCATGGAGTAAATTTTTTAGATAGTGATGAAGAAATAATTAATAAAGCAGATATAATTGTTCAATTAGGAATGCTTGAGGACAAAAGACTTTCGCTTTTTAAAGAAAATCAAATTTTAGTTGGATCATTGGACTCTTTTTCTAATAAAGAAAAAATAAAATCTTTAAATTCAAAGAAAATAAATTGTTTCTCGTTGGAGATGTTGCCAAGAATAACTAGAGCACAATCAATGGATATTCTTTCATCACAGGCAAATCTAGCTGGCTATAAAGCTGTTATCGAAGCTTTCCAAGTTTATGAAAGAGCAATCCCAATGATGATGACTGCAGCTGGAACAATACCGGCAGCTAAAGTTTTAGTGGTTGGTGCAGGTGTAGCAGGATTACAAGCTATCGCTACAGCTAAGAGAATGGGTGCAATAGTATTTGCAACCGATGTGAGAGCAGCATCAAAAGAACAAGTTGAAAGTTTAGGTGGAAAATTTTTGATGGTAGAAGGTATGGAAAATCTTGAAACAGAGGGAGGATACGCAAAAGAAACTTCTGAGGATTTTAAAAAAAAACAAGAGGATCTTTTATCTGAAACTCTTAAAAAAATTGATCTTGTAATTTGTACAGCTTTAATACCAGGAAAAGAAGCTCCAAAAATAATTAAAGAAGAAATGTTTAAAAATTTGCAAAAAGGTTCTGTTATATATGATTTGGCAGCTGTACAAGGAGGGAACACAGCATTTACAGAGGTAAATAAAGTCGTTGATAAAAATGGTGTTAAAATTTTAGGTGAGGCAAATATATTAAATAAATTACCAGTATCTGCTTCTAATTTATACGCTAAAAATGTGTTTAATTTTATTTCAAATTTATATGATAAAGAAAATAAAAAATTAAATATTAATTTAGAAGATGAAATAATTGAGAAGACTTTAATAAAATAAATTTATGGAAATTGATCCTTTTATATTTAGATTGAGTATTTTTATATTGTCAATATTTGTGGGTTATTATGTGGTTTGGAGTGTAACACCGTCGCTACACACACCGTTAATGTCAGTTACTAATGCCATTTCATCAGTAATTATCGTAGGAGCAATAATTGCATCTTTATCTGGTAACGACGAAGCAATATTTACCTCATCCAGTATATATGGATTTTTAGCAATAATTTTAGCAGCTGTGAATATTTTTGGTGGCTTTCTAGTTACTCAAAGAATGCTAGCAATGTATAAAAAAAAAAAGAAAGATAAATAATGTCAGCAAACCTTTCAGCAATTTTATATCTTATTTCAGGCGTGTTGTTTATTCTTGCTTTAAGAGGACTATCTTCACCTGAAACTTCGAGACAGGGTAATCTATTTGGAATTATTGGAATGATAATAGCAGTTTCAGTTACTTTTCTCTCAGTTGGTAATTTTTCTTCAGGGTTTATTTATGTACTGATTTTTTTAACTTTTGGTGGAAGTATTGGAGCATTTATTGCATACAGAATACCAATGACTGCAATGCCAGAGTTAGTGGCAGGGTTTCATAGTTTAGTAGGTCTTGCAGCAGTCTTTGTGGCAATCTCTGCTTTTTTAAATCCAGAAGCTTTTAATCTTGGTTCACCAGGTAATATCAAACTTGCAAGCCTAATTGAGATGGCAATAGGAGGAGCTGTAGGTGCTATAACTTTCTCAGGATCTGTAATTGCTTTTTTAAAACTTCAAGGAATTATGTCTGGAGCTCCAATTACCTTTAAAGGTCAACATTTTCTTAATGCTTTAATACTAATTTCAATCATAGTTTTAACTTTTTATCTTTGTACAACGCAATCATCTAATTTATTCTGGATTTTAATTGCAATCTCATTTTTAATTGGTTTTTTAATAATTATTCCAATTGGTGGCGCAGATATGCCAGTTGTAATTTCGATGTTAAATTCTTACTCAGGTTGGGCTGCTGCTGGAATTGGTTTTACTTTAGAAAATACTGCTTTAATAATAACTGGAGCATTAGTTGGATCATCTGGAGCTATACTTTCATACATAATGTGTAAAGGAATGAATAGATCTTTTTTTAGTGTCATCTTGGGAGGTTTTGGAGGGTCGGAGCAATCTACTAAAAACCAAAATAAGGAGCAAAGACCCGTTAAGAGTGGAAATGCAGATGATGCAGCATTCTTAATGAAAAATGCCTCATCAGTTATTATTGTTCCTGGCTATGGAATGGCAGTTGCTCAAGCTCAGCATGCATTGAGAGAAATGGTAGACACATTAAAAAAAAATGGAATAAAAGTGTCTTATGCAATCCACCCAGTAGCAGGAAGAATGCCAGGACATATGAACGTTTTATTAGCTGAAGCAAATGTTCCATATGATGAAGTTTTTGAGTTAGAGGAAATTAATAATGATTTTGCTAATGCCGATGTTGCATTTGTTATTGGTGCAAACGACGTAACAAACCCTGTTGCCAAAACAGACCCCCAAAGTCCAATCTATGGAATGCCAGTTCTAGATGTTGAAAAGTGTAAATCAGTTTTATTTGTAAAGAGAAGTTTATCACCAGGATATGCTGGAATAGACAACGATTTATTTTATAAAGAAAATACTCTCATGTTATTTGCTGATGCAAAAAAAATGACAGAAGATATTACTAAAAATCTGTAAATTTCATTTATGACTACAAAAATTTATTGCGATATTGCAGATATTAAACAAATTAAAAAATTTAATAAAAAAAGTATTGTTAAAGGTTTTACAACAAATCCAAGCTTGATGAGAAAAGCTGGGGCACAAAACTATGAAAAATATTCTAAGGAAATTCTAAAGTTTTGCAAAAAACCAATTTCATTTGAAGTTTTCGGAGACGATTATAAGTCAATGAAAAGACAGGCATTTATAATCAATTCTTGGAGCAAAAATATATATGTAAAAATTCCAATTATAAATTCTAAAGGAAGTTTTATGGGTAAACTTATAAATGAATTAAGTCACAAAAATATAAAATTAAATATTACCTCTGTTTACAATTCATCCCAAACTAAAAGACTCTTAAAGTGTCTAAATAAAAAATCAAAAACAATAATATCCATTTTTGCTGGTAGAGCAGGTGATGTGGGTAAAGACCCAATTCCAGAACTAAAAAATAGCATAATGATGTCAAGAAAATACAAAAATATAAAAATATTATGGGCAAGTGTAAGGGAGCCCTATAATTTTCTCCAGGCGAAACAAATAGGCTGTCACTTAATTACTGTACCACCAAAAATTATAGAGAAAATAGAAAATTTTGGAAAGTCATTTGATCAACTTACAATCGAAACTGTAGGTGGTTTTCTTAAAGATAGCAAAAAATCAAACTTTAAGCTTTAAATTTTTATTAAAGCTAACCATTAGACCAAAACTAAACCAAAAAATTCCACCAGAGAAAGTTGAAAATAAACTTCCAGATGGAATTAACGGAATTAAGCAGGATACAATATAAATTAAAGCTGAGAGTTGATATGGATTTTTACTTATAAGATAATTTTTAGCAGACACTATAATTGTAAAAAAAATTAATGTTAAAAAAGAAATATATCCTATCAATCCAATTTCTGACAATAGCTCAAGATGAATTTGGTGCGGGTGGGTTGCTTGTCTTCCTTTTGTTAGTTTGTAATTAGGATTCTCATAAATACCTTTTTTACTTTCCTCTCTAAAATTTTTTAGACCAACACCAAACAATATGTTATCTTTAAAAATTTCATAAGCTGTGCTTTGGTGAGCTCCATATAGAGATTCTTTATAATATTTTTTGAATCCATCAAAAGAATTAATAATACTTATTTGTTTATAGTATCTTTCTTTGAGGCTATCATTTGAGTAAAAAATTGTCCCTAATATCAATAAGGTGAAACCTATCATAATAATTTTTTTTACTAAATTAATTTTCAAAATTAAAAATGAAAATAATAAAATTGAAAAAAATAATTTAATAAAGTTTGCTCTTTCACCAATCATAAAACCTATTGAAATAATTAATACCACTAATGAAACAACGAAAAGATTTGGGTATTTATTTTTAAAAAAAAATGACAATACCATTAAAGAAAAAAAATGATAATAAGTCCCAACTACTAATTCATCACCAAAAAAACTTGCAATTCTACCTTCTAAATAAGATTTAAAACCTAAAGTGTTATAACCAAATATTAATTCGAATATGACATCAATTATTACAATAAAATATACAATAGTCCAAAATTTCAAAATTTTTTCAAAGTAAATTTCTCCCTTTTTATTAAAGTTAGAGATTTCATTAATAAACAAAATTATA
>CABXTC010000012.1 GCA_902515095.1 uncultured Pelagibacteraceae bacterium
TTTCTGATTTTTTTTTAAATTATATGCGTTAAATCCTATTTGTTTACTTAGCCAGATATCTTTTTTTAAAAGCATTAGTTAATTAATGATTAAAAACATCCTTATACCACTGAATATATTTTGGATATCCATTTTCAAGAGACCATTTAGGATTATATCCAAGCAAATCTTTTGCTTTTTTGATAGATAATGTGCCTCTTACAGGTGTAAGTTTATCTCTTTTCTCATTTTTAATAACAATATTTGGAAAATCACTTTTTAAAACTTTTGTCATTTCATTAATCGATCTTGCTGAACCATAGGTAATATTAAAGATTTCATTTTTAGATTTTGTGTTGGTAATTATTTTTTCAAAGCCTTGAACTAGGTCATCTATATATGTGAAATCTAATTTTTCACCCCCGTCTCCACTAATTATGATTTCTTTATTATTCAGAGCACTTTCAATAAAAATTTGTCCAACTCTTCTACTTATACATCTCTCCCCGTAAAGTGCAGAGGGTCTAACTATAGTATAGGGTAAACCAAAAACGTGGTTATATGATTTGATCATTTTTTCACATGAATGTTTTAAAACTCCATATATACCTATTGGATCACAATCTGTATTCTCTGATACTTCATTTGACTTAAAATTTCCATATACCATACTTGATGATGAAAAAATAAAATGCTCAACCTTATCTCTAGAGTAATCTAGTACATTTTCAAGGGTTCTAACACTATTATCAAAGGTTGAGTGAGGATCTGAATTTGACCTATTAGCATGAGATACAGCCGCAAGATGAATAATTATTTCGGGTTTAACATTGCTTAAAGTATTAATTATCTCTTTGTGATTTCTAGCATCTGTTTTATGAACTTTAATTTCTTTATTATTTAAAAGTTTAATTCTTTCATCTAAAATTTTTTTTGAAAGAAGAGGATAAGGAAGATTATTAATATTTTTCTCTAAAGAGCCCAGATTATTTATTACTAAATTATCTATTATGCTAATTTCATAACCAATATCAGCCAACCTTAAAGCTAAGTTATGTCCTATGAAGCCTGCTCCACCAATGATACATATTTTTTTCATTAATTAAATTTAGATTTTGATTTTGCCAATAATTTTAGATAATTGATTAAAGATATATTTGCAATCACTCATTTTTAAATGAGGACCGACAGGTAAAGCAATTGAATTATCACTAAATTTTTCACAATTTAAAAAGTTTTTTTTATTGTAAAAATATTTTCTTTTATAATACTTCATACGTGGAACTGGTTGAGGATAATAAATACTTGTACCAATTCTTTTTTTAGAAAGAGAATTAATTATTTCTTTTCTTTTATTTTTTAATTTTTCATTTAAAATAATTGAAATACAATAATGTGACCCTTTTAAGTTTTTAAATTGACCTGGTAATACACTTAATCCTTTTATTTTTTTTAAATGTTTATATAAAAAATTAAAATTTTTCTTTCTAATCTTTAAAAATTTCGGTAACTTTTTTAATTGTTCAATGCCGATTGCTGCTTGGAACTCATTCATTCTGTAATTGAAACCTAAAGCGGGAACGTCATAAACACCGGGAATTTTTCTTTCATTAAAAGACTTGTCTACACCCAGTCCTCTTATAAGCCTCAATCTTTTTGCTAAGTTTTTATTTTTGGTGATTATCATTCCTCCTTCACCTGTAGTAATATGTTTGACAGGGTAGAAAGAAAAAACACCAGCGTCACCAATTAATCCTGTGTGAGTTTTATTTGCTTTTGCGCCAAGGGATAAGGCACAATCTTCTATTAAGTAAAGTTTATGTTTTTTTGCTATCTGTTTAATCCTTATTACATTTGCTGGCAAACCTAAAAAATGGACAACCGCAATAGCTTTTGTTTTTTTTGTGATTTTTTCTTCAATTTTATCTACATCAATATTCCCTGTATTTTCATCAGAGTCGACAAATATTGGTTTAGCTCCAGTGAGTTCAACCGCGTGGGCTGTGGCAACATGAGTTTGAGAGGGAACAATAACTTCATCTCCTTTTTTAATTTTTAGAGAAAAATAAATAAGATGCATTCCGGCAGTACACGAAGAAACACTAATAGCATGTGGTGCTTTAGTAAATTTTGCAAAATTTTCCTCAAATTTTCGAATATTGGGTCCATGTGCAAATATGTAACCGCTTAAAACTTTAGAAATACTCTCATTCTCTTTTTTATCAACTATCGGGTATCCAAATGGAATTTTTCTCATAACATAATTTTTAATAGTTTACTTTTATCCATTTTTTTTTCTTTAACGAGTCTTCTACGGCTAAAGATACAATCATGGAATTTAATGCTTCTTTTTTTGAAACTAGTGGTTTTTCTTTACTTATTAAGCTTTTTATAAACGATTTCAATACATCTCCTTGATTAACATAATTTTTTTTAAAAAAAATATTTCTAGGCTTAAATTTTGGATTCCTCGAATTATAAATTAGATCATTCCTATGACTATGGAAGTAAGTCCCCTTAGTACCATAAACATTTAATATATGGTGATGAGGTGTAATAGAGCCAAAATTAGCAGTCACTTTAGCAATTGATCCATCTTCAAATTTTAATATTGAAACAACTAAATCCTTTGATTTAAATCTAGTGTTGTGGGTAGATATATTATTGCCATCAGCAAAAACTTTTATTATTTTTTTGTTATTTATCCACATAATTAAATCAATTAAGTGTATTCCTCCGCCATGCATTACTGAATAAGACAAAATTTTACTTCTCCAACCAGCCGTAATCTTTTCAAGCCTTCCAAAATTGTAATCACCCTCGAAATAATAAGTTTTACCAAATTTTTGTTTATCTATAATTGACTTAAGATGTTTAAATGTTTTTTTTGTTCTTAAAACGAAATTTGAAGAAAATTTGATATGAGGATTTTTTTTTAAAACTTTTTTGATTTTATAAATTTCTTCTTTTGTGATACATAATGGTTTTTCAACAAAAACATGAATTCCATTTTTCACACAATCTATTATTTGTTGAGAGTGAAAGTTGTCGTAACTTGAAATGATGATTAAATCTATATTTTTTTTCAACAATTCTTTATAATTATTAGTTTTAAAAATATTCTGAGTTTGAATATTTTTTGAATTAAGTTTTCTTTTATTAAATTCACATATAGCCACAATTGAACAATAATTTATTTTCTTAATTACATCATAATGTTTTGATCCAACACCCATACCAATTATTCCAACTTTTATTTTTTTCATTTTGAAAAATTTTCTTGATATTTTTTAGCTAAGATTTGCCAGCCCAAATTTTTTTTATTTATTCCTTTGAATATTTTTTTAACCCGATTAAAATCTTCTTTTGTATCAACACTCAAGTTGATTTTGCTCAAATTGATTTTATTCTTATGATTGTATATTTTAAATTTTTTAAAATTTTTATAAAAAAAACTTGTTACGTGTTCTAAATCACTATGGGTTTTAATTTTTTTGAAATTATTAAGAAAAGTATTTGTTTTAATAATTTCTACAGATTGACCTTTGGGGAAAGTTCTTCTAAAAACGTTTGTTACAATGTCATAATTTGAATTCTTTTTTTTTATACTTATTAGTTTATTTACAATTTTATAGTCTAAAAATGGACTATCACCATTTACTCTAAGAAAATATTTACATTTTGTTTTTTTAAGTATTTCATAATATCTACTTGCCACATTTTTTTCATCACCTTTATAAAAATTGATTTTATTTTTTTTAGAAATTTGAATTATTTTTAAATCACTCCTATTTTTTGTTGTTGCTATAACAAAACTTTTAATTTGTTTAACTTTCTTCATGGATGTAATAATTCTTTGAAGAATTGAAGTATTTCCAATCTTTTTAAAAACTTTTTTTGGAAACCTATGAGAATTAGACCTTGCCTGAATTATACAAATCATATTTATAAATGGAATATTTTGCTTTGATTAAAGTTTTTTAAAAAACCTCTGGTATCAACTATCAATTTGGAGTTTTTTATTATTTTGTTTCTGCTGAATATCGAGTGATCTGTTAAAATTACAACGCAATCATATAATTTAAAATTTTTATAATTTAGTTTAATTGATTTTATATTTAAATATCTAATTTTATTTATATATGGGTCACAGTAATCAAAATTAATTTTTTTTCTTTTTAAAACACTAATAATTTTTAACGCAGGAGACTCTCTTAAATCATCAATATCTGCCTTATAAGCAACCCCTAAAATTAATATTTTACATTTATTAAAATTAATTTTTTTCTTTTTGATTATTTTGATTATATTATTTATCGTCCAATTGGTTACTTTTTGATTGATATCTCCTGCAAGTCTTATAAATTTTGTTTCAAATTTATATTTTTTTGCTCTCCAACTTAAATAATATGGATCTATAGGAATGCAATGACCTCCAAGACCTGGCCCTGGGAGAAATTTAGTAAAACCAAAAGGTTTAGTGCCAGCTAAATCTATTACCTGATGAATATTAATATTCATTTTTTGCGAGAGCATTTTTAATTCATTAATGAGACCAATGTTTACAGCTCTGTAAATATTTTCAATCATTTTTGCAAATTCAGCTTTTTTTGTGGAATCGGTTTTTACTACAGTCTTTACAATTTGCGAATACAGATCATTTCCAATAGTTAAACAATTTGCTGAATGTCCAGAACAAATTTTAGGCGTGTTAAATAAAGAAAATTTATTCTTATTTTTTTCAAAAACAGGACTTTCTCTCTCAGGAGAATAAATTAAAAAATAATCTTTAGAAATATTAAATTTAAGTTTTTTTAAAAATGGTAACAAAATTTCTTCTGTTGTTTCTGGATACGTAGTGCTCTCTAAGGACAGTGCCTGACCTTTTTTTAAGAAAGGGCCCAATTTTACTAAAGCTTTCTTAATGTGGGAAACATCTGGGGATTTATTTTTTTTTAATGGAGTAGGTAAACATAAAATTATTACATCTGCCTTCTCTGCATTAGAAAAATTTGATGTAAAAAGTAGATTTTTAATTTTATTTTTTTTAAACAAATTTTTAAAATAAAAAGATCTAATTTCATTTTTTTTTAAATTTGAAATTTTTTTTTCATCTATATCTATGCCAATGGTATTAAAGCCTTTCTTATAAAATTGCGCAAGCAGGGGCATTCCCACATATCCTAGTCCTACAACAGCTATAATTGCCTTTTTTTTTTTAATTTTTTCTCTAAGAGCTCGAAAATACATCTAATCAAAAATTTCTGAATTTTTTAGTATCCATTTATTATTTCTCTTCTTCCATAAGGTTCTATTTCTAAATTTTTCTAAAATTTTTTTCAATTTGGAATTTCTTATATTTAAAAAGGCTGCAATTGATTTGATATAATAATCACCAATAGTTTTAAATTCGTACTTTCTGATTAATTTTTTTCCATATTCTCTTGTAATTTTTCCTAATCTGATATCTTCACAGACATGATCTGTTGTTCTTCCGTATCCAAATTTGAGTAATTTTAGGTAGTGATGAACTCTGTTCCAATCTTCATCAACATTTATATAATTTCTATAAGTTCCTTCATAAGATGATTTATGTTTGAAACCGAGTTTTAATGCTAATTTGTAATGTTTTGGCTCATCCCATCCAAAAAATGAGCTAAAAAATACAACTTTTTTTTTTATAAATTTTTTATTGTATCTAAAAAAAGTTTTTTCTGGATAACCAACTTTCAATTTTTTCAGAATTTTATCTAAGTTTATGTTGCTATGGCTAACATAATGCTTAAAAAAATCATAATCTAATACTTGCTTTGATATCTCTTTTGAATTTTCATATTTTTTCTCTGCTCCATACAAGACTTTTGAATTTTCTCCATAAAGTATTAATGGGATATCAAATTTATAAGCAATTAATGCAGGAATAGTATAAATTGCAATATGATTGAATAAATCTGGATCTCCAAATTTTTTTAACGAATATAACGCTAATTTTCTGATTTGAAGATGATTAATTGAAAACTTAATCACATCCACATTTAATTTTGTTTGTATTATATTTAAATTATGTTCACCAATTTCATTTCTAAGTCCAAAATCTATACAAACTCCTAGAATTTTATTTGTATATTTTTTTGTTTTATAAACTTGGTATAGGCTATCTTTTCCACCGCTTACTGGAATAACTACATCATAAATTTTTTTTTGTTTTTTAATTTCTGTAAACAATTTATTGAAATGACTATTTTTGTTAACACTTTTTTTTGAAAGATTTTTAATTTCTTGATAATTTTGACATGCAAAGCATATTTTATTTTTATCAAATTTTACATTTGGTTTGGTGCTTGGAATTAAACATTTAATACAATATTTCATATGCTCATTGTTTGTCTAACCAGCTTAATACTTCTGATTTATTCTTTTTTAAATATTTGTTAAATTCTTTAATCTTATTTTTCAAAACAATTTTGATAAATATTTTATTTTTTTTTCCCATTTTGCTTTTAACAATTGCAGTTTTAAAACCATTTTTTTTTAATCTTGAATTACAAGAGCTTGTTAAATAAAAACCCCAATTTTGTCTTGTTATTTCATTAAAAGAATTTTTTAATTTTAAATAGAACTGGTCACCACTATCTAATTCTATGCTTCCATAATTTTTAATCTTAACTTCTTTTGTGGGATGGAATATCCTTGGTTTTTTTTTAAATCTTATTTTCATGAATTAATTTGTTTTTAAAAAACTTGATAAACTTATTAAACGAAAAAGAAATTTATTATCCTCATCATTAAGTTTATCAAATTTAAGATCATAAATATATTTATTAACTTTTTTAAACTTGATTATTTGATTTAAGTTTACTTTATTTTTCTTTAAATAATTAATTATTGAATATTTATTAATATCTTTAAATGATGAAATGGATGCATTAAATCCATATTTTTTTCTATTTTTTCTTACTGAATTATTTAAAATTCCTTTTAATGATGTTCTCAATATATTTTTTGAATATCCATTTGAAATAAAATATTTACTCGGAATAGATAAAGTTTTTTCTATTAGATTTCTGTCTAAAAATGGAGCTCTATTTTCTACTGAATACATCATAGAATTCATATCCTCCTGATAAAGTGATGGCATTAATCTCTCTTTAAGTTGAAAAATTAAAACATTTTTAAGTCTTGATTTATTTATCTTTGGAAATTTAAATTTTAAATTAACTGGTTTTTTGATATATGATTTAAAATTATCATTTACAGAGATTAACTCTTTTTTATTTGGTTCTTTTATTTCTCTATATTTGGGATTTCTAATAATGGACAGAATATTTTTTTTCCAAAAATTTAAATTTTTCTTAAATTCTATTCTTTGTTTTTTTAAATCTAATAAGTGGTAAATATAATGATCATAATATCCGCTAAAAATTTCATCTGCTCCATTTCCTGATAATATAACTTTAAAACCTCTTGAACTGACATCCTTTAACATTAAAGAGTAAAGCATATAATTTATTGTTAGAACTGGGCTAGAAAAGTATTTTGTTATTTTATCAATTTCTCTAAGAAAATTTATTTTACCAACTCTTAATTTATAATTTTTAGATTTCGTGTCTTTTAGAGTTTTGTTTATTAGATGTGTTTCATCATACTTCTTACTATTTGAGTCGATTATAGAATAAGTTGATGGTTTTACTTTTAGAATTTTAGCAGCGACTGATACCACTCCTCCAGAGTCAACACCTCCGCTAAGACAAAATATATTTTTTACATCAGATCTTAGTCTTATTTTTACTGAATTTATGAAAGTTTTTTTAATATCTTTAATATGATTTCCAAATGATTTCTGTTTATCCTCTTTAATATAATTTAAAGACCAATAAATTTTTTTTTTTAGACTTAAGTTTTTTCCAATTTTAGCATTCGTTGATGGGCTCAAAAAATATATATTCTTTTTAAAAGTCTCATCATCAAGAAAAACTGAATTGTATCCATATCTTAAATATTTTTTTGATTTTGTTAAATTTATTTGCTCTTTTTGCTTAGATAATTTTTCAATAAATTTTAATTCTGATCCAAAATAAATACCATCGCTTGTTTTCTTATAACACAAAGGTTTTTCACCAAATCGATCTCTAGATAATAATATATTATTTTTAGTTTTATCATATAAAGCAAATGCCCACATTCCTTCTAATTTTTTAAAAGCTTCCTCTTTGTAAAAGTCTAGTGCTTTAATTAAAACTTCAGTGTCTGAACTTGTTTCAAAAGAAATATTTTTTTCCTCTAGCTCTTTTTTAATTTCTAGATAATTGTATATTTCTCCATTGAAAATTAATACTTTATCTTTAAACTCATAAGGTTGATTGGATCTACTATTTAAGTCAATTATAGAAAGTCTTGAATGAAGAAGATAAATGTTAGTTTTGTTTTTCTTATATTGAGAAAATGAAAAATTATTTGGACCTCTGTTTTTCATTAAATCTCCAGTGGAGTATATAATCTTATTAGAAATACTTTTTTTTCCTATGTAGCCAGCTATTCCACACATAAACAAATTTTAATTAAGGCAAAGCTCCGCACTTGGGGAAGTTCACTTTTCACCAAATATTTTTTTTTTTTCACTTAATCTTTTGACAAAATACAATTACTTTTATTTGATAAAGTAATAGTGTAATTGCCTATAAAAGCACTTATCTTATCTCTTTGAACTTTTACAACCTCAGTTACAAAATTCACAAACGGTCCTGATACAAATTTCATTTTCTGATTTAAAATTTTTTCAAAAAAACTTTGCATCAAATAACCGTCACAATTTTGATTTTTTTTACAATTTTCAATAAATTTAGTAATATCTTGTTGGGAATTTTTTACCCCATTTAAAACATAACTTATTCCTTTCAAGAAATTTACTTTGTTGATCACGGCGTTTTGATTAAAATTTTCATTATAAACGAAAATATAATTGTCAAAAATGTAATGATCTTTTTCTAGAATTTTAGAACCTTTTATATAATTCTTCTTTATTTTAGGTAAATAAAATACAGATGTGTTACCTAAAAATTGATTTAAACTATATTTGAATTCAGAAAATTTTTTAATACTTTTTAACTTTAAAACTAGCCACATAAAACTATTCCTCTATTTCTTTTTTTAACTCGTCATATTCCATCATTTTTCTTTTCATAAAATTTATAGTCAACTTAGTTTTTTGAGTTAAACCTTCGGGAGTAAGTACGTACAAATAGTTAATTTTATTTGGATTTTTTTTAAAATTTTCTATTTTGATTAGACCTTTTTTTTGTAATTCTTTTAGACAGTAGTTAAGTTTACCTAAGCTAAATCCTAATTCTTTAGCTAATTCTCTTTGAGAAGACTCGGGCTTTTTTTTAATTTTTCTTAATATTTCAAAGTAATCTTGATTATCTTTCATATGTTCAACTTCTGAACACTATAGTGTTCATTAGTTGAACAGTCAATTAAATTATTAAAACCTCTATTACTTAAGGTTTTTTTAGATAAAAAAATCAATAAAAATTTTTTTCAGTGCATAAATTAAGCCAATTGAGCTATTAGTACTGGTCAGCTGCACGCATTACTGCGCTTCCACATCCAGCCTATCAACGTGGTGGTCTACCACGGCTCTATAGGAAGAACTAGTTTTGAGGTGAGTTTCCCGCTTAGATGCTTTCAGCAGTTATCTCGTCCATACTTAGCTACCCGGCACTGCAGCTGGCGCTACAACCGGTCCACCAGTGGTATGTTCAACCCGGTCCTCTCGTACTAGGGTCAACTCCTCTCAATTCTTCTACACGCATAGCAGATAGGGACCGAACTGTCTCACGACGTTCTGAACCCAGCTCACGTACCACTTTAATTGGCGAACAGCCAAACCCTTGGGACCTGCTCCAGCCCCAGGATGTGATGAGCCGACATCGAGGTGCCAAACACTGCCGTCGATATGAGCTCTTGGGCAGTATCAGCCTGTTATCCCCGGCGTACCTTTTATCCGTTGAGCGATGGCCCTTCCACTCAGAACCACCGGATCACTATGACCGACTTTCGTCTCTGCTCGACTTGTCAGTCTCACAGTCAGGCAAGCTTATGCCATTGCACTCTACGAACGATTTCTGACCGTTCTGAGCTTACCTTCGCACGCCTCCGTTACTATTTGGGAGGCGACCGCCCCAGTCAAACTACCCACCATACAATGTCTTGATGCCGGATAACGGCTATCAGTTAGATATCAAGAAAAACAAAAGAGGTATTTCACTGGTGACTCCACAAAAGCTGACGCCTTTGCTTCAATGTCTCCCTCCTATGCTAAATATGTTTTTCCTAATACCAATGTAAAGTTGCAGTAAAGGTGCACGGGGTCTTTCCGTCTAACTACGCGAACTCCGCATCTTCACGGAGAATTCAATTTCACTGAGTTGATGTTGGAGACAGCGGAGAAATCGTTACGCCATTCATGCAGGTCGGAACTTACCCGACAAGGAATTTCGCTACCTTAGGACCGTTATAGTTACGGCCGCCGTTTACTGGGGCTTCAGAAATGAGCTTGCACCCATCGCATTAACCTTCCAGCACCGGGCAGGCGTCAGACCCTATACATCCACTTACGTGTTAGCAGAGCCCTGTGTTTTTGATAAACAGTCGCTTCTCCCTGGCTTGTGCCACCTACTAATAGTTGCCTAATAATAGGTCTTCCTTATTCCGAAGTTACGGAAGCATTTTGCCGAGTTCCTTCAACATCATTCTCTCAAGCGCCTAAATATACTCTATTAATCCACCTGTGTCGGTTTAGGGTACGGTCTAATGATGGAGCTATTTCTTGGAACCTTTTCGCGGCAAGTTCAATCCATTAAGAACTCACAACTTACAAGATTCGTCACTACCATCTGGTTAAGGAATATTAACCTTATTTCCATCGACTACGGCTTTCGCCCTCGCCTTAGGTGCCGACTAACTCTGCGCGGATTAACCTTGCGCAGAAACCCTTGGATTTTCGGCGAAGAAGTTTTTCACTTCTTTTATCGTTACTTATGTCAGCATTCGCACTTCTGATACCTCCAGAGTCCCTCACAGGTACTCCTTCACAGGCTTACAGAACGTTCCGCTACCAGTTACAATTTTCGAAAAAATTATAAATCCACAGATTCGGTATATGATTTTAGCCCCGTTACATCTTCGGCGCAGAAACTCTATTAGACCGGTGAGCTGTTACGCTATCTTTAAAGGATGGCTGCTTCTAAGCCAACCTCCCGGCTGTTAAGGAATTTCCACATCCTTTCACACTTAATCATAATTTTGGGACCTTATCTGGTGGTCTGGGCTCTTTCCCTCTCGACCATGGACCTTAGCACCCACAGTCTGTCTGCTGAGGAACAATGTTTAGCATTCGGAGTTTTATTAGGTTTGGTAAGAATCTCTTCCCCCTAGCCCATTTAGTGCTCTACCTCTAAACATCTATTTACTCAACGCACTACCTAAATAGTTTTCGCGGAAAACCAGCTATCTACGAATTTGGTTGGCCTTTCACCCCTTACCACAAGTCATCCAAAGACTTTTCAACGTCAACTGGTTCGGTCCTCCGGTAAGTGTTACCTTACTTTCAACCTGCTCATGGTAAGCTCATTCGTTTTCGGGTCTAATTCATTAAACTGTTCGCCCTATTAAGACTTGCTTTCGCTACGCCTACACCTAGATGGCTTAAGCTTGCTTAATAAATTAAGTCACTGACCCATTATACAAAAGGTACGCCGTCACTCTAAAAAGAGCTTCGACTGATTGTAGGCATGCAGTTTCAGGTTCTATTTCACTCCCCTAATAGGGGTTCTTTTCACCTTTCCCTCACGGTACTAGTTCACTATCGGTCACTGAAGAGTATTTAGGCTTAGAGGGTGGTCCCCCTATATTCGAGCAGGATTTCACGTGTCCCGCTTTACTCAAGAATTTTATTAAACATTACTCATACGGGACTATCACCCTCTATGGTTAGCTTTTCCAAACTATTCAAATTTTTTTAATAAAATTACAGGCCTATTCCGCTTTCGCTCGCCACTACTGACGGAATCTCAATTGATTTCTTTTCCTCTGGTTACTTAGATGTTTCAGTTCTCCAGGTTGTCTCTTTAAATCTATGTATTCAATTTAAAGTACCACATAAAGTGGTGGGTTTCCCCATTCGGAAATTTTCGGATCAAAACTTACATACAGCTCCCCGAAACTTATCGCAGTATATCACGTCCTTCATCGGCTTTCAGTGCCAAGGCATCCACTACACGCCCTTAAACGCTTAATTTATGCACAGAAAAAAATTCTGTGTTGAATCAAATTTTTATTTGAACATTAACTAATAACAAAATTAATGTTCGGATATAGATATTGATAATATTAAATTTATTTACAATTTTTAATAGCTAAGTGTTTGGTGGAGGATAGCGGGATCGAACCGCTGACCTCCTGAATGCAAATCAGGCGCTCTCCCAGCTGAGCTAATCCCCCTTAATCTTTTGGTGGGCCGAGAAAGACTCGAACTTTCGACCCCACCCTTATCAAGGGTGTGCTCTAACCAACTGAGCTACCGGCCCCATGCAAGAGAAACACTAAATTTAAGAAGAGAAATGAGGACGGTCAACATTAACCGTGTATATTATTTAGAATAAAACTTAATTTTATTCATCCTTAGAAAGGAGGTAATCCAGCCGCAGGTTCCCCTACGGCTACCTTGTTACGACTTCACCCCAGTCGCTGACTATACCGTGGTCAAGGGTTTTAAGCCTTGCCTTAAGGTAGAACCAACTCCCATGGTGTGACGGGCGGTGTGTACAAGACCCGGGAACGCATTCACCGTGGCACGCTGATCCACGATTACTAGTAATTCCAGCTTCATGTACTCGAGTTGCAGAGTACAATCCGAACTGAGGTATCTTTTAGGGATTTGCTTAACGTCGCCGTTTTGCTTCCTGTTGTAGATACCATTGTAGCACGTGTGTAGCCCAACACGTAAGGGCCATGAGGACTTGACGTCATCCCCACCTTCCTCCAGCTTATCACTGGCAGTTCTTTCAGAGTGCCCAACTTAATGATGGCAACTAAAAGTGAGGGTTGCGCTCGTTGCGGGACTTAACCCAACATCTCACGACACGAGCTGACGACAGCCATGCAGCACCTGTGTTTCGTCCGGCCGAACCGAAAACTTTAATCTCTTAAAGTCGCGACGAACATGTCAAGTGTTGGTAAGGTTCTGCGCGTATCTTCGAATTAAACCACATGCTCCACTACTTGTGCGGGTCCCCGTCAATTCATTTGAGTTTTAACCTTGCGGTCGTACTCCCCAGGCGGTGTGTTTATCGCTTTCGCTGCGACACTGAAAATAAATTTCCAACGTCTAACACACATCGTTTACGGCATGGACTACGAGGGTATCTAATCCTCTTCGCTACCCATGCTTTCGTTCCTCAGTGTCAGTAATGATCCAGAAAGCTGCCTTCGCAATTGGTATTCTTTCTAATATCTACGAATTTCACCTCTACACTAGAAATTCTGCTTTCCTCTATCAAACTCTAGCTGAAAAGTTTTGATGGCAGTTCCAGAGTTAAGCTCTGGGATTTCACCACCAACTTTTTCAACCACCTACGAACTCTTTAAGCCCAGTAATTCCGAACTACGCTAGGTCCCTTCGTATTACCGCGGCTGCTGGCACGAAGTTAGCCGGACCTTCTTATTCGGGTACAGTCATTTTCTTCCCCGACGAAAGAGCTTTACAACCCAAAGGCCTTCTTCACTCACGCGGCATCGCTGCATCAGAGTTTCCTCCATTGTGCAAGATTCCCCACTGCTGCCTCCCGTAGGAGTTTGGGCCGTGTCTCAGTCCCAATGTGGCTGATCATCCTCTCAAATCAGCTATTGATCACAGTCTTGGTAGGCCATTACCCTACCAACAAACTAATCAAGTGCAGGCTCATCCAATGGTGCATAAAGCTTTCTCCGTAAAGACTTATCCGGTATTAGCACAAGTTTCCTCGTGTTATTCCAGGCCAAAGGGTAGATACCCACATGTTACTCACCCGTCTGCCACTAAGTATTGCTACTTCGTTCGACTTGCATGTGTTAGGCGTGCCGCCAGCGTACGTTCTGAGCCATGATCAAACTCTCAAGTTTAAAAACGGCGCACACTAGCTTCTATATAAATTCTAAGAATAAAATTTATATAATGTTGAAGTGTGTACGACAAATTTTGGTAACCTTAACCGTCCACACTTCTCTTCTTAAATATATACTTTTTCAATAGCTAATTGAGATATTAACTCAATGATCCCATCAAATTTATTAAATAAACAATAATATTTTGTTGAGAAGTTCGATGCTTATAGGCTAAAACTGTGGGAAATCAAGCTTTTAACCATAAAAAAATGTCTAAAAAGAGAGCATTTTTGTGGTTTTTTTTGATTTTTTTCGATTGTTAAATTATTAATTGAAATTCCAAAAAAAGATAATGTTAAATAAATTCAAATTAAAAATCCAAAAAG
>CABXTC010000013.1 GCA_902515095.1 uncultured Pelagibacteraceae bacterium
AAAGAATTCCAAAAATCTTATTTGAGAGAATTCAATCAGAATGGATAAATAATTTTTTTAAGGGCAAAAGAGGCACTGATTTAATTGTAGCTAAAAAGAATAAAAAAATAGCAGGATTTTTATTAATATTTGTAAAAAGAAATAAAATGTATATAGATTTAATTGCAACTTCTACTAAATTCCAAAGAACTGGTGTAGCGAGATCGATGATAAATTTTGCAGTAAACAACATTAATTTTAGAAATTTTGAAATTGAAGTAGGAACACAAAAAAAAAATCGTAACTCAATTATTTTTTATAAGAAAATTGGATTTAAAAAAAAAAGTGAGTCAGCTATCTATCATTACCTAAAATTAAACTAATGATTTTCCCAAAGAATAAAGTTTTTATAATAGCAGAAATTGGTAATAATCATGAGGGTAATTTTAATTTAGCCAAAAAAATGATCAACTCAGCTGCAAAAACGGGAGTTGATGCTGTTAAATTTCAAACATTTATTCCAGAGAAATATGTAAATTCTAAAAATAAAAAAAGGTTGAAACAACTTAAAAAATTTCAATTAAGTATAGAGCAATTTAAAAGACTAAAAGATCATGCTAAGAGAAAGAAATTACTATTTTTCTCAACCCCTTTTGATGTTGAAAGTGCCAAAAAACTCAACAAGTTCCAGAGTATATTTAAGATTTCATCAGGAGATAATAATTTTTTAGAATTGATCGAGACAGTAGCAGGTTTTGGTAAACCAATAATAATTTCTACTGGTCTCGCTGATTACAAATTACTTAAAGATATTTATAAAAAAATATCTAATATTTGGAAAAAAAAAAGAGTTAAGAGTCAAATAATCTTTATGCATTGTGTTTCGGATTATCCGGTTGAGGACAGATTTGCAAATTTAAATGCCATCTCAACGTTGAGACAAAAATTTCAGAAATGTATTATAGGATATTCTGATCATACACTCGGCACTCATTGTGCTGAATATTCCGTCTTATTAGGAGCAAAAGTAATCGAAAAACACTTTACCATAGACAATAATCTCTCAAAATTTAGAGATCACAAAATATCAGCTAACCCAAAAAGTTTAAAAAAACTTACAAGTAAAATAAGAAACATCTCGAAAATTTTGGGTAGTGGAAAAATACAAATAGAAAAATGTGAATTAAAGAATATAAAAAAAACTAGAAGAACGTTCTACGCAAATTCAAATATAAAAAAAAATCAAATAATTAAAAAAGATTTAATTAATGTTGTAAGACCTGGATTAGAGAATTCTATTTTAGATCATAAAAAAATTATTGGTAAAAAAATTAAAAGACATATTTATTTTGGTCAAAAAGTTACATTGAAAAATACTTATTAAAGAATATAGATAATTATATGGACAAAAATCAAAAACCAATTTTTATTGTTGCATCAGGAAGATCAGGGTCAACATTAATTGCAAATATTTTAAATAGGCACAAGAAAATTTGTATAATTTCAGATTTAATTGAACCAGTTGGTGATAACAGATTTTTTGAAAAGAATATTAATGTAGAAAGGAAATACTATTTCAATTTAATTCAAAGACAAACATCTCTTAGCAGAATCTTTTATTGGAGAAAAAAAGAAACAAAAGAACTTTTATATATGCCAAAGAATGACACAGATGTATCGTTATTAAATTGTTACGCTTTACCTTTTTTATTTAATAATAAGGTAAAAAAATTTTACGAATTATCAAAAAAAATTTTTTTAAAAGATAAAAGAAAAAAAAGAAAATCTGAACATTTAAAAGATTATTTCAATATACTTAAAAATTTGTCGAAGAAAAAAATTTATGTTGAGAGAACTGGTGGAGCATTACATCATATAGAAAAGATCTTAAACTTTTATCCTAATTCAAAGATTATATTAAATATAAGAAATCCATTAGAAACAGTAATCTCATACAGAAAACACCCTTTTTTTAGAATGTATTATTTAATGTTAAAAAAAAAAAGATTTACTAAATGGAATTTTAATAAGTTTCTTGATTATAGTGAATATTCAAAAATGTTAAATAATTGGTACTTAAAATTTTTTAAACATTACAAAAGAATTAATAAGAAAAATTTTTGTTATTATCACTATGAAAACTTACTGGAAAATCCTAAAGAGAACTTAGAAAAAATTATATTGTTTATTTTAAATGTTAAAAAATTGGATAATTATTCTAAAAAATTTATACTAAGAGAGTCGAGGAAAATTAAACCAAATAGACCTAAATTTAAATCTTTAAGTTTAAATAGTCGAAAAAAAGTATCAAAAATACTTTCAAAAACTATTTTTCAAATCAATAAACATTTCCCAAAATAAATATGCCACTATCATATTGTTCAAAATGTAATGTGATTAAAGATTATTCCAATTGCGAGATGCTGAATTGCAATAATGAGAAAAATTATGGAACTAAAGACTTTAGATATAAATCATATTCAAAAAAAGATATTAGAAAATTTTTTAGCTCAAATAATTTATCTTATTTAAAATCGATACTCCCATTAAAAAATAGACATAACTTTGAGTTTCCTAATTTATATATAAGGTCCTTTGAAGATTTGGACAAAAAGATGAAAAATAATATTTATTTTGTCGAAGACTATTATAATTTTAGTGGTTCTTTCAAAGATAGAGCATCACTAGTGTCTTGTTTGGACGCAATTGAAAAAGGTTATGATGAAATATCAGTAGCTAGCTCTGGAAATGCAGCAATTTCAACCGCAGTATATTGCAATATGTTTAAATTAAAATGCACAGTATTTTTACCGTCATTCACAAGTTCAAGAAAAAAAGAATATCTCAAGACCCTTGGATGTAAGCTGTTAGTTTTAAATCTTCCGTATAGTGAGGTAGTTAAAAAGTCTTTAAAATATAGTAAAAGATACAAAACTTATAATAGATGCACTGGTTTAAATCCTGTTACAAGAGAAGGAAAAAAAATATTTTCTTATCAATTAATATCAAAATTTAACAAACAAATTGATTATATTTTTATTCCAGTAGGTGATGGCAACATTATTAGTGGTTGTTGTAAGGGTTTTTATGAATTAAAAAAAATGGGTTTTATAAAAAAAATTCCGAAAATAGTTGGTGTTCAATCATCATCTAGCTCCTCATTTTATCGACAATTTAATTCAAAAAAAACAACACCATCTAAATCAATCGCGAAGTCAATTTGTGACTCCATAAACATAGATTTTCCTTTGGATGGTTATTTTGCTTTTTACTATTTAAATAAATTGAGAGGCAACATGGTTGCAGTTAACGACAAATCGATAAAAAAAAGTAAAGAACTTTTATTAAAAAAATATGGTATAAATAGTTGTTTAACCAGCGCTTCGACATATTCAGCGGTAAATGAATTTATAAAAAAAAATAGGATTTCAAAAAGAAATATTCTCCTTTTACTTACCGGGAGTGGACTAAAATAAAACATGTGTGGCGTTTTCGGATCAGTAAACATTAATCAAAAAAATTTTGCGGAGAATGCTCTAGACTCAATAAAGCATAGGGGTCCTGACCATCAAGATTTTATTAAAGATAATAATGTTATCTTAGGAATGACAAGATTATCAATAATAGATTTAGACACTGGAAATCAACCAATATCAAATGAAAATGAAGATATTTTTTTAGTTTGTAATGGGGAAATTTATAATTATTTGGAAATTAGGAATGAAATTAAAGATAAAGTAAATTTTAAAACAAATTCAGATGTGGAATGTATTTTAAAATTATATGAATTATACTCTTTTGATTGTGTTAAAAAACTAAGAGGCATGTTCTCTTTTGCAATTTATGATGCAAAAAAATCTCTTATTTTTATAGCTAGGGACAGGTTTGGGATAAAACCTTTGTATTATCACTTTGATAAAAATAGTTTTATTTTTGCGTCTGAAATTAAATCTATACTTGAATATTCAGATTTAAATCCAACTGTAAATTTGAAGAAAATGTTTCCACACAATTATTTTTGGATGAATCTAGAGACACATGTTAATGAGATTAAAGAGTTAGAACCAGCAACTTACGGAGTGTTAAATACAAACAATGATTTAGACTTTGAGGTTAACAAATATTGGAGCCTAGATATAAACAGTACTTTGAAGGATGAAAAAGAAATTATTGAAAAACTGGAATTTTTTCTTGATGAAAGTTGCTCAATGCACTTGAGGTCAGATGTGCCAATTAATATGCTTTTATCAGGTGGAGTAGATTCAAATATTTTAGCTTATTTTGTAAAAAAAAATTATGATAAAAAATTTAACAGTTATACTTTTGGTAATTCTGCAAAAGGATTAAATGAATTTGAATCTTCTAATTTTACTGCAAATGAAATTTTTAAATCAAATCAAAATAATATTTTATTAAATTTTGATAGAATTTTTTCAACATTTCCAAAGGTTATGAAGCATTTAGAAGTTTCATGTGCAAAAAACTTAGAGTCATCTTTAGCATCATATTTTCTAATGGAAGGTGTCAAAAAACACGATAAATCAAACAAAGTTGTTTTATGTGGTGAAGGAGCAGATGAATTATTTGGGGGTTATAAGTGGTTTTTTTCTAACAAAAGTAGAGACATGTTATCAAAAGAGTATTCACGACATCACAAAGAAGGCTTATACAGACTACAGCTCAAAAGGGTTGATAAAATGTCAATGGCTCACAGCATTGAGGCTAGAGTTCCCTTTTTAGATCATGTATTTTTTGAATTTGCATCAAAAATTGATGTTGAATTACGATCAAAAAATAATCAAATTAAATATATTTTAAGAAAAACAGCTGAAAAGTTTTTACCACACGATATTGCCTGGATGCCTAAAGCTCAACATACGACAGGGACTGGAATAACAAAACATATCTCAGAATGGTTAGGAACTATTTCTGATAAATCCATAAATAATCTACCATTAAAAAATTTCCCTAAAGCAAAAGAAAAAATTTGGAACCAATCGCATAGTGATGAAAATTTTGAAAAATATAATGCTATAGTTTCAAATTTATTTTATTTCACTTTTATTCAAAAAAAAGAAATAAATTATTTAGATGATATCTTCAAGTTTTAATGTTTTTAGAAATAGATACTAATAATAAAATAAGCCAAAAAGAAAAAAATTTTTTGGAAATAACCAAAGATAATAATAACTTATATATCTACGGTGAGATAGATGGTTTTTTTGAAAATAAAAATTTTCTTAATAAAGAGGAAACAATTTCTATCCTAAAATCTAGCCTTCATGATATTGATAAGATAAAAAAAAATCTTTTAAACGTTCTCGGTAAATGTTTTATATTACTAAAAACTAAAGAAGATATAATTTATATATTTAATTCTATTGAAAGTCAGGGATTTTTTTATGCATCTATAGATGGTAAGATTTATATAGGTACTAAAACTATAGATGTGTTGAAGAAATTTAAGAAATATGAATTAAACGATTATGAATTAATTAATTATATTTCACTTGATTTTAATAAAATTTCTACTTTTACAACAATTTTTGAAAACCTTTTTAGATTACCATCAGGTTATTTTTTAGAAATTAAAAAAAAAAATCAAATAAAATCACATCATTTTTATGATTTGAATAACTTCTGTAATGATAAAAGGTCTTTAAAAAAACTAGACTCAGAATTCAAGTTCTTTCTTGAAGAGTCCATTAAATTTAAATATAAAAAAAATAAGAATTTGAAACTCTATTCACATTTATCATGTGGTATAGACTCAACAATAGTCACAATCGCATGCAAAAAATTAGGATATGATGTGACAGCCCTTCATCATACTAAACATGAGTGGATATCAAATATGACCAAAATTTTGTCCAAAAAAATTGGTATAAAATCAGAATTCATATTTGGCGATTATAATTTTTCAATAAATAAATGGTGGGATGAGTATAGGTCTAATGATGATATTGAACTTAAAAAAGATTTGGGAATGTTACCTTTTGCAAATATTTTTATGACAGATTTTTATAAAAAAAAAAATTTTATATCCTTTGGTGGTGCAGCTTTAGGGCAAAATTATCAAATTCACACGGGATTTAAACCTGAGTTTGGAATGAATACATTGGTTAGATTTGCTCAAAATTTGAAAAGAGGTTTTTTTCATAGATTTTTATCTACAAAAGCCTTTATTTATTTACTGAATTTTCCAATAATAATTAAATTATTAGAGCTTATATTTAATATGAGAGGCAGGCTTCCAAAAAATCAATTAGATTATCTGGCATTTTTATCTGTGAGTGCTACGACTCCATTTTTACCTTCCTTCGATTTAAAAATATTTCATTCAAATAAAGACTTATTTAAGGGTTATATTGATTACTTTACTAAATTGTATATGAAAAATTATTTAGATGAAAAAGATTTTATATCTCTTTTTAAAAATAAAAAAACAATCGATAATAGCAGAGTTCAAAAATATGCAAGATTAATTTGTTTTACTAGAGGAGTTTTTAATAATAAATATCAAGATCAAAAAATTACAAACAAGATAGAGCAACCTGGTTTTTTTCCTCCATTTTCCAATTTTTTATTGGGCTTAAATATAGGGTTTAGAGAGGTTTTTTTTCCAAAAGCATTACATTTTAGATATTTTAAAAACGAGCTCAAATGGGATTATCACAAGGATTTTTTACCAACTACTTATACATATAAAAATGTTTTTTTTCATACTTTGATGTTTCCTATAAGATTTTTTAAAAAAAAAATTAATAAGACCTCGAGTAATAAGGAAAAAAAATTACCTGAAGTGATAACAAAATCAGATGATTTTAGAAAAAAATATTCAAATTTACTTAATATAAATAACTCAAAGTTTATACCCAGTATAAAAAATAAGGATTTAAAAAAATACTTTACTAAATGTTATCTTGATATAGTAAATGATCGAGAGAAATCTTTTTATAGAATTGTTCAAATAATAAATTTAGAATTTTTTTTCAGAGAGTTACATAAAGATAAAATATGATTATTTTAGGGATACATGATGGACATGATAGTTCTGTGGCGTTGATGATTAATGGAAAAATTGTTTATGCAGCTCAAGAAGAGAGATTTAGTAGATTAAAAACTGATTATGGTCTACCAGTTTTTGCAATTAAAGATTGTTTAAATTCAACAGGAATTAAAGCTAAAGATATAAATGAAGTGGCACTTGGCACAAAATATTTAAACCCAGTGCTTATGCGAATTAAGAGAAATGCAAATTTTTCTGTAAGTGATTGGATTGAGGAACAAGAAAAATTTTGGAAACCAAGTATTTTTGAAAAGAAAAAAATAAGTTATTGGAATACATTTAAAAACAAAAAATTTAAACATGATAAAATTTATGATTATAAAGATATTCTTAATACATATATGTCCCAAAAGGATATGGATATTTTTCAAAAAAGAAGAATTTCCAAAATATCATCATTATTAAAAATAAGTAAAGATAAAATAAAAGTTCAATTCCATGAAGATTGTCACAAATATTATTCTTACTTTTTCTTCAAAGAGAGAAAAAATGGCATCGCTATTACAAGTGAAGGTATTGGAGATTACTCAAATGGCTCAGTTTCAACTGTCAAAAATGGGAATTTTAAATTAGTTGCGCATAATAGGCATAACCATCTTGGACATATTTATCAATATATTACACTTTTACTTGGCATGAAGCCTTCGCAACATGAATATAAAGTTATGGGTCTAGCTCCTTATGCTTCAGATTACGAGTCTGAAAAAAGTTTTAAAATTTTTGATAAAATTTTAAAAATTAAAAACTTAAATATAGTTTTTGATAAAAAACCTAAAGATCTTTTCTATCATTTTAAAAAAGAACTAATAGATTGTAGGTTTGATGGTATTGCAGGTGGATTACAAAAATTTTTAGAAAAAAAGTTGAAATCTTGGTTTTTTTCATGTTCAAAAAGGTTGTCTTATAAAAATTTTTATTTTTCAGGTGGTGTAGCTCAGAATATTAAAGCAGGAATGAGTTTAAATCAGCATAAAGGATTGAACAAAGTATTAATTCCACCAGCAGCAGGTGATACTTCAATTTCTATAGGTGCTTGTTACAAAGCAGCTAGTGATTATTGTGAAAAAAATAGAATTTCAAAATTAAAATACATTAAGCCAATTGATAATATGTATTTAGGACATCAAATTAAAAAAGATGAGATTAATAAATTCATAAAGGAAAAAAAAATCAAAAAAAAATACAAAATCCTCAGAAATGTAAAATCAAAAATAATTGCAAAATTAATCTTTGACGGAAATATCATAGGAAGATGTTCGGGAAAAATGGAATTTGGATTAAGGGCCTTAGGGAATAGATCTATACTATGTGATCCAAGATATTTTTCTAATATCAATAAAATAAATGCAAAAATTAAAAAAAGAGATTTCTGGATGCCATTCACTCCATCTATTCTCAAAGAAGATTTTAAAAAATTTATTAAAGATCCCAAGAATTTAAATGCAAAATTTATGTCTATGGCATTTGATACAACTAAGATTGGGCAAAAAAATTTGGGAGCAGCTATTCATCCATCAGATTTTACAGCAAGACCACAAAAGTTAGAAAAAAAAGATAATGATGAATATTATAATATAATTAGAGAGTTTAAAAGACTTTCAGGTGTAGGAGCTTTATTAAATACCAGTCTAAATCTTCATGGATTACCAATTGTAAGAACTGTTCAGGATGCTTTTTATGTATTTGAAAATTCAGATCTGGATGGGCTTGTAGTAGAGAGCTTTCTTTTCATAAAAAAAAAGTGAAATTAGTAGTATTAACAACAGAAACACCCCATCATACTTTTTTTGTTAGAGAGTTAGCGAAAGAGTACAATAATCTTGATGTAGTTTGTGAATACCCAAAAGTTACAAAATATGATTACAAGATAGTTCATGATTATGAACTCAGAAGAGAGAATTATGAAAAAAAAATTTGGTTTAAAGATCAATATAATAAATTAGAGGAATATGCTTCAGTTAAAAGATTTAAATCAATAAATTCGATTGAGAGTTACAAATATTTGAAGGATTTGAGAAATTGCATATTTGTTGTTTTTGGTACTAGGATTTTAAAAAAAGATATAATTGATTTGAACAAAGATTATTTTTTTAATTTACACGGAGGTGATCCCGCTAAATACAGAGGACTGGATACACATTTGTGGTCTATCTATCACAAAGATTTTTCATCTCTAGTGACTACTTTGCACAGATTAGATGAGGGAGTAGACACAGGTGAAATAGTTGAAAAAGAAACATTAATATTTAATAAAAACACTTCGTTAATGAATTTAAGAATATTAAATACTGAAGCATGCGTTAAATTAGTTAAAAATCTAATTATGAATATTAAAAAAAAAAGTTTGAAAACAGTAAAACAAAAAAACAATGGAAAATATTTTTCTGCAATGCCAGCTGAATTAAAAGAAAAAACGTTGAGAATATTTGATCAATTTATTATTGAAAATTATAATAATGATTAAGTTTAATGAAAATAAGATCATAAAAAGATTAAAAAAAAATCAAATTACTATTTATTTGTTTCATGGAGTAATAAATAAAAAAATTAAATCAATTAGAAACTACACAGGAAAACATATAGAAAAAGATAAATTTAAAAGATTAATGAAGAAACTTTCTGAGCACGGCAATCCAGTTTCAATTAACGATGCAGTTTTATCCTTACAAGGTAAAAACAAGATTAAACCAAAATCATTTGTAATTACTTTTGATGATGGTTTTTATAATAATATCTCAATAGCATATCCGATTTTAAAAAAACTAAATATTCCTTTTACAATCTATTTGACAACAAAGTTTATTGATAAAAATTCTATGTCATGGGTTGACCAAATAGAATATTGTGTAGATAAGACCAAAAA
>CABXTC010000014.1 GCA_902515095.1 uncultured Pelagibacteraceae bacterium
TTAGAATTCACTTATTTTGCTATTTAATTTAATCTTATTATAAAAAATATTTGAAAACTTATCTAATTGCTTAGATGTCTCAATTAGTATCATTTTATCAAGTTCTTTCTTTTTATCTATCTCAACTTGTATTTTTCTAATTTCATTAATCTTAAATATGAAAAAATTATTATTGATTTGTAAAGGAGAACTATAATTATTTATTTCTAAGTTTTTTAATTCATTAATAATTTGATCTGATAAAATATTTTTTCTAACCCAACCTATCTTACCACCCACTTTTGCACTATCCGATATGCTATAAAGATTTGCAGTATTTTCAAATCCATTTTTTTCAATACTTTCTTGAATTTTTTTAGAGAATTCATTTAAAGTTACATCTTTTTTTTTTGTAAAAACTATTTCAGACAAATTATATTCTTCTAAAAATTTTTCTTTACTATTTTTTTCGATTTTTTCGATTAATCTTTCTCTATCTATTTTAACAGTTTTTATGTATCTACTATAAATTAAGTTTTTCCATTCATTTTCAATCTCAATTTTTCTCTTTAAATCTTCAATAGATAAATCGAAATTTTTAATATAATCTTTAAGTTGATTTTCATTCTTAAGGTTTAAATTTTGAATTAAATTATTTAGAACGTCATCAATTTGGGGATTTTGTAAGTTTAACTCCTTATATTTTTGTATTTCTTTTTTTTTAATAAATTCTTTAATAGTTGACTTTTTAGCAATCATTAATATTTCATTTTTATCAATTTGACTTAGTCTCGGGTTAAGGGCTTTTAGATAATTAATTTCTTTTTCAACATCATGAGATGTAATTATTTCATTGTCAATTTTCATAATTATTTTCAATTGAATTTTTGAATAACAAATATTTATTAGTGAAAAGAAAATGCAAATTAGAATGGTTGATCTTTTAAATGCAATCATTTTAGATTAGGTGTATTGAATCCACCAAAAGGCAAAATTGTGATTTTGAAAAATAAATTTTCAGAAGGTTTTAAGTCTTCATCACTATAATATTCTTTATTATATTCAATTCCTGCCTTTAGACAGTCATTCTCGTATTGATAAATTATATTGTAGAATTCAGTAAAACTTTTTTCTTTATTTTCACTTGTTTCAAAAATCAAACTATTTTTTTCATCAAAATTAAATTTAGTTTCATTTTTCAAATATGAAGTTTTTAAATTACTGTTATTTTTATTCAGATATTCAAATTTTGTAGAAAATTTATTTAGATAATATTCAAAACCAAAAAGTTCATAATTTTTATCATCTAAGTTATTTTTCAAAGAAAAATCATAATTAAACTTTAGATTTTCATTATGTTTATATTCAAATAGACCAACAAAATCAGAAGTTTTGTCACCTAAATTACTATTTATTGGTAGGTCTTTATTTTCTTCAAATCTTAAATTATTTGCAAAACCTAATTTCATTTTTTCATCAAAGTTTGATTTATCAATTTTAATAAATTCATAACCATAAGTTACTGATATACCCCCCTCACTTGTTTCGGTTATCCCCAGTCTATCTAGGTCATAAATATTATCATATCCTATAGTTCTATCAGTTTTCCTAACATCTTTTGAATGCGGCAGACTTAATCTAAAAGATAATTTCGGAGTTATAAGATTACTAAACTCTGAAGTTTCTTTATTTAATGGATATGTGTAATTAGTTTGTAAAGTAGGTATGATGTTTGCAGTTGTCTTGTCTTTAAAATTTTTTGAGTTTGTTGAATCAGAATTTACATTTTTAATTAAGAATACTTTTTCATTTATTAATCCACTGTCAAATAACTTCAAATTCGATTGAAATTCAAAATTATTTATGAGTACTTTTTCAGTTATATTAGTATTATAATTTTTATAATACCCATTAGAGTTAAATGAGTAATTATCATTTATAATTTTTGAAAAACTAAAGTTTGGAACATATTCATACTTATCGCTATCATTTTTTGTTAAATCTTCATACACATCAAGATTAGTATCTATTGTAACATTTTCATTATACATCTGAAGATTTAATGAATTAGTCAGATTAGAGAAATTATTAATGATAGGACTCTCAATTTTATTTGCTTTCAAATATGTTTCATCGGTAACTTGTTCTAATTTAATATTTAATTCGACATTATCGAATGATTTATTATTAAAACTTTTATCAAAATTATAAAATAAATGACCTTTTGAATTTTCATTACCCGATAGAAATTGACTTGCATCAACTATATGATTTGAGTTTTTATTTTTTTCTCTATATTCCGATTGAATTAAAAATTTATCATCGTTAAAAAGTCTAGGAGTAAAAGTCATATCTCTATTTTCAGCTAAAGCTAAGAAATAAGGTAACGTAAGAGACAAACCAGATGTACTATTATCTTGAAATTTTGGAATTAGAAATCCACTTTGTCGTTTTACAGTAGGATCAGGATGAAAAAATTTTGGAAAATAGAAAACTTTCTTGTCATAAATTTTCAAACTTGCATTTTTATAATAAATAGTCTTTTTTTGTTTATCGTGCTTGATTTCATCCGCACTCATTTCCCATGGAGGACATTTCTCCCTTTTTTTGCAAAAAGTAAAAGTTCCTTTTTTTATAATTGTATTTCTTTCATTGCTAATTAAGCTTCGCCCTTTCAATCTTGGTTCATTTTCTGAAGTTTCTATCAACTTAAACTTCATACTAATATCTTTTGCTATTAATTCTTTTTTGTTCAAATCCAAGTATGACAAATCAACTTCAAAAGTATTTTTATCTTTATCTTGAGCAACAAGATTATCCAATTTGATTATTCTATCATTAATGGAATACTCAAATCCATCTACTTTATAAATGTTATTAAATTCATCCCTTATTTCTGAAGGGTTTTGACTTACAATTTTTCGTTTCTTAAAATTGTAATTTATCTCATTAGACTCCATTATCAAATTATTAATGTTATCTTTAATTTTTACATTTTCTTTTAGCTCCAGATTGGACTCATCAACTTTATATTCAATGATATTAGAATTGATTTCAAAATCTTCATTAGCCGTTAAAATCTTACCATTCTTAATAAATAAAAAAGATTTATCTTTAAAATATTCAATTTTTTCACCTTTAATGATTATGTCATCTTCTTTTATTATTGCTGTAGCGTTGTTAGCAATCGTCAAATTTTGATTATTTGAAAATTCAATATCTTTAGCTTTAATGTCAATTTCTTGAGAAAACAATTTATTTGCTAAAAAAAGTTGACTTAAGATTATAATAATTATTAAAATTTTATTTTTCATTAATTCGCACTAAACCTATCGTTGAAACAATACTTAAGAAAATAATTGGAAAAAATACAGATAAATAAACTGGTATTTTGTCAGTTAATCCAAAAATATTGAAGATATTGTTTATGTAATAAATAACCACAGATAATAATATTCCCAATAAAACATGAAATATATAGGGCTTATCTCTTTTAATATTTAACATAATAATTGCAGAAATTATTACCATTATACTTAGATAAATAGGCAATGAAATGATTCTTAAAAAATGTAAATTTACTTCTTGGGAAGAATATCCCAAAACTTCATTTTCTTTCTTGAGTCTAACTAATTCAAATAAATTTAGTGAATTAAGGTCTCTAAAAGTTTTATTTATTTTGTCAAAATTAAAATGACTACGTAATCTAATATCTTTATCTAATTGAATTTGTTTGTTATCTCTAAATACAATTGGATTCTCAATTATCCATTCATTAAGAGAAATATCTGCTTTTTTTGTGGAAATACTTTCTATAATATTAAAATTTTTATCAAATTTAGTAATAAATACATTTTTAAGTAATTTGTCTTTATTATCTGAAGATGCACTTATGATATAAATTTCATCATCTATCTCATCTTTAATCCACAATCCATTTCCACTATAGTGTTTAAGGTATTTTCCATCCTCAGAATAAATATTTTTAATATCAAAATAAAAAAACTTTAATTTGGAAGATATTGGGTAGTATAAAGTTATAATTATTATTCCAAACAAAAAAGAACATAGCACAAGCAATCTTATTAAATAAAAATTATCCAATCTATTTATTTTAATTAATTCATTTTCTTTTCTCTTTATAATTTCAACAAAAAAAAGTTGTGTAGATATTAAAACTATAAATGGAAATATCTCTAAAAGGGTTGCAGGTACATTAAGCAATGTGATCATAAATGGTAAATGAAATTTTGAATTAGAAGAGTCACTGAAAAAAGTAATTTCTTCAAATAATGTAAGTATAAATATTAATGAAAAAAAAATAAGAGCAAGTAAAAGAATTTTTTTAAAAAATAATCTTATGAAATATTTATCAAATGTTTTTATCATGATTTAACTTTCTTAATTAAAAAATTATAAATTAAAAAATAAAATATAATAGGTGCACACATCATGAAAATAAATTGAGATCTTGATTCCTCGGCATATCTCATGAATGTCTCAGATATTACTAGAGCAAGAAATACGTATAAGAAGACTTTAATTGTTTTTAATGTAAAATTATTTTGAACTTTTGAAAAAGTTAATAAATAACAGCATATCAAAGCTAACAATGGAATATAAAATGGCTTGATAAATCTTTTGTAAATTTCTTGATTAAGATTTTTAAGTCTATCTTTTTCACATCTAAACATATCGTCTAAATAAATTTTATTGTTAAATAAGCTAAGAGAGCACTTAATTATTTTTGTAGAGGGCAATTCTTGGATTTTGGCAGCTTTTATAGTTTTTGAACTTAAATTTGATAAATTATAATCTATCTTATCAAATTCAAAACTGATCAATTTATTATTGTTAGTACTAATAATTTTTCCATTTAATAACCTAAATATTTTTTTATTATCATTAATTAATATACCTTCTTTTGCAAAAATTATTTGATTATTATTTTCTTCTAAGTCAAAGAGATCTCCTTCTTGAATAAAAATATTTTTAAATGAGTCCTGACCTACCTTCTCATTTATAAAGATAGTTATACCAGAGATAGTGTCTATAAATTTTCCTTGTTTAATCAAATTTGGTAAGAAATCCATATTTGAATCTTTTAGAATTGTTCTTGCTTTTAACTGACTTGCAGGAGAAATAATGCTTCCAATTAATATCTGAATCAGCATTACAAAAAATGCAAAATTTATTAGATTAAGAATAAACTTTTTTTTTGTTACTCCATTTGTCCAAAAAATTAATAATTCATTATTTTTTTCATACTTCACTAATTCAAAAAAAATAGAAATTCCGAATACAAAAGGTAATATTCTGTGAATAATTTTTGGAAAATTGAATAAATTGTAATAGAAATAGATCGCAAAATTATGACCATCATCAATTACAAAGTCTAGATAGTTTACAGCCTGAATAATCCAAACAATTAGACCAATTGTAAATATTATAATTAGAGCCCTAAGGGACACATCTAGGATAAATTTTCTAAAAAGTATTTTTTCCATTGAAATATAATTGTTTTACTCATATATAGCATTATCTCGTACAGATTGTATTTAAATTTTATGAATATTAAAATTACTTTTAAAAACCAAGGTTTTAATAAATCTAATGAAAACCTAATGTTATTTGTTGATGAAAAATTCGACATTTCGAGTTTGAAAAAACACATCCCAAGTTCTGAGTACTCTTTCATATTAGATTTGCTAAAGATAAAGGATACCAAGCAAAAAATTATTACATTTGATTTAAGCTCTAAAAGAAAAATAATTTTAGTATCTTTTAAAAAAAACCTTCCAATCTCTGAAGCAGAAAATTTAGGTGCAAAATGCTATGATATTTTTAAAGACATCAAAAATTTAGAATATAGAGTTAATACAGATACAATACCTTATGAATCAAAAAATTTAATTGGACATTTCTTACACGGTATTAAGCTAAAATCTTATACATTTCAAAAATATAAAACAAAAAAAGATAAAAAGAATATTCACATTCTTGCTCACGGTAAAAATATACCTACTAGTAAAGAGCAAATAAAATTTAATGCAATAGAGGAGGGAACTTTTTATACTAGAGATTTAGTATCAGAACCTGGAAATATATTGCATCCTGATGAATACGCTAAAAGAATAAATTCTTTGAGAAAATTTGGTTTAAAGATCAATGTTTATGATGAGAAGAAATTAAAAAAAATGGGCATGAATACTATACTTGGTGTTGGCCAGGGGAGCATTAGAGGTTCATATTTAGTAACAATGGAATGGACTGGACTAAAAGATAATTCTAAACCCTTGGCATTTGTAGGAAAAGGAGTTTGTTTTGACACTGGTGGTATTTCATTAAAGCCTGCTAAATTTATGGAAGATATGACTTATGATATGGCTGGTTCTGCGGTTGTAGTCGGTTTGATGAAAAGTTTAGCTTTAAGAAAAGCAAAAATTAATGCTGTAGGAGTAGTTGGTTTAGTAGAAAATATGCCAGGGGGAAATGCTCAAAGACCTGGAGATATTGTAAAATCTTACAGTGGAAAAACAGTTGAAATTCTTAATACCGATGCCGAAGGAAGATTAGTGCTGGCTGACGCGCTTACTTATACAGAGCAAAAATTTAAACCTAAATTCATAGTTGATTTAGCAACTTTAACTGGAGCAATAATTGTTTCATTGGGATCTGAATACGCAGGTTTATTTTCTAATGACGATAAATTATCCAATCAATTAATAGATGCTGGTGAATATGTTGAAGAAAAACTATGGAGGATGCCATTAAATAAAAATTATGATAAATTGATAGACTCTAAAAATGCTGATATGCAAAACATAAATTATGTAGGTGGAGCAGGATCTACAACTGCTGCACAATTTTTACAAAGATTTATTCTAAATAAAACCCCCTGGGCACATTTGGATATAGCTGGTATGGCATTTTCTAAATACGGTGGGGCCTTAAATTCAGGAGGTGCTACTGGCTATGGTGTAAGATTGTTAAACAAATTAATCGAGGATAATTATGAATAATTTAGAACAGACATTATCAATTATAAAGCCTGATGCAGTTGAGAGAAATCTTGAAAATGAAATAAAAGAAATGTTTAAAAGTAAAGGTTTTTTAATTTTGAAAGAAAAAAAAATCCAAATTGAAAAATCAGAAGCCGAGAAATTTTATAAAGTTCATGAAACAAAGCCATTTTACAATGATTTGTGTGCTTATCTTTCCTCAGGACCAATAGTGGTAATGGTTCTTGAAAAAGAAAATGCAGTTTTGGGAAATAGAGATCTAATGGGGGCAACAAATCCTAAAGATGCAAAAGACGGGACAATAAGAAAAAAATATGGGATTTCAATAGATAAAAATTCTGTTCACGGCTCTGATAGTATCGAAAATGCAAAAATTGAAATCGACTTTTTTTTTAAAGATTAGCTAGAATTTTTTTTACTGCTTTGGGGTATAAAGCGTGCTCTTGGACTAGAATTCTTAAAGCCAAGGATTTCGGCGTATCTTTCTTAAAAATCTTTACCTTTTTTTGAAGAATTATTTTACCCGAATCAAGTTTTGAATTAACCAAATGCACTGTACACCCAGAAAATTTTTCTTTATTTTTGATTGCTCTTTTATGGGTATTTAATCCTTTATATTTTGGCAAAAGTGAAGGGTGGATGTTTAAAATTTTTCCATTAAAATTTTTTATAAATTTCTTTGATAAAATTCTCATAAATCCTGCAAGGCAAATCAAACTTATCTTATTTCTCTTAAGGAACATTACTAGATTTTTTTCTACTAACTTGGTGTTGTCAAAATTAACAATTTTTTTTTTTATATGAAATTTTTTTGCAAATTTTAATCCTAAAGCTTTTGAATTATCAGTTATTATCAAGGATATTCTAAACTTAGAATTGTAAGCGTAAGAATGTTTTATTAGATTTTTTAAATTACTACCTTTACCAGAAATAAAAACAGCAATATTAATTTTATTAGTACCATTTAATTTTTTCATTTAATTTAATTTTTTTTTTACCTTTTTTAATTTTGCCGATTATATAAGGTTTAAATTCTTTTGAAAAATACTTATTAATCTTTAATAAATTTTTTGAATTGATAATTAAACAAAAACCCACACCACAATTAAAAGTTTTAAGCATCTCCTTGTCTGATATTTGATTTCTTTTAAGCCATTTAAAAATTTTTAATGGTTTAATTCTATCTAAGTTAATTTCTGCACACAAATTATTTGGTATAACTCTTTCGATGTTGTCAGCTAGTCCACCGCCTGTAATATTTGCACACCCATTTATTAAATCCTTATTAACAAGTTTCATAATTTCTTTCACATATATTTTTGTAGGTTTGATTAATTCCTTTTTTAAAAATAAATTTTTTTTTATATCTATTTTTTTTGTTTTAAGAACATGTCTAACTAAAGAAAATCCATTTGAATGAAGTCCACTTGATGGCACTGCTAAAATTAAATCATTCTTTTTAATTTTTTTTTGATTTAATATTTTTTTATCATCAACAACTCCAACAGCAAAACCAGCTATATCAAATTTACCTTTTTCATAAGTATCTGGCATTTCTGCAGTCTCTCCCCCAACTAGATTACACTGTGAGGTATCACAACCTTTAATTATACCTTTTAATAATGATTTCATTTTTTTTAACTCAATCTTATTGATAGAAATGTAATCTAAAAAAAATAAAGGTTTCGCTCCCTGCACAATCAGATCATTCACACTCATTGCAACTAAATCGATTCCTATCGTGTCATATTTTTTTAATAAATTAGCGATTTCAACTTTAGTTCCAACTCCATCTGTGCAAGCAACAATTTTGGGATTTTTTATATTTTTTGGTATATTCGAAATAGATCCAAAACCTCCAATATTATCGTTCTTTTTATTGCCTCTTTTTTTTGATGAAATATTGGATATGTATCTTACAAATTTATCTGCTGCATTAATATTGACCCCACTTTTTTTATAGGTAAAGAGATTTTTATTCATTAATATGACTTTTAAATTTTGTATGTATTATTGTAAACGTTTATATATTTTTT
>CABXTC010000015.1 GCA_902515095.1 uncultured Pelagibacteraceae bacterium
GCTGAAGAAGTAAAAAAGTCAGAAAAATTAAAATTTAAATTACCAAGTCTAGATTTACTTAAAATTCCATCAAAAAAAGAGAGAGAAAATCCAGGAAAAAATAATTTTGGCGATCCTGAATTTTTAGAAAAAATTCTGTTAGATTTTGGTGTTAATGGAAAAATTAAAAAAATAAGTAATGGACCAGTAGTAACCTTGAATGAATTTGAACCAGCTGCTGGTGTTAAGGTTTCTAAAATAATAAATCTTTCCGATGATATAGCAAGAAACACAAGTTCAGAGTCAGCAAGAATTTCGATGATTTCAGGTAGTAATACTGTTGGTATTGAAATACCTAATTTATCTAGAGAAAATGTTTATCTTAGTGAAATTTTGAAAAGCTCTACTTTTCAAAAGAAAGAAATAAAATTACCAATTGCTTTAGGTAAAAATATATCTGGAGATTCAATCGTTAGTGATTTATCATCTATGCCTCACTTATTAATTGCAGGAACAACTGGCTCCGGAAAATCAGTTTGTATTAATACAATAATATTGTCACTTCTATACCGACATACTCCTGAAAAATGTAAGTTTATTCTGATTGATCCTAAGATGCTTGAGTTGTCAACATATGAAGGAGTACCACATCTATTGTGCCCCGTCATTACTGAAGCAAAAAAAGCTGCATCTGTTTTAGGCTGGGTAGTCAAAGAGATGGAGAGTAGATACAAGTTGATGACAAAAGAAGGTGTAAGAAATATTGATGGTTATAATTCAAAACATAAACTACCTATGCCTTATATTGTTGTAGTGGTCGATGAAATGTCAGATTTAATGTTGGTTGCAGGTAAAGAAATTGAAAACTATATTCAAAAATTATCACAAATGGCACGTGCAGCTGGTATTCATATTATAATGGCTACTCAAAGACCAAGTGTTGATGTGATAACTGGTACAATTAAAGCCAACTTTCCAACGCGAATATCTTTTCAAGTAACATCAAAAATTGATAGCCGAACTATATTGGGAGAACAGGGTGCTGAGCAATTATTAGGCAAAGGTGACATGTTGTACATGTCTTCTGCTAATAAAATTGTTCGAATACACGCACCTTTTGTATCAGATAATGAAATTGAAAAAATAAACAATTTTTTAAGATCTCAAGCAGAACCGGATTATGTGGATGAAATCCTAAACTTTGCAGACGATAAAGAAACAAATGATGGTTCAAAAAGTCTTAATGATAAAGATGAGCTTTATCAAACAGCAGTAGAGATAATTAAATCTGAAGGAAAAGCTTCAACATCTTTTTTACAAAGAAAACTACAAATTGGTTATAATCGTGCTGCAAGAATTATTGATATGATGGAGTCAGAAGGTATTGTGAGTAGAGCTAATCATGTTGGAAAACGTGATGTTCTTTAATGAAAAAAAGTTTAATAATTTTATTATTTTTCATTTCAATTTCTGAAACGTCGGCATCTATTAAAAGTAAAATTATTCAAAATTTAAAAAATACTGATAATTTAATATTTAATTTTGAACAAAATGTGAATAGCAAAACCCAAAACGGTAATTGTGTACTATCATTTCCACAAAAAATTTTTTGTAAGTACAATTTAAAAAACAATAAAATTTTGGTTTCAAATGGAAAATCAATAGTAATAAAGACTACTACTAGCTACTATCTTTACCCTCTAAAAAGAACACCCCTAGATTTAATATTAAATAAAAAATTTTTACTAAAAAAAATTGAAAATTTAGATGAGAGAATAATAAATAATAAATTTGTTAATTTCAAATTTTTTGAAAATGACTTTGAAGTAAATATATTTTTTGATTTTAATAACTATAATTTAATAGGTTGGCAAACAACTGATATTTACCAAAACTTAAGTATCACTTTCTTATCTTCAATCAAAAAAAATCAACAAATTGATAACAATTTATTTAATCTTCCAAAAAATAATTAGTTTTCACTAAATATTTTATTAACGGTTTTGACAGATTGTGGATGACTGAAGGAATAAGAACCATAAACATTGTGTAAAAAATAACGAGGAGCAACATAAATATCCTCAATATCTGTTGGAACATCATCAAATAATTTTAAATACTCTTTTTTTATAAAAAAAGCATTTGAACCTGTGTGTGCGTTGCAGCAAACTAATTTATAATCATTTTTTTCGAATAATTCATTGAATGAGGCAAGTGATGCGCCATAGTAATCACTTCCATCCCAGATATGTTTTTCGTTGTAATTTATACTCCATTTGATTGGTGGAGGAAATTTTCCGTTATATTCAACAATAAAAAGTTTTGGTTTCAAGTTATTTTTTAATAACTCATCAACTAAAAATAGATCATTTCCATCTAGATCAAAAGAAATCACATCCAAATCATCACAATTGATTTTTTTTTTACTCTTTAATGTTAATTCAATAATATTTTTAAGAGAAACAAAGTCCTTAATAAAAGAAAATTTTTCATTTGATTTATATTTAATTGACAAATTTTCTCCTCCAATCCAGAAACCTTTCCACCCCAATGACTTCAAAATTAAAGTATTATTTTCCATGCCATCACCTGGGCCAAATTCAGCAAAACAACCATTTTCAATACAACCAATTCTTTTTAAAATCTCGATAGTAATTCCATCTTCATCACTTTGAGAAAAGCATTTTTTACCAAATTTATTTAATGGATTTTTGTGCTTTTTCTGTAATTCTTTAGTTTGATAATTCAAAGTTAGTTCTCTTATATCTTTAATATAGTTTTCAAGATTTGAGGGTTTTTTCCTCCTTTTATAACTACCTAAAGTAAGAATGTTCAAAATTGCATGCTTTAATTTTTTCATTTTATTTTCCAAAAAAAAACATCATAGCATTAAAATTTCGGATTTGAAAATTTTCATTCCCCTAGATAAATAATTATTCAAAGCATTCTTATGATCTAAAGAACAAGTGTGTACCCACACTCTTTTGATATTTTCTGAAAAAGAGTTCTTTATTGCTGAAGATAAAAGGAATGAGCCCAACTTTTTATTTTGATATTCTTTCAATAAACCAAGGTAAGCAATTTCGGTTTCATTTTTATCTTTATGAAAAATGAGCTCAAAATAACCAGCTAGATCATTATTTTTTTTTAAAATATAAGTTTTTACTTTTTGCTCAGAAATATAATTAATCCATTTTTCATCTGTCCATGCAAGTCTATCAGTCCATCGATGTTCTTTACCTATCTGCTTATAAAAAAACTTATTAATTTGAAAATCTGCTTGATTGCTAAAATCAATGATACAGTCATCTGAAGGGGGGAATGATGCTTTCAAGTCTTTAAGTGAGTTTATCTCTAAGTAGTTTCTCTCAACTTTAATGCTCACTCAACCATCTTTCCAACTTTTTCACCTCCAAACAAATGAAAATGTAGATGTGGTACCTCTTGGCCGCCATGTTCTGAGATATTTGCTAAAGCTCTATAACCCTTACCCACATCTACTGATATACCAAGCTTTTTTGCAACTACATTTATACCTTTTAATAAACCTACCATTTCTTCGGAAGTGGCTTTTTGACTAAAATCATCGAGGTCAATATATCTTCCTTTTGGAATTATCAAAGCATGTATTTTTTTTTGGGGGTTAATGTCATGAAATGACAAAACATAATCATCTTCATAAATTTTTTTACAAGGAATTTCACCTCTTAAAATTTTAGCAAAAATATTATTATTATCATAACTCATTTTTTTCTTTTATTAAGTTCTTCCATTACATCTTCAATTTTTACATTATTTGCTTCTAGATACATTATCAAATGATAAAAAACATCTGCAGCCTCATGAATTTTATTTGAGTTATTTTCTACTGCCTCAACAAGTTCATTGATTTCTTCTAAAACTTTTTCTTTGCTTAAAGATTTATCACTGAGTAGTTTATTTGTATAAGAACCATCTATTGGGGATTTTTTTCGTTCTCTTGCAAGTTTAAATAAGCCTTCTAAAGTATTAAGCATATTAAATTCTAACAGGTATTCCTTTTGAGTCCAAATAATCCTTAGCTTCTTTTATGGAGTGTTTCCCATAATGAAATATAGAAGCTGCTAAAACTGCACTGGCTTTCCCCAATTTAATTCCATCCACAAGATGATCTAAATTGCCCACACCACCTGATGCAATAACTGGAATATTTACTTTAGATGAAATTTTTGACATTAGATTAATATCATAACCTACTTGTGTTCCGTCTCTATCCATAGAGGTTACTAATAATTCTCCTGCTCCATTTTTTTCCATTTGTTCCGCATACTCCAGTGCATCAATCCCACTATTTTTTCTTCCTCCATGGGTAAACACTTCCCACTTATCTCCGTTTTTTTTGGCATCGATTGCTACCACAATACATTGGGACCCAAATTTTTTTGAACTATCTAAAACAACTTTTGAATTTTCAACTGCCGCAGTGTTTATTGAAACTTTGTCAGCCCCACAATTAAGTAGTTTGTTAATATCCTCAACACTTCTAATACCACCTCCAACAGTCAATGGAACAAAACACTTTTTTGAAGTTTTCTTTACAACATCATAAATAGTGTCTCTATTTTCATTTGAAGCAGTGATGTCTAAAAAACAAATTTCATCTGCTCCACCATCGCTATAGATTTTGGCTTGTTCTACTGGATCTCCTGCATCTTTAAGATCTATAAAGTTAATTCCCTTCACAACACGACCATTCTTAACGTCTAAGCAAGGAATTATTCTATTTTTAAGCATCTTCTTTCGCTAGTTCTTCTAATTGAATATCGCCATCATAAATAGCTTTACCAACTATTATACCTTCAATATTTTTTAAATTTTTTGCTTTTTTAATATCATGTATTGATGAAACACCACCAGATATAATTACAGGACAATTTGATATTTCAGCAACTTTAATTGTTTCATCAAAATTTGGACTTTGTTTCATACCATCCCTATTGATATCAGTATAAATCAATCTACTAACACCATAATCATTAACTTCATTTAAATAGTCCAAGGTTAATTGATTAGAGCTTTCTTTCCATCCGGATACTGACAAATATCCATCTTTAGCATCTAAACCTAAAGCAATTTTATTTGGAAATTTTAAACACGCTTGTTTTAAGAAATTTTTATTTTTGATAGCAGCACTTCCTAAGATTACTTTATCAACACCAGCATCAATATATTTTTTGATATTATCAATATTTCTTATTCCACCTCCTATTTCAACTTTTAGATCAAATTTATCAACTATAGTCTGGATAATATCTTGATTTACCATCTCACCAGTTAAAGCTCCATCTAAATCAACTATGTGTAAATTTTTGAATCCATGATCTTTATATTTCCCAGCTTGTTCTTCTGGAGATATTTGATACTCAGTTTTATTATCAAAATCTCCCCTAACCAATCTTACACATTTTTTATCTTTAATATCTATCGCTGGAAAAATCTTCATTTATCAAAATTTAAAATACTCACGGTTATAAAATATTTCGTCTTGTCCAATTCTATCAAGATAAGTAAAATTTATTTCTTCAAAAAAATTTTTAAAATTTTGTT
>CABXTC010000016.1 GCA_902515095.1 uncultured Pelagibacteraceae bacterium
TTCACTAGACATGTCTTTAATATATTTTGCTAAAATCTTAAATTTTTCGGTCATTATCGTCCTCTATATCCTCAAACTCACCTTCTATAAAATCATTTTTTTTTGTATTTTTCTGTTCAAATTTTTTGTTAAATTTACCAAATATTAATTTTCTAGTTATCGGCATAATTAATAAGAAGCCAATTAAGTCAGTAGCAAATCCTGGAATGATTAATAAGATTGCTGCAAAAGCAATTGCCGCTCCGGAAATTAGTTCCCGAGCAGGAATTTGATTTCTGATTATTTGTACCATCCCAGATCTTAATGTGTTAAGCCCTTCGTATTTCGCATAATAAACACCTATAATTGCAGTAACAAATATAAGAATAATCGTATTTATTGCTCCAATTTGAGATCCAATCTTTATAAAAAGATAAATTTCTACAATTGGGATTAAAATAACAGCTAAAAGAACTGTGTTCATTTGTCTTTAATGTAATTGTTAGTTGAAATTAATCAACATAGTAATTAAGTTTATCTCATGAATTATAGTTTTGAATATATTGATATAATCTTATTAGCGATGATAGCAGGTTTTATATTTTTAAGACTCAGGGGTATTTTGGGAAAAAGGACAGGCTTCGAGGGCAAAGCCTCGCCTCAATTTAAAGAAATTTTAGAAAATATTAACCAAGAAACTCAAATTAAAAAAAAATCAAATTTTGATGAAAGAGCGAAAAAAGATTTTTTAAATGGAGCTAAAATTGCGTATGAGACCATTATCACCGACTTTGGAGATAGTGACAATAAACTAACAACAAGCAAACCTTTATTGAGCAACAAAATTTATGACCAGTTTAACGTTGCTCTTGATGAGAGAAGCAAGAGAGGTCATTTTGCTGAAATAACATTTATTGGTATCAATTCAGCAAAAATCAAGGAGCATAAATACTTAGGCAAAATCCTTCAAGTAACTGTGGAATTTGTAGGTGAAGTAATAACTTGCATTAGAGATAATGAAAAAAAAATAGTATCAGGAGACCCAGATAAGATCAAAAAAATTTATGACACATGGGTATTTTCAAGAGACACGAGTACAACCAATCCTAATTGGCACTTAGTAGATACCCTTACCTAATTGACAGACAACATTTCAAAGAAAAATAAAAAAGATTGGGAAAATTTTTTATCAAGCAGTGAAAAATTACATGACAAAGATTTAACTGCAAATAGTAACAAAACTAATATATCTAAATCTTTAGATCTCCATGGATTTTCACTTGAGGAGGCTAATAAAAAAGTAGAAAGTTTTTTAAATTCTTGTTTCGATCAAGGAGTGTCTAAAGTAATTATTGTTACAGGTAAAGGCCTACACTCTCAAAATGAAAAAAATCCATATACGTCTAAAAAATTTGGAATTTTAAAACACTCTGTTCCAGACTTCATTAAGAATAATTTAGAATTAATGAAAAAAATAAAAAATATTTCAGGTGCGGATATAGATGATGGCGGAACTGGTGCTTTTTATATTTTTTTAAAAAAAAAAATTATAAAATAAATTTTGATAAATCAGTATCTTTCACAAGGTTATCAAGGTTTTCATTTATATATTTTTTATTGATTGAAATTTTTTCTCCAGATCGATCTGTGGCAGTAAAACTAATTTCATCAAGAATCTTTTCTATGATGGTGTGTAATCTTCTAGCACCTATATTTTCAACACTAGTATTTACTTCTGATGCGATATTTGCAATTGCATCTATTCCGTCATCTGTAAACTCAAGATCAACATTTTCAGTTTTCAATAAAGCCACATATTGTTTAATTAAACTAAAATCTGGTTCTTTTAGAATTCTTTTAAAATCTTCACTTGTTAAAGCCTCAAGCTCAACTCTTATTGGTAATCTACCTTGTAATTCTGGTAGTAAATCAGAAGGTTTGGCCAACTGAAAAGCTCCAGAAGCAATAAATAAAATATGATCTGTTTTAATTGGTCCATATTTAGTATTAACAGTCGTCCCCTCAATCAACGGTAATAAATCTCTTTGAACTCCTTCCCTAGAAACATCTCCACCAACTCTATCAGTTCGTCCTGAGATTTTATCAATTTCATCTAAAAAAACTATTCCATTATTTTCAGTAGAAATTTTTGCTGTTTTTATAATTTTATCCTGCTCAATTAATTTATCTGACTCGTCATTTATCAAAATTTCATGAGATTCTTTTACTGTCATTTTTTTCTTTTTTTCTTTATTACCCATAGATTTCCCAAGCATTTCTCCGATATTTATCATACCTACATTTGCACCAGGCATCCCAGGTATTTCAAAAGATGTATTATTCCCACCGGTATCATTCACAGCAATTTCAATTTCGTTATTATCTAAATCACCATCTCTTAATCTTTTTCTGAAACTTTCTCTTGTAGCCATGCTTGCTTTTTTTCCAACTAGCGCATCTAATACTTTTTCTTCTGCGAGTTTTTGAGCTTTAGCAGAAACTTCTTTTCTTTTTTTAACTTTCTCCATTGAAATAGCTATTTCAACTAAATCTCTTACAATTTGTTCAACATCTCTTCCAACATAGCCAACTTCAGTAAATCTAGTTGCTTCAACTTTAACAAAAGGTGCTTCAGCTAATTTTGAAAGTCTTCTCGAAATTTCCGTTTTTCCAACACCAGTTGGCCCAATCATTAAAATATTTTTAGGTAAAACTTCATTTCTCATTTCACCTTTTAAAGCTTGTCTTCTCCATCTGTTTCTTAAAGCAACAGCAACTGCTTTTTTAGCTTTATTTTGACCAACAACAAATCTATCTAGCTCTGAAACAATTTCTCTAGGAGACAAAGAACTCACTAATGAAGCATTTCCGTTTTGATCTTTATCTTTAGGATGTAATTGAGTTACGTTAGATTTATCCATTATATCTTTTCAACCTTAACATTTTCATTTGTAAATACGCAGATATCGGCTGCAACTTTAATTGCTTTCCTTGCAACTTCTTCTGCTGGTACATCGCTTTCCATTAAAACTTTTCCTGCAGCTAAAGCATAATTTCCACCAGATCCAATTCCTATGACGTCACCCTCTGGTTCTAAAACATCACCAGTTCCAGAAATTATATAACTATTGTTCTTGTCACCAACAGCCATTAGCGCTTCTAATCTTCTTAGATATTTATCTGTTCTCCAATCTTTAGCTAACTCCACAGCAGCTCTAGATAAGTTACCAGCATGTTTCTCTAATTTTCCTTCTAGTCTTTCAAATAATGTCAATGCATCAGCTGTTGATCCAGCAAAACCAGCTACAACATCTCTCTTTTCAATTTTTCTGACTTTTGAGGCAGTGCTTTTTACGACAGTATTCCCCATACTCACTTGTCCGTCACCAGCTACTACCACTTCGTTGTTTTTTCTTACTAACACAATCGTTGTCATAGCTTATAAATGGATACTAAATTTGATAGTTCAAGCCCAGGTTTAGTATTATTGCCATAATTGAATAATATATGTATACCTGTTTTTAATTATGAAGCGGAACGGCAAAATAAGCAGGAAAACAAAAGAAACAAGTATAAGTGTTGATTTAAATATTGACGGCAAAGGTAAATACAAAATTGACACAGGAATAGGTTTTTTAAACCACATGCTTGAACAACTATCAAAGCATTCTTCCATAGATATGAATATAAAGGCTAAAGGTGATACCCACATTGATCTTCATCATACAACTGAAGATACTGGCATTGCGATTGGTGAAGCTTTAAAAAAAGCTTTGAAAAAATCTGTTGGGATTAGAAGATATGCTCATGCCATGATTCCAATGGATGAAACATTATCCCGAGTAGCAATTGATATTTCAAATAGACCCTATCTAATTTGGAAAGTAAATTTAAAAGTTGAAAAGCTTGGTGAGATGGATACAGAACTTTTTAAAGAGTGGTTTCAAGCATTTTCTCAAGCAGCAGGAATTACTTTACACGTTGAAAATATTTATGGTGATAATAGTCACCACATTATTGAGTCTTGTTTTAAAGGACTTGCAAGATCATTAAGAGCTGCATTAGAGATAGATCCCAGGAATAAAAAAACAATTCCTTCTACTAAGGGCTCATTATAAAATTAATGAAAGTTACAATTGTTGATTACAACTCGGGCAATATAAGCTCGGTAATAAACTCTTTCAAAGAAGTTGCAAAAGATAACGTAAATATTGAGGTCTCATCAGATTTAAATAAGATTACATCAAGCGATAAAGTAGTTTTGCCAGGGCAGGGTTCATTTAAAAGCTGTGTAGATGCTTTAAAAAAAATTAATGGTCTTACAGATACTCTGAATGAATTTGCAATTAATAATAAAAAACCAGTTCTAGGAATTTGTGTTGGCTTACAAATGTTTGCTGATATTGGTTATGAAGAAACTGAGACCAAAGGTCTTGGTTGGATATCAGGCAATGTATCAAAAATAGATAATCAAAATGGAAAATATAAACTTCCACATATTGGTTGGAATCAAATTGAAATAGTTAAAGATAGTAAAATTTTTAAAGACATAAAAAATAAATCTCATATGTATTTTGTACATAGTTATGAATTTCTTCCTGAAGATAAAAATGTAATCTCTGCAACAACAGAATATTCATCAAATATTGTTTGCTCTGTCGAAAAAGGAAATATTTACGGAACACAATTTCATCCTGAAAAAAGTGATAAATTTGGATTAAAAATAATAAAAAATTTTTTGGATTTATAAAATGAAAAACATAGACCTTAGTTCATTTGTGGGAAAGAATGTGAATGATTTGTTAAAAAAAGGGGATCAACTTTTTAATGATAATCTTGAAGGTAAAATCCATGCCCACAAAATTTATTCGGAATTATTAGAACAAGTGCCAAACATTTATACAAGTGCGAATGAACATGCCTTCAGAGGCATGATAAGACAAAAAATTTGGGATTGTGAGAGATCTTTCTTTTGGAATGAAAAATATACTTCTCAAGCGGGGCAAGATAAAATGATTAAAAAAAAATTTTTTGATGGCAAAAAAAATGGATTCTTTATTGAGATAGGTGCTTACGATGGAATTAATGGAAGTAATTGTTATCATTTTGAAAGATTTTTAAATTGGGATGGAATAGCTATTGAGCCCTCAAATATTCAATTTGAGAAGTTAAAAAAAAATAGGAAGTGCAAAGTTTTAAATAATGCAATTAGCGACGAGGTAAAAGAGGTTGAGTTTATAGAAGTTACAGAGGGTCTTACTCA
>CABXTC010000017.1 GCA_902515095.1 uncultured Pelagibacteraceae bacterium
AAAAGTTAGATGTTAGTGATCAGTCTAAAACTATAAATCAAATAAAAAATATTGTTCAAGAGGAAAAAATTACTCCAGAAACTCAAACTGAAATCAAATCAGAAGAAAAATTCTCTATTAAATCACTTAATGACTTAATAGGGATTTGTTCAAAAAAAAGAGAATTAAAATTAAAATATGAGCTAGAGAAAAATGTAAATTTAGTTAAATTTGAGAAAAATCTGATTGAGATATCTTTCAATGAAAGTTTAGATAAAAATTTCGTTAAAGATCTTTCCTCTAAACTTTTTGAGTGGACAAATGAAAGATGGATCATAACTTTTAGTCAATTAAAGGGAGAGATGTCGGTAAGGAGTAAAAAAAATCATATTAATAAATTATTAATTGATGAAACAAAAAAATCTGAAATTTATCAAAAAGTATTGGAAAATTTTCCTGATGCAGAATTGATGGATGTGAATTTAAAAGATGAGGAGAATCATAATGACTGATTTTACAAAAATTTTAAGTAAGGCAAAAGAATTAGAGTCAAAAATGAAGGAAAGCCAAGAAAAAATTAAAGAAATAAGAGCAGAGGGAATTTCAGGATCAAACTCAGTCAAGATAACCCTTGATGGTGAAGGAGAAATGCAATCAATTGAGTTATCAGATGAAATTCTAAAAGAAAGTAAATCTATAATTGAAGATTTGATTATTGCAGCTCATAACAGCGCTAAATCACAACTTAAAATTAAAACTACCGAAGAAATTTCAAAAGCAACTGGAGGATTTGGAATACCCGGTTTCAAATGGCCTTTGTAGTAAATGCAAATAATTTCTGAGATAGATGAATTAGTAAAACTGATATCAAAACTACCAGGTTTGGGTCCAAAATCTGCCAGAAGGATTGTTTTAAAGTTAATTAATAATCGTGAGGAGCTTGTAAAACCTTTAGCAAAAACTTTAGCAGAAGTTTACAAAAATATCTCTAGATGTAAAATTTGTGGTATATTTAAATCATCTACCATTGAATGTAATTTTGATGACTGCAAAATAGTTAATACTAAGTATAATAAAATTTGTGTAGTTGAGGACATTGCAGATCAGTGGTCAATTGAAAATTCCAATATATTTCAAGGTTATTTTCATATTTTAGGTGGAACTATTTCATCAGCAGGCAAAAAAAAAGATAATTTGTTAATCAATTCCTTGGTAGAGAGGGTAAAGAAAAATAAAATTGAGGAAATCATTTTAGCTACAAGCGCTACTGTAGAAGGTCAAACAACAGCTTTTTACATACAAGATAGTCTAGTAGATGTTGATGTCAAAATTACTAAATTAGCTCAAGGTTTACCTGTCGGTGGTGAAATAGAAAACCTAGATGATGGAACGCTAATTTCAGCTTTCAAAAATAGATTAAAACTGAGTACAGAATCTAATTAATTTTTTTTTTAAGACGATTTAAATGTAGAAGTGGCTCTGTGTAACCAGAGGGTTGATCCTTACCTTTAAAGATAAGATCACATGCAGTTTGGAAAGCTAGAGAGTTTTCATAATTATCACTCATGTTGATATATTTTGGATCATCTTTGTTTTGTTTATCTACAATTTTTGCCATGTCTTTCATTATTTCAGTTACTTGTATTTTTGTTGTAATTCCATGATGTATCCAGTTTGCAATATGTTGGGAGGAAATTCTTAAAGTTGCTCTGTCCTCCATTAAACCAACATTATTTATGTCAGGAACTTTCGAACAACCAATCCCTTGATCTACCCATCTTACTACGTAGCCTAATAAAGTTTGAGCAGAGTTGCATATTTCGTTATTTATATCTTCAACAGACCAATTTGGTCTATTTGCAGTAGGAATTGTTAATAAATCATCAAGTTTCGCTTTGTTTCTGTCCAATAACTTCTTGTGTTTATTAAAAATATTTATTTTATGGTAATGTAATGAATGTAGGGCGGCCGCAGTTGGTGAAGGAACCCAAGCACAATTAGCCCCTGCCTCCAAGTGTCCAGTTTTTTGTTCCATCATATCTTTCATTTTATCGGGCATTGCCCACATTCCCTTTCCTATTTGAGCTTTACCAGAAAATCCGCATTGTAATCCTATATCCACATTATTGTTTTCATAGGCTAAAATCCATTTGGAAGATTTCATATCTCCCTTCTTTATCATCGGTCCAGCTTCCATAGAAGTGTGCATTTCATCACCAGTTCTATCTAAGAAACCAGTATTTATAAAAAAGACTCTTTGTTTTAAAGTTCTAATACACTCTTTTAAATTAGCAGATGTTCTTCTTTCCTCATCCATAATTCCAATTTTACAAGTATTTTTTTTTAAACCTAAGACTTCCTCAACTTTAGTAAAAATTAAATCTGTAAAAGCAGTCTCATCTGGTCCATGCATTTTTGGTTTAACAATATAAACAGATCCAGTTCTAGAATTATTTTTCTTTTTTAAATCATGAAGTGCTGCAGCAGTAGTTATAAATGCATCCATTATACCCTCTGGGACTTCACTTCCATCTCTTAGAAGTATAGATGAGTTAGTCATTAAATGACCAACATTTCTAACAAGCAATAGACTTCTGCCATGTAGTTTAAGTCCTTTGCCATCTTTTGAAATATAACTTCGGTTTGAATTTAATTTTCTCTCAAATAATTTTCCTTCTTTTTCAAACTCTGATTTTAAATCACCTTTCATAAGACCTAACCAATTTCGATAACAAATAACTTTGTCTTGCGCATCTACTGCTGCAACACTATCTTCATTATCACAAATTGTTGATACTGCAGACTCTAAAATTATATCACTTATTCCAGCATGATCTTGTTGCGCAGCAAAAGCTCTTGAATCTTTTAAAATTTCAATGTGCAAATTATTATTTTTTAAAATAATCGCAGTTGGATTATCACTTTCACCTCTATGACCAATAAATTTTTCTTCGTCAACCAACTCAAAAATGTCAGCACCTTTTAAAGCTTTAAACTTTCCAGATTTGACAGCAAAACTTGTTATTTTTTGCCAGCTTAAACCTGCTAATGGGAAATGTTCATCAAGAAAATTTCTACCGTATCTAATAACCATTTCACCTCTGAGTGGATCATATCTTTCTGATACACTGTCCTCAGATTGTTCAACGACATCAGTCCCATAAAGACTATCATATAAGCTCATCCATCTTGCATTAGCTGCGTTAAGAGCATAACGTGCATTCATAACTGGCACTACTAATTGTGGGCCTGCTATACTGGTAATTTCTTCATCTACATCCTTAGTTTCAATTATAAAGTCTGGACCTTCCCTCTTAAGATAACCAATTTCTAACAAGAATTTTTTGTATTCATCTAAATTAATTTCTTTTCCCTTATTTTTTATATGCCAATCATTTATTTTATTTTGTAAATTTTTTCTAATATTTATTAATTCCCTATTTTTTGGTGCAAGTTCATCAAGAGTTTTCTCGAAACCAGACCAAAAATTCTCTACCAAAATATTTGTATCTTTTAACAGTTCGTTACTTACAAATTCAGATAGTTCATTTGATACTTTTAAATTATTTATTTCAATGTATTTTTCTTGCATACCACTTAACTATACCCCATCTGTATTTTTGCCTGAGAGTTTTGCTCCTTCGGCGGAAATAAATCTCTTTCCAGAGTGTTATGCTTTAATCGGTCCATTTGCCTGAGAGTTTCCGGGGTGGTTGCTCCTTCGGCGCTAATAAATTAGTCTCTCCCGATGTAAGATTTTATCTGCTAAAAAAAATTAAGTCAATTAATAACAATTACCTTAAAATTAATATCATTTTATTGCCTTTTTTGTTATTTAACCATCCAGTATAAGTATTTTATGAAAAACTATCTGAACTTTGAGAGTGAAATTAAAGATCTAGAAAATGAGTTAGAAAAATTAAAAGATCCCTTCAATCAAGAAGGTCTATCAGAAGTTGATACAAAAAAAATTTCTAAAACGCAGGAAGAATTGGATGAAAAAATTCAAAATATTTATGCAAATTTAGATCCTTGGCAAATTACTTTAGTAGCAAGGCATGAAGATAGACCAAAATCTAAATTTTTTATAGATAACCTATTTGAAGATTTTATTCCATTAGAGGGAGACAGATATTATGGAGAAGATAAATCAGTTATAACAGGTTTTGCAAAATTTAATGATCAATCAGTTTTAGTTATTGGCCAAGAGAAAGGAGAAAACTTAGAAACTAGAATAGAAAGAAATTTTGGAATGATGAGGCCTGAGGGATATAGAAAAACTATAAGACTAATGAAATTAGCAGACAAATTTAATATTCCGATAATAACTTTTGTAGACACCCCAGGTGCTTACCCAGGTGTGGGTGCTGAAGAAAGAGGTCAAGCTGAGGCTATTGCAAAATCAATTGAATGTTGTATGCAGCTCAAAGTTCCAAATATCGCTATTGTAATTGGAGAGGGTGGATCAGGTGGAGCTATTGCTTTAGCCTCATCTAATAAAGTTTTAATGCTTGAAAATGCCATATACTCAGTAATTTCTCCAGAAGGATGTGCAACAATATTATGGAGGGATCCAAAAAAAATGCTTGATGCAGCGAAAGCAATGAAGTTGTCCGCAAAAGATTTACTTGAATTAAACATTATTGATGAAATAATTTCTGAACCTTTGGGTGGGGCTCATAGAGATAAAGATCTTATTTTAAAAAACGTAGAGTTTTCTATTTCTAAAAATTTAGATGTCTTTAGAGAAATGACAGGAGAAGAAATTATAAATAATAGAAAAAACAAGTTTTTAAAAATTGGGAGATCCAAAGGTTTTGTCGATAATCCTGAGAGCTTAAGTGCTATTCAATTACCTATTACAAAATTTCGAGAAATATTTAAATCCAGAAAGAATATAATTTTAACAATTGTTTCAATAATTATAGTAACTTTTTTTTTAGCCCTAGTTTTATAAAGCCCCACAGCATTTTT
>CABXTC010000018.1 GCA_902515095.1 uncultured Pelagibacteraceae bacterium
GACCAGTATTTTTTTTATTATTTGGATGAGCAAAATTCCAAGTTTGTTCAATCCCACTATCTTCAAATTTTTTGTCATTATTCATTAAAGCCGCTAATTGAATTTTAACCACTTCTACTGGCAAAATTGAATCATTTGGAATTAATAAATCTGCTTTTAAAAATGAAATATTTAAGAAAAAAAATAAAACTACATTAAACGTCAAAAGCAGTTTTTTTAACATCTTGAAGGAATTCTTCTCTTTTTTTATCACTAACAAATGGTACTGCAAAATATCTTCTATAATTAATATTATAAATGCCGCACATATGAAAAACCCCTCTTTTTAATCTTCTTATAGGCAGATTTAAAAAAAAAGTAGTAATTGCTAGTCTTGGTGATCCATAAGTACAAAAAATAATTGCTTTTTTATCTCTAAGATTTCCAATTGGATATCCATAATTACCCCACAACTGTTTAAATCTGAAAGCCCATGGTGGTGCCAGAACTTTATCTATCCATCCCTCGACTATTGCAGGCATTCTAAAATTCCAAATCGGTGCAATCAAAACTATAGTATCACTAATCTCAATTCTTTTTCTATGATCCAAAACAATATCATCAGGTTCTTCTCCTGCAAAAACTGGATTAAATTTTTCTTTATAAAGATCTATAGCATCAACAGAATGCCCTTTTTCTTCAGCTGTTTTTATAAAGGTATCTCTAATAGCTGCATTAAAAGATTTGTCATCGTAATGACCATATACAAGAAATATTTTTTTCATATTAATTTTGTAAAACTGGAAATGCTTGCCGTACTTTTAAAAAATGTTTTTGATATTCCATTTTGGTACATTTATCCTCAACATATTCAATCTTATTTTCTTCAACAATTTTTTTTGCCTCTTCACTTTTAATACCCAACTGTAACCATAAAACTTTAGCTTTGATATAAATTGTATCTTTTGCAATATCTAATGCTTCTTTTGAAGGTCTAAAAACATCCACGATATCTACTCTATCTTTAATATCAGTTATTTTTTCAAAAACTTCCTCTCCTAAAATTTTTTGACCTTTAGCTTTAGGATTAACAGGAAAAACTTTAAATCCATACTTTTGCATATATTTCATTACAATAGTTGATGCTTTTGCTGGATCGTTACTAACTCCGACCATTGCAATTGATTTATACTTTGAAAGTATATCTTTAATATCACTCATTATTTTTTATTCTTTATTTTATCTTCACAGAATTTTTTTGCCTCTATTATAGTCATTGGTTTTTCTAGTTTTTGACTACCTGCAACACAGGCATCAATTGCTCTTTTAAAATTATGATCCCTAAATGTTAAAATGAAATAAAGTCCAAAAATTATTAAAATAACAGTTATAATATTTTTTATTTTCACTTATTTTTCCATTTTGGTTTTCTTTTTTCTAAAAAAGCAGAAATTCCTTCTTTCGCATCCATTGCCATCATATTAAGTGTCATCATCTTACTTGTATAAGTATAAGCTTTTCTTAAAGGCATCTCTAACTGTTTGTAGAATGCTTGCTTGCCAATTTTAATTGTTAAATTAGATTTCGACGCAATTTTTTTTGCAATTTTTAAAGTCTCAGTGTCTAATTTTGATTTTGAAAAGTAATCATTAATTAAACCAATTTCCTTTGCATAATTTGCTTTTATCGGTTCACCAGTAAGAAGCATTTTCATCATAGGTTTTCTGTTAATTTTTCTACTAACTGCAACCATAGGAGTGCTACAAAACAATCCAATGTTTACTCCTGGAGTTGCAAAAAGAGCATCTTTAGTGCTGTAAGCCAAATCACAACTAGCAACTAGCTGACACCCCGCAGCATAAGCTGCACCATGAACTTTAGCTATAACAGGTTTTCTGCCTTCAACTATTTGAAGCATTAACTTTGAACAAAGATTGAATAATTTTTGATATTTGTTTCTTACTTTTAAATTTTTTACTTCTTTAAGATTATGTCCAGCACTAAAACCTCTACCAGACCCCTCAATAATGATTACTTTTGTTTTCTTGTCTCGATCAAGTTTTTTAAAAACTTTGATTAAATTGGTTAAATTTTGAAATGATAATGAGTTATATGTTTTGGGCTCATTAATTATGACTATAGAGATTCCGCTAGATAAATTTTTAACCTTTATATTCATTAAAAATTCTATTTAAGTTTTCCTTCTTCTCTCATCTTTGCTCGAATTTTAGTAGCTGAAATTTTTTGTATTTCCTCAGGCAATACAATCTCCTCAATTTTATAACCAACACCTCTACCATAACAAATATTGGTAACATTAGGTACTAACATGATTTTAAATCTTCCCTCAAATTCTGGATTAAGTCTCTCCTCAATATTTTTTTTAACTGTTTCAAAATCAAAAGGATTGTCATCTACTCCTTGTACATCTCTAATCTGAATACAAACTTGACCAGTTTTTTTAATAATTTCTTTGAACAAAGTATAATGACCATCATGAAATGGTTGCCATCTTCCTAGCATTTGAGCTGTTGGTTTTCTATTATCCCATTTATATGCCATTATTTAATCTCCTTATATATTTTTGGCGCCCAATTTTTAGCATCTTGAGAAGTAACATGAAAGTCATACTTATCTGGTTTAACAAACATCTTATTAGTATCATCAAATCTTCCCTCTTTTATTGTGTCTACCCAAATTATATAATCAGCTGGAAATAAACTTCTCGCCTCCGGTGTTGGACAAATAAAATCTGCCACAACATAATTACCATCTCTTTTTAATTTAATTGCAAAATCTGCCATTCTTTTTGCTTGTCTTTTTCTTCCTTCCTCGGAAAAATCCCAATCATTGGCTTCTTTTCTAACTTCATCAGCATTTAATCTTTTAGCATTTAACATTGGACCAAGTTCATCAGCTAGAGTGGTTTTTCCTGATCCAGGTAAACCCATTATCAAAATTATTTTCATATCAAACTATTTGCTACCCATTTGTGGAATTGATGGGTTGGCTGATCCATGACTGGTGAAAAGTTTCCACCATTATAAACTGGAGAATTTCTTCCTTTTTGCATTCCTTCAATTGCATTTACGTCTTCTAACATAACATCTTTCCAAAATCTTGAATTTTCTTTTCTTAATTCTTTTAAATCATCTCCATTCGCGCTTTCGTTACCCACATAATACATTTGCATATGTTCTTTAGTTGTTTTCATTGTCAGAGGCTCTAACCAAAAAACATAAAAATGATCTATGTGCAAACCAATCATCACATTTGGAAATAAAGCAATATATTCTGAATTTTTTGACATGTCTTTGTCCCAATTAGAAAAAGTATTGAACTTTTTGTTTCCCTTTGCAGGTTGTTCATATTTTTTACTTCCTTGACCTGCAAATCTGTTGGGTAATCCTTGAATATGATAATGATCGTTAATATTTGAAACTTTATTTAATTCTGGATGAATTGTTGGTAAATGATAACTCTCACAATAATTTTCTATCGCAAATTTCCAATTACAATTAACATCTAAAGTAAAGTAACCATAATCATTTGAAAGAACTAAAGATTTATGATCCTCTTTATTTATGAACTT
>CABXTC010000019.1 GCA_902515095.1 uncultured Pelagibacteraceae bacterium
GCTTCTAGTTATCCTACAAAATTCTAGAGTCAATCACTACACCAGGTAAATACATCTGCTTCAAATTTTATATCATTAAATTTAAGCAGTTGTTTGTATCTTTCTAATCTATGCTTTTTATCAAACTTAGTGAGGAAATTGTATATTTTATCATAATTTAATCCCTTCAGATCTGTTTTTTTTATATCTACATATTCTTCATAATCTAAACCACATATAGAAAATTTTTTTTTAGGATCAATATGTTCTGAGTAGCTAATGGTGTCTTTACTCTCTTTTAATATATCATAATAATGAGCCACTTCATTATTTCTCTCAAAAAGATAATCTTTTCTGAAATCAAACAGTTCAAGTTGTTGCATATATTTGGAATTGTTAAAGTTAGAAATAAACTTTAACAATAATTAATATAATTAACAAAAATGGCAGAAGTTTGGTTGATCAATCAAAATATTAAAAAATTTACAAAAGGTTATTATTAAATATTTCATCTACAAATTGTAAAGCTTCCTCATGATTTTTAAACTTAAAAAACTTTTCTTTCATTTTTTTACTAATTAATTGTCTGATTTCTATTTCTGGATAAGGGATTTTGAAACTCTTCAGTGTAGGTTGGTTAATACCACCCTGACCTCCTTTGGTTGATGCGTAATTAATATATTTTCTAAAGTTTGATGAATACAAGTATGCAAATGTATACCAATAATCTAATTCCGGTTTTAGTCTCAATATAAATACATGTTCATTGACAATAGCTTTTTGCTGTAAGTTATTATGCACTAAAATTGTTTTACCCGACCTAGCTCCATCTTTTGTAATTAAAATGTCATTTTTTTTAATAGTCCATTTAGCTGGACAAGTTGAAAAGTATTCTTCACTTACAAATTCTTTTGATGATAAATCAAATTCACCCCCTTCACCAAGATGTCCTCCACCAATAGACAATACACCTTTTTCTATTCTACCAGTGCCTCCTTTTGGTCTTTTACCAGATATCAAATCATCGAGAATAAATTCTTTTAGAGGTATAAAATCGCAATTAAAATTAGGTGTTAAATCCTCTTCCAAAAAGGGATTAAAAGTACCATCTTTAGAAACAAATTTTTTAAAGTCTAGATATAGTAAAATATCTTTAAATTTATCATTTTTTGATTTTGAGTTTTTAAAATATTTTTCTAAATTTTCACCTAAAAGTATTTTTTTTACATAATAAGAAATATAATTCTCATCATTAGTTTTTTCTTCATTGAATAAAATACCATCATTAAAAGTTTGAATGCCCTCAAATCCACGCCTTTCAGAAAACTCATAACCAAGTAATTTTTTTTGTTTTTTTGATTTTTTGTCATCAGGTGGATCCAAATCAGCAATCAAAATTTTATCATTATTGGGTTTATTTTTTCTGATCATAAACAAAATCATTGTTCTCATAGGGGTTTTTCTGAATGCTTTGTCCCCAAGTTTTATCAACGCTTTAATTTCAAAATTCTCTAAAAGAAACTCTCTGGTATTAGAATTAATTTCATCAGTTGTAGTTAATAAGGACCTTGGTACAATTACCCCAATAATTCCATTTTCCTTTAAAAGCTGTTTTGCCCTCTCTAAAAATAAACATTCAATTTTATCACTAGTAGGGCTTAAATATTTATATAATGAAAAATTATTTTCCCCATCGATAATTCTATTTTTAAAATTATCAACTGAGTATGGGGGATTTGCTACAATTATATCAAACACTTGATTATTTTGATCGCTCTTTTCAGATTTTAATAATTTTTTATAATCATGGTTATAGAATGGAAGTAAACCATCGGTGCAAAAAGTATTTGCATCACCATCTCCATTGAGAAATGAATTTACTTTTGTTGTTTTTGCTAGTCTGTAATCTTTTTCAATTGCATAAACATATTCATTGCACCATTTATAATTCTCTTTATTCTGAGTGAAATTATCAACAGCAGTTTTTCCTCCCTCAATCTCTTTAATGTTTAACTCATCAATTACTTTTTGAATTAATGAAATCATTTCAGTAATAAAATGACCACTACCTGATGCATAATCAATTACATAAGGTAAGAAATTTATATCCTTATTTTTATTCTTATTTTTAATAATATTTTCAATAGGAATACTATTACAAATAAAAGATGCTAAAGGTATTGGCGTAAAAAATTGTCCAGATTCTTGTTTAATCCCTGTATCTAAAATTTTTTCAAAAAAGTCACCAAGATATTGATGCTTTGTACTGTATTTAAGTTTATAAGTTTGTAAAAGTTGAACAATTGATTTTACAATAAATGCATTTTCTTCAAAAGTTTTTTTGTTAAAAATTTCTTTGAATTCAAATTCATTAGAAACAATTGATGTATTTTCATTTAATTTAAGGTACTTTTTGAAGCTATTTAAATTCTTAAAATCATCTTCAATTAAATTATTTTTACTATCAAAAATATCAACATTTAAATAATTTTTTGTGCCTTTTATATAAAGATCTTTTAATCTTTTAATAAACGAAGTGTAGTCGTCACTTTCTAACCACTGAAAATCTAAAGATTTTTTAAAGTTTTGATCCTCATCAAAAATTTTACAAATAAATAAATTAAAAATCTTATTAAATGCATTTGTTTTATCAGAAACAATATTCCTCCTTAATATTTCAGCAAATTGGTTAAAAATGTAACCACCATCATCTGAATTTATATCCCTTAAATCACTATAGTCTAATCTTTCTATACCTAGTTCGTAAGGTTTTTTACCCTCTTCAAATAAACCTTTAGATATAAAAATTTTGTCCCATTTTTCGTATAAATCTTTCAAATTTTTTGAGGATGACATTTCTTTGGTTGGAAGAAAATAATCGTATTGTCTTTGAATAGTGTCTTTTTCAAATTTTGATGTATAAATAGAAACAATCTTAGTATCTTTTTCATTTAAAAAATAACTGAGTAATTGGTTTTTCTTCCAATCAGTTGTTGTTTTTTCTTTTGAATTATTAAACTCTTTACCAAAAGTCTTACAATCAATTAAGGCCCAAGATTTTTTTTTATTGTCTAAAATTTGTACATCACAATAACCAGCGCCAGCATTATGCCCAAGAGAAAAAGGTTTTTCTAAAACTATATTCTCACTGTTATAGCCAATATTTAGTAGTTTAATTACAAATTCTAAAACAACTAAATTTTCCTGTTTTTCTTTTAAATCATTTATTGTCTTTCGGTGAATTTTTATATCACCATAATCAATTACGAAATCTTCTGAAACATATATTTTATTTTTTCCTTTTGAGAATAAATAAGAATTCTCTTTTTCTTTAAAATTTAATAAAGATAAATATTTTTTCATTTATTAACTATATATTTTTATCCCTACAGCTTCTAGTGTACTTCTAGTTTGAGAGAATTTACTAACCATATTTTTCAATAAAAATAAGTGTGAGTTTTTAAAAGTGTAAGATTTTGTGATTTTAAG
>CABXTC010000020.1 GCA_902515095.1 uncultured Pelagibacteraceae bacterium
CAAACCCCGCTACAATTCAAATATTTGAAAAGAATTTTAAGCTTTTAATTAAAGATTACAAAAAAATAGAAAAAATATTATTTTGTAGCGTTGTACCCAAAAATTTAAATTTGATTAAAAAATTTTTATCCAAAAAAACTAAAATTAAATGTTACGAAATTAAAGATCTGAATCTAAGAAATTTTATTAGAATTAAAGCAAATTATAGACAGGTTGGTTCTGATAGATTAGCGAATGCTATAAGTTTACTTAATCATAAAGATAATTTTATAGTTCTTGATTTTGGAACTGCAACTACATTTGATGTTTTAACAGGAAATACTTATTGTGGAGGTGTTATTGCTCCAGGTATACAAATTTCACTTAATACTTTATCTGATAAAGCTTCTCTTATTCCTAAAATTAATCTTAAAAAGATTCGAAGAGTTATTGGTGTTGACACAAATTCTGCTGTGAGATCAGGCTTTTTTTGGGGTTATGCAGGTTTAATTGACAATATTATTAATTTGATTAAGAAAGAAACTAGAAAGTCTTATAAGATAGTAATTACTGGAGGATTTTCTAAATTATTTAAAAGTTCAATAAAAACCAAAATAATCGAAAATAAAAACATCACAATAAAAGGTCTAATTAAAATCTCAAAACTGATTAAATAAATGAAAGAAGAATTATTATTTTGTCCCCTTGGTGGATCTGGTGAAATTGGAATGAATATGAACCTCTTTGGTTATGGCAAACCAGGTGATCATAAGTGGATTATGGTTGATATTGGCGTGACTTTTGCAGATGATACGATTCCTGGTGTTGATCTAATTTATCCTGACCCAGGATTTATTGTTGAAAAAAAAGATAATTTATTAGGCATAGTTTTAACACACGCTCACGAGGACCACATAGGTGCTATTGCTCATTTATGGCCAAAACTTCAATGTAAAATTTTTGCAACACCCTTCACGGCTTTACTAATTAAAGAAAAATTTAAAGAAAAGCATATAGATATTACAAAGGATTTAAAAATAGTTGAATTGAATGGAAATGTTTCACTAGAAAAATTTGAAATTGAATACATTACTTTAACTCATTCTATATTGGAGCCAAATGGTCTTAGAATTAAAACACCTGCGGGTGTAATTTTACATACTGGAGATTGGAAAGTAGATCCCAACCCTTTAATTGGTGATGAAATAAATTCCAAGAGATTAAAAGAAATTGGTGATGAAGGTGTATTAGCTATGATTTGTGACTCTACAAATGTTTTTAGTGCGGGTAGATCAGGATCAGAATTAGACGTAAGAAAAAATCTCTTAAATGTTATGGAAAGGTTAAAAAAAAGAATAATAATTACCTCATTTGCATCCAATGTAGCAAGAATGGAGTCAGCTTTTTATTGTGCTGAAAAAACTGGAAGACAAATATCTTTAGTGGGAAGATCAATGCATAGAATTTATAAAGCAGCTAGGCAATGTGGATACTTAAAGAATTGTATAGAGCCAATCGATCCAAGAGAAGCCAAAAATTTTTCTAGAGAAAAAATTGTTTATTTATGCACTGGTAGTCAAGGTGAACCAATGGGTGCCATGATGAGAATAGCAAATTATACTCATCCAGATGTATTTATTGAAAAAAATGATTCAGTTATTTTTTCATCAAAAATTATTCCTGGGAACGAAAAGAAACTTTACAAATTACATAATCAATTAGTTAAAGATGGTATTGAAGTAATTTCAGAGGAAACAGAATTCATTCACGTGTCAGGGCATCCAAATCGTGAGGATCTAAGGGACATGTATAATTGGGTAAAACCAAAATGTTTAATCCCTGTACATGGGGAGCATAGACATATGATAGAACATATAAATTTTGCGAAAGAAATGCAGGTTCCTCATCCTGTGCAAGTTGAAAATGGTGATATAGTTAAATTATACCCTGGTGAAAAACCAGAAGTTTATGATAAAGCACCAAGTGGCAGATTATATTTAGATGGAAATATAAGTGTAGAGGAAGATTCACAGTCAATAAAAGATAGAAGAAATTTGAGTACAAATGGATATTTAGAAGTCACTTTATTAATAACACCAAAAGGAAATATTCATAATAGTCCAATAATTACTTTTAAGGGACTACCAGTCTATGAAAAGGAGGAATTTCTTTATGGAATGGAGGATGAAATTGAAAAAACCACAAGAACTTTTAAACTTGGAAACAAACAACAAGAATACAACCTTATAGATGCATTAAAAATTGCATGTCGAAAATTCACTAAAGAAAAAACTGGAAAAAAACCTTTTACTAATATTAACTTAGTTAAGATTTAATGAGTCCTACAGGATTAGCAATAATTTATATAATTATTTGGTGGATTGTTTTTTTCGCAATTCTACCAATAGATGTAGAACGAAATAAAGTTGTCAAAATTGAGGGCGCGGATCCCGGTTCTCCAGAAAATCCAAAAATGTTAAAGAAATTCATTTATTGTACTGGAATTACAACAATTTTGTTTATAATCATTTATCTATTAATGAAATTTGAATATTTAAATTTAAGAAATATAATCACTTAAAATGTATATTTCCAAATCATTTATTCCAATTTTAAAAAATAACCCTTCTGAAGCAAAAATTAAATCCCACCAGCTAATGTTACGTGTTGGGATGATTAAACAATCCTCAGCAGGTATTTATTCATGGTTGCCTCTTGGTTTTAAAGTAATGAAAAAAATTGAGCAAATTGTAAGAGAAGAACAAAATGCAATAGGTGCTCAAGAAATTTTAATGCCAACTATACAATCAAGTGAAATTTGGAAAGAAAGTGGACGTTATGAAGACTACGGTGAGGAAATGCTAAGA
>CABXTC010000021.1 GCA_902515095.1 uncultured Pelagibacteraceae bacterium
GCTCTTTGAATTGATTTTGATCTACAGTAATAAAGGCTTTTTAAACCTTTTTTCCAAGCATCAAAATGAATTTTATGTAATTCTTTTTTATGAACGTCAGCAGGTAAAAATAGATTAACTGACTGAGCTTGAGAGATAAATGGTGTTCGATCTCCACTTAATTCAATAATCCATTTTTGATTTAACTCAAAAGCAGTTTTGAAAACATCTTTCTCTAAATCTGTTAAAAAATTTAAATGTGAAATAGATCCTTGATTGGTGGTTATTGAAGACCATGTCTCATCATCATTTTTTCCATGACCTTCTAAGATCTCTTCTAAATATCTATTTCTAACATTAAAAGATCCAGATAAAGTTTTGTGAGTATAACTATTAGCTGCAATTGGTTCTACTCCTGGTGAGGCTCCACCACAAATAATTGAAATTGAAGCTGTTGGAGCAATTGCAGTTTTGTTAGAAAATCTTTCCTGAAAACCGTATTCTGCAGCATCGGGACAAGCTCCTCTTTCATCAGCTAAATCTTTTGAAGCTTGGTTTACTTTTTCATGAATATTTTTGAAAATTTTTTTATTCCAAGATTTTGCCATCACTGACTCAAGTGGAATTCTTTTTTTCTGTAAAAACGAATGAAAGCCCATCACTCCTAATCCAACACTTCTTTCTCTCTCAGCTGAGTACTTTGCGTCTTTAAATTGCTCAGGTGCTTTATTAATGAAGTCAGACAAAACATTGTCTAAAAATCTCATTACATCCCCAATCATATCTGGATCATCTTTCCACTCATCATATTTTTCTAAATTAAGCGAAGACAAACAACAAACAGCTGTTCTGTCTCTTCCATCCTTATCTACACCGGTAGGCAAAGTTATTTCACTACAAAGATTTGAAGTTTTAACTGTAAGATTTGCCAACTTATGATGTTGAGGAATTTGTCTATTAACAGTATCAATATAAATAATGTAGGGTTCACCTGTTTCAATTCTTGCAGTTAATAATCTAATCCATAAATTTCTTGCAGATATAGTTTGTTGAACTGTTCCATCGGCTGGACTTTTTAATGCCCATTGATCATCACTTTCAACAGCTCGCATAAACGCATCCGAAACTAAAACACCATGATGTAAGTTTAGTGCTTTTCTATTTGGATCACCACCTGTTGGTCTTCTCATTTCCATAAACTCTTCAATTTCAGGATGATCAATCGGAAGGTAGCATGCTGCGGATCCTCTTCTTAACGAACCTTGGCTAATTGCCATAGTCAAAGAGTCCATAACTTTTATAAATGGAATAATTCCAGAAGTTTTTCCGACTTTTCCAATCTTCTCACCTATTGATCTTAAGTTGCCCCAATAACTTCCAATACCTCCACCTTTTGCAGCTAACCAAACGTTTTCACTCCAAAGATCCAAGATGCCGCCCAAGCTATCTGATGCTTCATTTAAAAAACATGAAATTGGTAAACCTCTTTTAGTTCCACCATTAGATAAAACTGGTGTAGCTGGCATGAACCAAAGGTTACTAATGTAGTTATAAATTCTTTGTGCGTGCAGATTATCATCCGCATATGTGCTAGCTACTCTAGCAAATAAATCTTGAAAAGATTCATTGTGACCAAGATATCTATCTTTTAGAGTTGCTTTGCCGAAGTCTGTTAAATTTACGTCTTTTGATCGGTCAATTTTAATTATTATGCCCTTATCATTTTGAAACAGCTCAGTTTCATTATTTAATGAGAATAAATCTGGTCTATTGCTTTTTTGTACTTCTTTGACCTCTGGGCTATATTCAGAGACAGCTTGCTTTAGGGCCTGTGATAGTATTTTATTCATTTTTAGTTAATATATCTTGTTGTTATAGCGAAAACAACTATATGTTGTATACGCTTAATATTGATATACTAAATATCACGTAAATCAATAGAACATTTATAGAACAGTGAAAAAAAAATTCAACTATAAAAGTGAAAAAAATGTAAGTAATTAACAACATGACTCAATCAATAAAAATAGACCCATTCGGCTTTAGAGAATATGACGCACGGTGGATTTATGAAAAAGATATTAACGAGCTAGGGATCACGAATCTTGGAAAAGGTCTAGGTACCCAAATTAAAGAGCATACTAAAAAAGAAAACCCAAGAATAATAGTCGGACATGACTACAGATCATACAGTGAAAAAATAAAGTCAGCTTTAAAGAAAGGTTTGATTTCAACGGGGTGTTTCGTTGAAGATATTGGCTTATCTTTATCACCTATGGTTTATTTTGCACAATTTAATTTAGATGCGGATGCAGTTGCGATGGTAACAGCTAGTCATAATGAAAATGGTTGGACAGGTGTAAAAATGGGTATCAAAAAAGGATTAACGCACGCTCCTGAGGAAATGAAAGAATTAAAAGAAATCACCTTAAACCAAAATTTTACTACGGGTGAAGGTAATGAAAAACAAATAAAAGATTTTGATAAAATTTATAAAAAAGATTTAATAAGTAAGAATAAATTAAGAAAAAAAATAAAAGCTGTGGTCGCATGTGGAAATGGTACAGCGGGTATTTTTGCTCCTGATATACTTAAAGGAATAGGGTGTGAAGTAATAGAATTAGACTGTAATTTAGACTGGAATTTTCCAAAATATAATCCAAACCCTGAAGATCTAGAAATGCTTCATGCTATAGTTAAATCGGTAAAAGAAAATAATGCTGATATAGGTTTTGGTTTTGATGGAGATGGGGATCGTGTTGGCGTAATTGATAACGAAGGAAACGAAATTTTTTCTGATAAGATAGGATTATTAATCGCTAGAAACTTATCTAATTCTCATA
>CABXTC010000022.1 GCA_902515095.1 uncultured Pelagibacteraceae bacterium
AAACTTGGATTTAAAAATAGTTTAAAATCAAAATTGATGATTGATAAAAAGCTTTCCTGGAAGGATATTCGTAAGTATAAAAATAATAGATTGATAACTTTTGGTGGTCACAGTCATTCTCACTTGACACTAGGTTTTTTGAAAAACAAAATATTAAATAAAGAAATTGGAATAAGTATAAAAAAAATTAAGAAATATCTAAATTTAAAAAATATTCATTATTCATATCCAGAAGGTTCAAAAATAACTTTCACTCAAAATGTAATAGATAAATTAAAAAATAATAATGTAATTAGCTCAGTTACAACAATAGATGGCTCTAATAAGTGTGGGCAAGATCTTTATAGGTTAAAAAGAGTCTTTGTTGCATGAAATACAAAATGATTAGATGTATAAATGATATCCCCGAAAAAATTATTTAACGAATTCAAAAAAAATAAAATTAATTTTTTTATCGGCGTACCTGATAGTGTTTTAAAAAATTTTACTAATAACATTCCGGAAAAACAAAATTTTGTGACTCAGAATGAAGGATCGGCAGTTGCCCTATCTATCGGATATCATTTGGACACTAACAGAATAGCTCTAGTTTATATGCAAAACTCGGGATTAGGTAATGCAATAAATCCTTTAATTTCCATGGCTCATAAAAAAGTTTATTCAATACCTTTAGTATTGTTAATTGGCTGGAGAGGATCTCCAAATACTCGTGATGAACCGCAACATAAGGCTCAAGGGGAAATTACAAGAGATTTTTTAAAATTAATGGATATTAAACATATTATTTTAAATAATGATAATGATTTGAAGAAAATTAAAAATTTAATTTCTCATTCTAAAAAAAATTTAAAACCAGTTGCAATACTCATTAAGAATAAGTCAATCCAAACTTTTAATAAAAAAATAAAAACAAAAAAAAGAAATAATTTTATATCTAGACAAGAATTTATCGAAAATTTAGTAGATAAAGTAAAGTTAAGTGACAGAGTTATTTCTTCCACAGGTTATAATTCGAGAGAACTATACCAGGTTTTACTCGATAAAAAAAAAACAAACAGGAAAGTTTTTTATTTAATTGGGGGTATGGGTCATACATTAAGCGTAGGTTTAGGTGCTTCACTTAATTCAAAAAAACAGAATATTATACTTGATGGTGATGGATCTTTATTAATGCATATGGGATCATTTATAAATTTACAATTACATAAAAAAAAAAATTTAAAATATATTTTATTGAATAATAATACTCACGAGTCTGTAGGTGGTCAAATTAATAATATCAGAAAAATAAATTTAAAACTTTTTGCAAAAACTTTCGGGTTTAAGAATTATTTTGAAATTAAAAAAAAACCAGATCTAAACAAAAATATTTTAAAGTTTTTTAAATCCAAAGAGTCAACTTTTTTAAATGTTTACATTAATGAAGGAACATTTGAAAATTTAAAGAGACCACGAAACCTAATAGATATTAAAAATAATTTCAAAAAATAAATTATGAACATTTATATCAAAATCGAAATCAAAGTTAGAGAGTTAGAATCCAGACTTTTGTTAGCTTTATGCGCTGCGGAAAGAGGTCATGATGTAATACTAGGCCCTCATGAATTAACTTTATCTTTATTGGAAAAAAAAATATTAAAACCTGGAATTCTTCTTGAAAAAAGTATTACGCCAGCAGACTCAAGAATTAAACAATTGAAAAATTATAAAAAAATTGGAAGCATTGTTACTTCTATAGATGAAGAAGGTGGCTTTATAGACAATGATTTTACAGGATTTATGAATCAAAGATATGGTGAGGAAACAGTCAGACTTACAGATGCAATTTTTACATGGGGAAATCATGATTATAACTTACTTAAAAAGAAATTTATAAAATATAAAAAAAAGTTAGTTAATACTGGAAACCCAAGAGTTGATTTTTGGAGATCAGAGTTTAATAGGTATTTTAATTTAGATAGAAAAAAAACTATTAAGAAAAATAAAAAATATTTTTTAATCACTTCAAATTTTGGGTCGATGCTACATGAACAAAGAATATGGCAAGATGTAATTCTTAATAGAGAAAATAAATATTTTGATAGAGGTTTTGATGAATATTGGAATTACGATTTTCAAGCTTATCAACTAAGATTGACTTCAAAATTTATTTTTGCACTTCGGTACATTTCGAGGAAATTTTCTAATTATAATATCATAATAAGACCACACCCAACAGAAAGTGTTGAAGCTTGGAAAGCAGTTATAGGAAATTATAAAAATATTTTTGTTATTAAAGAAGGAAGTATTGGAAAATGGGTTAGAAACTCTGAATTAGTAATTCATAATAGCTGCACTTCTGGAATTGAGTCTTTTGCAGCAAATATTCCAACTATTGTATACCGACCTTTAAAATCAAATTTTGAGAGAAAATATCCTAATTACTTCGGTATCCAAGCGTTTAATCATGAAGATTTAGAAAATAAAATTCGCACAATTATTAATAAAAAAAAATATAAAATTGATCTGAATAAAAAAAAAAT